>JBARMK010000186.1:0-3541 GCA_049802395.1 Candidatus Angelobacter sp.
GCGCAACACTATCATTCCATTGCAGGGTAGGGACGCCGGTGCTCTCCCGCTCGTGATTGAGTTGGTCAAAAATCTGCTTTTCCGCTGGTGATGCTGAGACGCACCACAGGGCTGGCGAGGCGAAGAACAGGATGGCGGCAGAGAGGAGGGTACAGTTCATTCTCAGGACGAAATAATCTTACTGCAAAGGTGGTGCATCATCCGTCGAATCAGACTGGCCGGACGCCGTGCGATAAAATGCCGCCACCACCCAGAATTTCGAAAAACCATTTTTGCCGCCGGTCTGCAGACATACACCAATACTCATCCGTTCCATGGTCTGGTCCGCCGCGGCTGTGCCCAGACCATCCGGCAGCGCTCCGGGCTCCGACAAGGAAAATACCAGCAACCTGGCAGCGCCCGGGAGATTCTGGATCATCTTGTCGGTGTTCATGTCCTGCGCACACGCCGCCTTCTTCATGCGAGCGTCCATTACAACGTTGATCGCAGGCAAGTGCCTGGCGCGTCTCGTACGATTGAATCCCGCCACTACCGCATCACCAATCTGCTTTTCCGTATAAGAGGCAAGGATGTGGGCGAAATCCTGAGTCACATAAAGCTCGTCGCCGCGCTGCACAATGGAAATCCCCACCGCGTTGTAGTTGGGGTTCAGAATGTTTTCCCGATGGCCGGGCGAGTGCATCAGCCCCTGGTGCGCGGATTCCACCTCCGGCGCCTCCGCAACGTTTTCCGCCACGGAGTTGAAGCGAGCGCCGGTAGCGCCAAGGCGCTCCTGCAACAAAGGCTCGCCGGCAAACTGATGCGAGAGCGTCTTCTGTTCCGCCAGCAGCTTCGAATGCGCCAGCGCGCCGGAGGCCAGCCGGTCATTCCACTCAAATTTTTCCAGGCCGGCTCTCTGGCGCTCGCGATTGACCAGGTCAAAGAGCTGTTTCTCCATCGGCGACGCACTATTTTGCGGGTGCGCCGCTAGTCCGGGAAACATGAGCAAAACGGCAAGAATGTGTCGTTTCATCATCAGTATCAGATGAACAATCCTAACATTCAGGCCGGACCAAGAGTTCCATTCGGCGAATATTATGCCTGCTTGGCCTTGAGTTCGCCGAGGATGCGATCGATCTCGTCCTCTTTTTCCATCTGCGCAAAGCGGTCTTCCACGCTGGCGGATTCCGATGACAACAGGTCAGACTTGGCCTGTCCAATGGCCTCCTGCCGCATCACTTTGTGGCGCATGCGATCAAAGGCCGCGCCGTGGTTCGTGCCGGAAACGGCGGAGTGCGCGTCGGCGGCTTTGCCGAGCGTGCGGGCGCGACGATGCTGCGCAATCAGAAGCTCGCTGCGCGAGCGCGCTTCTTCCAGCTTATGCATCAGCTTGTTGAGCGCGTTCTTGAGCGTCTCCACCTGCAGCCGCTGGTCGGCCGCCTGCTCGCGAAAGCTTTCCGCGAGCTGCTTGCAATGCAAGCCGCGTTCGATCGCCGCGCGCGCCAGATCATCCTGCTTTTTGCCCACAGCCATTTCTGCCTTCCGGCTCCAGTCAGAAATCTTCTGCTCGTTTTCTTTCTCTTTCTTCTCCAGCAGGTGCTGGTCGGCAATGGCGATGGCCACCTGCGTCTTTACCTGAAGCAGTTGGTTTTCCATATCCAGAATGATCTGCTTGATCATAATCTCCGGATGCTCCGCCTTGTCGATGAGTTCGTTTAAATTTGCCCGGATCAATGTTGAAACTCTCTCTAGTAATGCCATAACTCCTCCACATCATTTCGAAATGCCTGTTGCCCTGTTCCGTATCAAGAACTTAATCTTCGCGTGGCGTCAGCCGCTGGAAGCCGGACTCGGCGCGCCTGTGAGCCGACGATCACCCCAATCACCAATCCCATGCCCAGCCAGAATATCCAGCTGCCAAAAAGAAGTCCCACAAGCACGCCCAGCAGTGCTCCCAAAGTCAAACCAATCAGAGAAACTTTCTTCATAACTTCTCCATACCGTCCGCGCTATTTTTGTTGCCACGGCAGGCTGGCTGCGCTTCCAGCCTGCCGGCCACCTACTGTGCTTGCACTACTTGCCAGCGCTCTTGGCTTTACCGGCGGCTGGATCATTGCCACCAGGAAGTTCGGGCGCGGGCTTGGGCCCTTTGTCACCAATCACCCTGACCTTCGAGAGCAGGTCAGCGATGCTCATGCCGGAAAGCGCCTCAAATAACGCAGGCACCTGTGCGGCAATTTCGGCCATATCACCGGTAATCTTGCTCATGCCGGTGGAGTGACCGTTGCCGGTGGAGACCACCGTGATCTTGTCCACGTTGGCCAATGGCGACGCCATGGCGCGAACGATTTCGGGCAGTCCGGTAATCAGCTTGTCAACCACGGCTGCCTGGTTGTACTCCTGATAGGCTTCCGCCTTGATGTTCATCGCTTTGGCTTCGGCCTCGCCTTTTTTGAAGATGATGTCGGCTTCGGCTTCGCCCTGTACGCGTATGGCGTCGGCACGGCCCTGGGCTTCAGCGATCAGGCGCTGTTTTTCGCCTTCCGCGATGTTGAGCACGCGCTGCTTCTCGATTTCCGCCTGCTTCAGTACAGTGGCGATCAGCTCATTCTGATGGCGCGCAATTTCAGCTTCCTGCACCTTGGTCTGCTGCTCTCGTTCCACCAACTGAACTTTCACCTGTTCAGCAATGACCTGCTGCTGTTGAATATTGGCCTGGATTTCATAGGCTTTGTCCGCCTGCGCCTGCTGCCGCTTCACCATCTCGGCATACGTGGCCTTTTTGACTTCCAGATCGCGCTGCGCTTCTGACTGTTTAGCCAGTGAGAGCGTCTCCGCCAGCACGCGTTCCTGGTCGGCCTGGGCGCGAGCGATAGCCGCGGCACGTTGGGCTTCAGCTTTCTTGATCGCCGTATCTCGCTCGGCTTCAGCGGCGGCGACGTCGGCATCGCGCTTGATGCGGGCAACATCGGGCCGGCCCATATTGGAGATGTATTCATTTTTGTCGCGAACTTCCTTGATGGTGAAGGAAACGACTTCCAACCCCATCTTGCTCATGTCACCGGCGCAGGTGGCGCGCATGCGATCGCCCACCATCTCCGGCTCTTTTACGATCTGCTCGACCGTGAGTTGGCCGATGATGCCGCGCAGGTGGCCTTCCATCACCAGCCGGATCAGGCCTTCTCGCTGCGGCGGCGTCTTGGTAAGGAACTGCTCGGCTCCGGTGCGAATAGAGATATCGTCTGACTTGACTTTGATCTGCGCAACCGCCTCAACCGTGACCGCAACACCCTGGTTGGTATAGAGGTCCTGCTGCGGCGCGACGTCAAAAGACATCAGTTCAAGAGACAGCAGACGGCAGTTTTCCACCAGCGGCCAGATAATGCTCCCAGCTCCTTTCACGACGCGCGGCGTCTTGCCACGACCGTAAACCAGCAACGCCTCATTCGGTCCGACCTTGCGATACAGCCGCGCCAACATACTGATCACGAGCATGAAGCCGAGAACAAACAACCCCACGATGATCGCAACCATTTGCCAACTCATGTTTCCTCCTAGATCT
>JBARMK010000187.1:0-1719 GCA_049802395.1 Candidatus Angelobacter sp.
GAGCTTGACCGCGCGCTCCATATCCAGAATGCCCAGTTGCTCGCCGAGTTCCCAGTGCGGCTTTGGGGTAAAGCTGAATTGTGGAAGCTGGCCCCATTTGCGAACTTCCTGGTTATCGTCAGCGGAGCGCCCGACCGGCACGGACTGGTGCGGCATGTTGGGAATACCGGCCAAAAGCGTCCGCACTTGCTGATCAATCTCACCGGCCTGCTTCTCCAGTGACTCGCCTTCTTCACGCAATGCCTTGGTTGCCGCCATTTGCACGGAGGCATCCTGTCCGGCTTTCTTGAGTTTGGCAATTTCTTCAGACGCTTTGTTGCGCTCGGCTTTCAGCGTCTCAGATTTGGTAATAAGTTGCCGGCGTTGCGAATCAATCTCACGGAAACGGCCCAGCACCTGGGCAGGATCCATGCCGCGGTTGCGCAGCATCTCTTCCACTTTCGGCAGGTTGTCACGGACGAATGCAAGGTCGAGCATAGAAGTATTTAGCTTATCAAAATTGCCGCGGTGGCTAGTCCCGGCTGAGAAGTGAAACGGAGGCAGGTTGAAGGCTGGCGCGCCGCTTGCCGGTAAAAAGATAAACCGCCGCTGCAAGAGATGCCGTGACGATGATCGAAATCAAAAGATAGTGCATGGGATGGCGCAGGTAACGGAGGAAATGGCGTCCGTAGTGCGCCGCCACCATTGTCAGCAATACATAACGCAGTGACCGGCCCAGCAGCACAGCAGCCAGGAAGCGATTGCGCGAAAAATCAAAAGCGCCAGCCACCAGCAGGAACCACGCAGTAGGAAAAGGCGGCGGTGCAATGGTGGAAACGAAGATCGCGCCAAAATGCCACTTCTCAATCGCGCCGCTCACCTGTTTGAGTCGCCGGGCTCCGATCTTCTTCTCAATCCAATCAGTTCCCATCTTCTTGCCGAGCCGGTACGTGAGATAGGCACCAATCACCGCGCCCACGGTGCTCATGACAGCGTAATACCACCAGAGGCCGGGTGTTCCCGCCGCCAGCCAGGCTGTAAGTAGATCAAGACTGCCGAACGTGGGGATGATGGAACTGTCCAGGATGGCCAAGGGGATAAGACCGATGCCACCAAGATGGCGAACCAGCGTCAAAGAGCGGGAGGGATGCCGAGCCGGAAGAACTTCAGCCAGGACAGGTTTCCAAAATGAAAGATTCGGCATCGCCCATAGCTTAGCGGAGCACCATCTTTATCTGCCATCAAAAAACAGAAACCTACCCCCCCTTTAGATCTTTGGTTCGGGTTCCGTGCAGCGAGTGGCCACTGAGGTTACCGCCGATGCTCTTCACGAAACTGGACAAGGACCTGGCGTGATTTCTACAACTTCCCGGAAGCATTTAAACTAAACGCAATGGCTACCCCCACAACCACCACGCCCGCCAATCGCGAACCCGGGACCCGCATCAGGCCCGACTTGCATGTCAAGTTTGCCGGCATCAGTTTCAAGAACCCGGTCATTGCCGCAGCCGGGACCTTCGGCTACGGAGTTGAGTTCGAGGACATCGTGACGCTGGAAAAGCTGGGCGGTTTCGTCAGCAAAGGCCTTTCCCGCGAACCGATGGTCGGCAATCCGCCTCCGCGACTGTTTGAGACCGCTGCGGGGATGCTGAATTCAATTGGATTACAGAATATTGGCGCCCGCGCGTTCATTGAGGAAAAGATGCCGAAGCTGGCGTCCAGGAAAAATGGGGTGGTCAT
>JBARMK010000188.1:0-5858 GCA_049802395.1 Candidatus Angelobacter sp.
TTAGAGAGTCGGATTCTGACAAAGGGCCTGGACTGGCATCCGGGCTTTTCTATTTGATAACGGATTGCGAGCGGATTTCTTCGATAATCTCCTTCTTGATCTTCCCTAATTCTTCCCGAACCATATCCCGCATTTTTTCCATCTGCTCCGTTCTCTGGTGGTACACACGAATTTCCAGCAGCGTTACCGCTACCGCAGCCGCAATCGGTATGAGCCAAGTCCACCACATGGGCGCTATGTTACCAGCCCGAAAGCTAACTTACAGCCGTGCTTGCGTGTGCTAGGCTAGGGGCGGCTTTGTGGGCGGGATAATAACCCCTTGCTCACGCTCCGTGGCATTATCCGGTAAAGTTCCGGTATCTCAGCTCTAAGCTACTGACCTTCCTGCGCGCTTTCGTCAGGCCATCAATATCATTCAGAATCTCACTGAAATCCATTGCAGCTCTAAATTTACCGTCCGTGCGAATAGTCGCGCTCCGAACGTCGCCGCCAGGGGCAAAGTCCACAGATGATGGTTGCCTCAGTGCGTGCTCTTCCAACCAGTCCGCTACCGCACGGATGTTACCCACTTTAATCATGGCCCCCGCGCTCAATCGGGCTAGCGCAGGCCGCGATTCTTCGAGTTCTCCAATCAATTCATTGCGCAAATATCGAGATTCGTGTTCCGTCATAGAGGCTATGTCTAACATAAGTAGCATCGTATTTTCTATTTTAAGGTGCAGATTTTTGGAGAGATAAAACGGCAACAAAAAACCCGCCATCTCTGGCGGGTCTGGTTGAGTTTGTTTGTGAGTCAGTGTTTCTTGCTCTTGCGCTTTTGTTTGGCGAGTTCCTTTCTGCGTTCTTCGGCGTGAATAAAAACGTCGTCAGGGTCGCGGAGATGCTTTTCCCAGCGTTGCCGAGCTTTCCCGTATTCTGCCCAATCCTCAAGTTCAAGATCGTGTAGATCGCTGAGAAACTCCTGATTGAATTCGGCCTGTAGCTCTTGGGCAAAACCGGGAAACAGCTTTGCCGCTTTGGATTTGAACAGTCCGGTTTTCTGTAGCGTGTGAAGGTGTTGGACAACCTCAGAAAATGCAGTGTTGAGACTGGAGATGGTTTCGTAAATGCCAGCCTTTTGGGTAACATCAAGGGCAGCCAAGGTGCCTCCTATAAAGGTGCTTTGGTTAGGGCCGCGTCCCGGTCTGATACACCGGGCGCGTCCCGTTCACGTTATAAGCACTGATTCAAAGGGGAAGCAATGGAGAAACGCAGCAACATGCTAATGGGACACTACCCGTTCGCCGGAAACATTTGCGCGGCTCGCAATAGCTGATAAAATTATCCGTTAATCCAAACAGCTTATTGAGATATGGAGAACTAGAATTCTATGGCATATGTGATTGCAGAGCCTTGCATAGGGACCAAGGACGCCGCGTGCGTGGACGCATGCCCGGTGGACTGCATCCATCCGAAAAAAGATGAGCCGCAGTTTGAAGGCGCAGACATGTTGTTCATCGATCCAGTGGAATGTATCGATTGCGGCGCCTGCGTACCGGTCTGCCCGGTGTCGGCCATTTTTGCTCTTGACGATCTGCCGGAAAAATGGAAAGAGTACGCCGAGAAAAATTCCAAATACTTCGGCCGTTAGCGGCCAGGAGCAGGACCTGAACGCGCACCGCAATGGTTGCGCGTTTTTCTTTGTCTACGATGTATGCTTGAGTCAAATGTCCCGGCAGTCTGAAGCCCTGATTCTGCGCACCTACCCGTTCCATGAAGCGGATCTGCTGGTCACGTTTTTTACGCGGGAGGAAGGAAAGATCAGAGGTGTGGCCAAGGCGGCCAAAAGATCAAAGCGGCGCTTTGGCGGCGCGCTGGAGCCTCTGACCTATGTGACCGCGCACTGGGCCGAAAAAGAAAAGCAAGAGCTGGTGCGGCTGGATTCATGCGACATTATTTCTTCGCCCCTGACAACAGAGGTGACGTATTCTCGCCTGGCAGCGCTGAGCTATGTAGCCGAGGTGATTGACCAGTTGCTGCCCGACCGAGAGCCCAGCGACGACATCTTCAGGCTTACACTCGCGGTTGTCAATCATCTGAAAGCCGAATCCATCTGGATGCCGCTGACGTATTTTGACCTGTGGATCGTCCGGTTGATCGGCCTGCTGCCTGACCTGAAGGCCTGCGTAACATGCGGCGTTGTGCTGAATGGAAGCCGGGCTTATTTCCATCCGCTGGCGGATGGCCTGCTATGCGTCGACGATAAGCGCCTGGCCAGCACCGAGATTTCCGCCGACTCACGCGCCCTGGTGGCGCAGATGTTTCGCGCGCCACTGGACCGGATTGATCGCACATCGTGGCCGCGAGGCCGGGGCGCTGACCTCCGCCGCTTTCTGGCCCAGCGTATCGAGAGGCACATTGAGCGCAAGCTGGTTACAGCGGCAATGCTGGAGAGAGTGGATTAGCCTTTTTTTCAAAATCTTGAGACTGAGTTACAGAACCAATAATATACAACCTGCGAGCCCTCTGCGTTTCAAGGTTTTGCGCGCGTGACCTGAAACTCGTATGGATATGAGAGACCAATACCAATGCACCGAAACCGGACGCACCTTTCTCACGGCCGAAGCCGCGCGCGCCAGCGAAACCAGGTTCTTGGAGATTCAAACCGAGTGCGATGCCGGTCGCGTGCCCGAGTTGCGTAAGGGCGACGTGATCTACATCGACACCGAACTCTACATAAGCCACGGGCGTGATGACTTCTGCGGCGGGTTAGCCGAAGTAATCGAAGTCCGACCCGATATCAGCAAGGGCAAGCCCACGCCCTTCGTCCGCGTGGCACAGCAGAAAGACACGCTGCATAACTGGAAGATACTGGCGGCGGACCAGAAGAAGCTGCGCACTGAGTTTGGCAAGAAATGGGCGCACCCCGATCCGGATCATCGCCCTGAGTTCAATGAAGGTTAGTTTTTCTGAATTCCCGAAGCGAGCCTGCACTCGGGTTGCGGACAGAACTCAGCTTGGGCTGTTCAAAACAGATGCTCCTATCTGACTTCTGATAAATTGGTAACTTCGCATGCCGAACGCCGCCTCTACATACCAGGAACTCATCCTTCGCTTACAGAATTTCTGGGCGGAGCGCGGCTGTGTGTTGCAGCAGCCCTATGACATTGAAGTGGGCGCCGGCACCATGGCGCCAGAGACGTTTCTTCGTGTGCTGGGGCCAAAACCATACAAGGTGGCATATGTGCAGCCGTCGCGCCGTCCAGCAGATGGCCGATATGGCGACAACCCAAATCGTCTTTATAAACACATGCAAATGCAGGTAATACTTAAACCTCCTCCTGAAGATGTCCAGGGGCTCTACCTTCGGTCGCTGGAGGCGCTTGGCATTGATCTGCGCAAGCATGACATTAAGTTTGAAGAAGACAATTGGGAAGCGCCGACGCTGGCTGCATGGGGCGTTGGTTGGCAGGTGATGCTCGATGGACTGGAAATCACCCAGTTCACCTACTTCCAGCAGTGCGGCGGCATTGATCTTGATCCGATCTGCGCGGAACTGACGTACGGTCTGGAGCGCATTGCGGCATTTCTCCAGGATGTGGACAGTATCTATGACATCGTGTGGGCGCGCGATCCTTCACCCCAGTCTGGCAAACGCGGCCAGCCTGGGGACCCCGCTCCACAGAGCGGCGCGGTAGTGAAGTATCGCGACGTGCGCTATCAGGATGAATTGCAGATGTCGGTCTACAACTTTGAGAAAGTTGACGTGGAAAAGACCTGGAAGCACTTTGAACTTTATGAGAGCGAGTCGCAAGCGCTCATCAACCAATTTAATACGCTCCTGGCGGACAAGAACGCCAAATTCTCCGAAAAAGAGCGCTTCCCGCTGCTTGCTGCTTATGAGCTTTGCCTGAAGTGCTCGCACCTGTTTAATCTTCTCGATGCCCGTGGGGCCATCTCGGTTACGGAAAGAGTTGGCGTAATTGCCCGCATCCGTCAGTTGGCTGTGGGATTGGCTAAAGCTTATGTGGCGCAGCAAAACGTCAATGTTGAACCTGCCAAGTTGCAGAAGGAAGGAGCAGCCTGATGCCCGACTTTCTGCTGGAGATCGGGACCGAAGAAATTCCCGCGCGAATGATTGACGATGCCCGAAGTGAGCTGGTGCGACGAATGGCCGCGCTACTTGCCCGCGAGTCACTCATACAGCCTACTGAAGGAAAGCCGGTTGATGACGGGAGCTCATGGACCGCATTCGCTTCTTACTCCACACCACGGCGGCTGGCTTTTCGCGTTGCTGATATTCCCACGCACCAGCCCGATGTCACGGAGCAGGTGATCGGCCCGTCAGTGAAAATTGCGTACAAAGACGGCAAGCCGACACCCGCAGCAGATGCCTTCGCCCGGAAAGTCGGCATTGATGTTTCCAAGTTGGAGAAGGTCACGAACCCTAAGGGTGAGTATCTGGCCGCCACGGTCACCCGAAAAGGCCGCCATGCCACTGAGATTCTTGCTGAGTCGGTTCCCAAAGAAATCGCGGCCATTTATTGGCCGAAGAATATGTACTGGCGGGCAGGGAAGCCGGAACGCTTTGTGCGTCCGGTGCGCTGGCTTGTGGCGATGTTCGGTGATCAGGCTGTTCCCGTGGAACTTGCCGGGCTTAAGGCTGGCACAGAGACCTATGGACATCGCATTCTCGGTTCGGGCGCTCGCTCCGTCGCTCAACCCCAGCAATATGAAGCCGTGCTCAAAGACGCGCATGTGCTGATCCATTCCGGTGATCGCGAATACAAGATCCGCAAAGCGCTGGACGCCGCCACGCGGACTATTCCCGGCGCGCGCTGGCGTGAAGATGCAGAACTGTTGAAGACCGTGGTGAATCTGACCGAATGGCCATCGGCGATCCTTGGCAGTTTCGACAAACAATTCCTGTCGCTGCCGGAAGAGGTGCTGGTGACGGTGATGCGCGACCACCAGAAATACTTTGCCGTCGAAGATGCTGACGGCAAGCTTGCGCCGTATTTTCTGGCAGTGCTGAACACGGATGGCGATCCCGACGGGTTAATCCGCCACGGCAATGAACGCGTACTGCGCGCAAGGTTCAATGATGCGCGTTTTTTCTGGGATACAGACCAGAAAGTCCCGTTGGTGAATCGCGTAGAGATGCTAAAGGCGGTCACCTTTCAGAAAGATCTGGGCAGCTACGCCGCAAAAGCTCAACGTACCGCCAAGCTGGCGGAGATGCTATGCGCGACGCTGGCTAAATCTGGATTGAAGGCGGACCTTAGCGCCGCGCAGCAGGCGGCCCAGCTGGCCAAGACCGATCTCACCACGGAACTAGTGAAGGAGTTCACGGAGTTGCAGGGCATTGTGGGCGGTCTCTATGCCAAAGCTCAAAGTTTGCCGCAACCGGTGGCTGACGCTATCTATGATCAGTACAAACCCGGATCTACCGAAGACTCTGCGCCGCGGACACTGGAAGGCGCAGTGCTCTCCATCGCCGACAAAGCCGACTCCATTGCCGGAATGTTTGCTCTGGGCCTGGTTCCTTCGGGATCGAAAGACCCATTCGCGCTACGTCGTCAGGCCAATGGAATTGTTAAAACGATTGTCGAACACAAGCTGCCACTGAACCTCATGCAATTGATGGCAAACGCGCGCGAGGGTTATCAGGGCAGCGAAGCGGAGAAGAAGTTTACTTCGGGCGTTGAAGCCTATGTCCAGGCTGTGGGCGGCTTTTTCCGCGAACGCCTGGAGTTCTACTTGCGCGACGTGCTCGAGTTGGCGTACGACGTGGTCAATGCAACCCTGGCCGCTGATGCCGACGACATCGTAAATGCGGTTGCCCGCGCTAACGCCGTAGCCAAGGTGCGGCCCTCGGC
>JBARMK010000189.1:0-2117 GCA_049802395.1 Candidatus Angelobacter sp.
CGCGGCATAAGACAGCGGGGAAAACATAGAGGGCATCAATGCAACGCAGAGCGTTTCTTAAAGGCGTGGCGTTGGCGAGTGTCTCTGCGACAAACGCAAGAGCGTTTGCAAGCAATCTTGGCAGCAGCACACAGGCAGGCCAGGCCGGAAGTTCACAGACAGGAGGTTCCATGATTTATCGCACACTGGGACAGACAGGTGAGCGTGTATCGGCCATGGGAATGGGCGGGTTTCACATTGGCCAGCCGAAGCTCTCAGAAGAGGAAAGCATCCGGCTGATCCGCAAGGCGATCGATGGCGGAATCAACTTCATGGACAACTCCTGGGACTACAACCAGGGCCAGAGCGAGATCCGCATGGGCAAGGCGCTGAAGGACGGCTATCGGCAAAAAGTTTTTTTGATGACCAAGCTGGACGGCCGCACGAAGGAAGAAGCGACAAAACAGCTCAACGAATCATTGCAGCGCCTGCAGACGGACCACCTGGACCTGATACAACACCATGAGATTATCCGCTTTGAAGATCCGGACCGCATCTTTGCCGAAGGCGGCGCGCAGGAAGCGGTAGTTGAAGCCAAGCGCGCAGGCAAAGTGCGCTACATCGGATTTACCGGGCATAAAGATCCGCATATTCATCTCTACATGCTGGAAGTCGCGGCCAAAAATGGCTTCCATTTCGATACCGTGCAGATGCCGCTGAACGTGATGGACGCGCATTTCCGCAGCTTTGGCAAACTGGTGCTGCCGGAATTGACGCAACAGAAGATTGGCGTGCTGGGAATGAAATCCATGGGCGACCATATCATCCTGAAGAGCGGCGTAGTGAAGCCTATTGAGTGCCTGCATTACGCCTTGAATCTGCCAACCTCGGTGGTGATTACCGGCATTGATAGCGAGGAGATACTGCAACAGGCGTTCGAGGCCGCAAAGACGTTCAAGCCGATGAGCAAAGAAGAGGTGGCCGCGCTGCTGGCGAAGACGCAAAAAGTTGCGGCACACGGCGAATATGAGTTGTTCAAAACATCAGCTCATTTCGATTCCACGGCGCATCACCCGGAGTGGCTGGGCAAGCAATCGCCCAAAGTGGACCAGCTAGCGGGGCCGCCGGGCTAGGCCGCGAGCAATTTACGGTTCGGTATTCAACGGAACAAATTCCGTTTTTACGTCGCCGTCACGGGAGATGGTGTGCATAGCAAAGCCGAGCCCGTTGCTCCAGGGCAAGGGCCTGGCGGTGCTGGGCGCGACATGCCACACGATGCCGTCGCGCTCAAAGATTGTTCCTACGTGCCAGTGACCCGCGAGCATGTGCCGGATGCCGAGCTTGTGCAATAGCTGTATCTCGCGTGAACGATACGGCTCGTTGATGACCCAATATGGTTTGGGATCAGGGGGCATGTTGTCACCGCGGGCAGCAGGAATGTGCTGGATGCCGATGACAATTCCTCCGCCGCCCAGATCACTGTTGTCGCCACGCTGGTTGTCGCGATTTTTACCGCGGTTCCACCAGTGGCTGTGACCGCGATCCTGTGGCGCGCCTGCTCCGGCCTGGCGCCCGAGCCACGAGAGCATCTTTTCGCCTTCGGCTTCGGTTTGTGGCGGCATGGGCTGCGGCGACTGGGCGTCAAACTGGTCAAAGTTGCCCAGAAGCTGCGAATCGATCACAAGGAAGGTAATGCCCTTGACTTGAAATCGGTAGTAGTCCGGGCCGAAAACATTGCGATAGCGCTCCACATCATTGGTGTGGACATCATGGTTTCCCGGCGCGTAGTACACGGGCGCATGCAGCCACTTTAGAATGCCGCGGGCGCGCAGCCACTCGTCGGGGTTCTCGCCAACATCGCCGCTGACTATTACAGCATCAGGATGTCGTGCGTTCACCATGTCCACTGTGCGGCGCAAATTATCGAACGCGTGGGGCGAGTGCACTTCGCCAAGATGGGTATCGCTGATCTGGGCAATGATCACCTGCGCAACACCTGATGACGGCAATGCGAGCGCGCAGGCACAGAAAGCCAGCGCCAGGAACCTGAGTTTCAAGAACGCGACTTTCCCGCGCGCAAAAAGCGTTTTCATGCTTTCAGTTCTCATTGGGTCAAATAATTTAGAGACGGACTGGCG
>JBARMK010000190.1:0-8704 GCA_049802395.1 Candidatus Angelobacter sp.
GGAGAATGATCCATGGCGAGTTCAACCTCTGTACTCAGAGCAGAACCAATTCAGTTTCCCAGGAAATTCATTGCCTTGCTGCCAGGAATGGCGCTTCTAACCATCGTTGGAATAGCGGGAAAAGTCCTGGAAAAATCTATTGCCACTTACACCAAGACGCATCATTTGATCTTTCCTAATATTGAGTACGTGCTTTGGGCCATTGTGGTTGGGCTTTTGATCTCAAACACGGTGGGTGTGCCTGCCTGGTTCAAGCCTGGTGTGGCGACTTATGAATTCTGGCTTAAGACCGGCATCGTCCTGCTGGGCGCGCGTTTTCTGCTGGGCGATGTGCTCAGGTTGGGATCGGTGAGCCTGGTTCTGGTGTTGATTGAGCTGGCGCTGTCGATTGCGTTTATGACGCTGCTGGGGCGAATTTTTAAGTTAAGTCCCAAGCTGACCAGCCTGCTGGCCGTGGGATCTTCGATCTGCGGCGTTTCGGCCATCATTGCAACCAAAGGCGCGATTGATGCGGATGATGAAGATGCATCTTTCGCAATTGCCGCTATCCTGGCCCTGGGCGCTCTGGCGCTCTTTACTTTTCCGTCCATCGGGCATTGGCTGGGCATGAGCGACCACATGTATGGATTGTGGGCAGGGACCGGCGTGGACAATACCGCAGAGGCCGTAGCCGCGGGCGCGATGTACTCCGACGCGGCGGCAAAAATCGCCGTGCTGGCCAAGACCACACGCAACGCCATGATCGGCTTTGTGGTGCTGGGCTATGCGCTCTATTGGGCAGCGCGCGAAGGCCGCCAGGCCGTCGGCAATAAAGCCGCGTTCCTGTGGCAAAAATTTCCTAAGTTTGTGTTGGGCTTTCTGCTCATCTCATTGCTGGCAAGCCTGGGGACGTTCAACAAAGAGCAGATTGCCAGCCTGGCAAATTTATCCCGTTGGGCATTCCTGCTCACGTTCGCCGGCGTGGGACTGCGAATTAATTTTAAAGAGATGAAGAAGCAGGGAATGCGACCGTTCATCGTGGGTGCGCTGGGCGAGGTTGTGATTGCGGCGATTACTCTGGGGCTGGTTTTAGGTGCAAGCAAATTCGTGAAGCTCTAAATTAGAATGCGGCCGTGGACGGATGATTTTGCCAGTAGCTGGGCTCTGGAGACGCAATGCATTGCGTTGGGATGCGCTTGCTTTGTCACTCGGCATGCTCTGTCTTTGGCTTATTTGGGCGGCGGGCGAATAAGGAATGAGCAGCAAATTCGAATGAGGGATTCGCTCCAGTCCCTGTCCACTTCGCCATGATACATTGACTGGATGGATGCCGATTTAAAGAAGCGACTCAAGCTCACGCTGATTATTTTTGTGGCTGCCGTTGTATTGCAGGCGGCATATCTGATCTACAGCCGGCGCGATACGGGCGCTCCGGCAAAAAAAGCCGAGCCTACATATTCATCGAACCAGGATGACTACGTCACCACGCGCAAAATCGTTCCTTACGATTTGGCATCCGCCAAGCAGGAGATGGTGGGCAAGCCGGCGTGGGTCAAGAACGGAAATCAGACATCCTATTACCGCTATGACACAGCGATGCACAGCGTGAACCTAAGCCGCCAGGCAGGGCTGTTGCCGCCTATCGCTAAACTGCAGATCGAAGATGTCATCGTGCAAAAGCAGCCCGTATCCCTTAAGCCCGGACAGATCGCGGTGGTCCAAAAACAGATCATGGCGGTCTTTGAGAAAGCCGGAGAGCAGGGCCGTTACGCCGCTTCAATTGGAACCAATACCGGCGATGACTATACTTTTACCGTCAACGATGTCCTGCTTTTCGACGATCCTCATGAACTCTACAAGCACTGGCCGCCCGAGATCTGGAGCGCCATTGATCAGCACCAGGCGAAAGAAGGCATGAGCGAATTGCAGGCCAGTTTCGCTCTTGGAACCAATGCCAATGCAGATGGGGAGAAGCCGGGGGACCGCAGCATTGAGTATGACAATGCGGGCAAGAAGGTGACGATGACATTTGAGAAAAACAAAGCGGTCAAGATCGCGGACGGCGCAGCACAGAAATAAAGCGGGATTAAAAAATCAATCGACCTCAACCACAAAACCAGAATGCCTCTGAAGCGTTAAGAAGCTGGGAGCGCAATAACGCTTCGCAGCCTATCCGTTTAGCCGCTGGTTTTTCTGTGCTTCTTTGCTGGGAGGGATTCTTCCACCGCCGCGGCGGGCGTCCCCACGGATGAGCGGATCGGTTTTTTCACCTCGGCCAGGCTCATCTTTAAGGCTTCCAGAATATCGATCACTGGAGCTTTGTGTTTGGTCTCCACGGTCTCAACCACTTCTTTGCCTTCGACCTTGGCCTGAATCATCGCCATCAGGTTTTCGCGATAGCCGTCTTTATATTTCTGCGGTTCGAATTCCGCCATGAGCGACTCAATCAGCATCTTGGCCATGGCCAGTTCTTTTTCTTTTACGATGCTGGTGTCAGTGCGGAACTCTTCCACCTGACGAATCTCGTCGGGATAATACATGGTATGCAGCAGTATTCCCTTGGGCCCCGGACGCAGAATCACAATGTGCTCACGGTTGTGCATGGCGATCTTGGCCACCCCCACGCATTCGGACTGGCGCAGCGCTTCAAACAGCAGGGCATAGGGCTTTTCGCCAGCTTCGTCGGGCGCCAAGTAATAAGAGCTTTCCAAAAAGATTGCATCCACTTCTTTGGCTTTCACAAACTCCAGGACTTCCATGGTCCTGGCGGTCTTGGGCGCGACCTTCTTGATGTCCTCATCGTCGATCACTACGTATTTGTCTTTCTCGTATTCGTAGCCTTTAACGATCTCTGAGCGCGGGATGGGCTTGTCTTCCGCCTGGCAGTATAGGACTTGCTTCACGCGCGAATTGTCGGCTTTATGCAGTTGGTTGAACCCGACGCTCTCACTGCGGGCTGCGCTGTACAATTTGACAGGAAGTGACAGCAAACCAAAAGTAAGATGTCCCTTCCAGACGGTGCTGGCCATTGATCTTCTCCAAAACAGGGCGTAGACAGGTATGAAAGCACAAAATTCAGTGCAATACAATCATCCCAAGAGTTCATGTCACTAGAAGAATACGGGCGAAAAAGGGTCTTCTCGCGCACGCCAGAGCCGCCGGCTGGACCTGCTAAGGGCGAAGGGAACCACTTTTTTATTCAGAGACATAGCGCAAGACGTCTCCACTATGACTTGAGGCTGGAAATGGACGGCGTACTCAAGTCCTGGGCGTTGCCCCATGGGCCAACGCTTGACCCGGCCATCAAACGACTGGCCGTGCTGGTGGAGGACCATCCGTTCGACTACGGCAGCTTTGAAGGCACCATTCCCAGCGGAAATTATGGCGCGGGCAATGTAACGCTGTGGGACCGCGGCACGTACGAGTGGCTGGGCGAAAAGACTCCGCCCAAACAATGGGAAGCCGGCGATCTAAAGTTTCGACTGCATGGACAGAAACTGGCCGGAGAGTTCGCGCTGGTACGCACCAACCGCAGCAAAGGGAAAGACTGGCTGCTGATCAAGAAAAAAGATTTTGCCGTGCGCGAAGGCTGGGACCCTGAAAGCGACACACGCAGCGTGCTGCAAGGCCCAGCGGAACTTTCTTCGATTGAAGGTGCAGTCAAGGCTGAGATGCCGCTGGCGCTGGAGCCGATGCTGGCCACGTTAGGCACTGCGATTCCTTTAGGGACAGATTGGCTCTACGAAGTGAAGTGGGATGGCTATCGCTCGCTTTGCTTTATCGCTAATGGCAAGGTGCGAATGCTCTCGCGCCGGGGCAACAAATTGGAAAAACAGTTTGCCAAGGTAGCCGAAGCGCTGCTGCCCGCGGTGAAGGCGGATTCAGCAATCATCGATGGCGAAATCGTCGCGCTGGACGAGAACGGCACTCCCAGCTTCCAGCATCTGCAAAACCTCACTGGCTTCGGCACCAAGCCCACGCTAAAGGGCGTGGCGCCTCCGCCGCTGAATTTCTTTGCTTTCGACCTGCTCTATCTGAATGGCTACGATTTGCGCAAAGCCGCGCTGATTGACCGCCGGCAGCTTCTGGCTTCCATCATCCTGCCCGGCGAGATGGTGCGCTACTCCGATCACTTTGCCGGAAAAGGCGAGGAGTTGCTGCAGGCAGTGCGCGCCAAAGGACTGGAAGGCATCATTGCCAAGCAGGCGCAGAGCAGGTACGAATCCAAGCGAAGCAGCTGCTGGGTCAAGATAAAGGTTACAACGCAGCAGGACTTTGTTATCTGCGGATACATCCTGGGCGAACGCGAGCCGTTCGGCGCGCTGGTGCTGGGCTATTACAAAGATTCAAAACTGGCGTATGCGGGCAACGTGGGCTCAGGATTTACACAGCAATCATTGAAGTCAGTGTTCGAAGAAATCAAACCTCTGATCACAAAAAAGCCCGTGCTGAACGACGTGCCGCACGAGATAGGCGAGATTACATGGACCAAACCAGAGTTGGTGTGCATGGTGAAGTTCACGTCATGGACCCACGACGATCGTCTACGCGCGCCGGTATTTCTAGGATTGCGGGATGACGCGGCCGCGGACGAAGTGGTACGCGAAACCGGGCTTATTGCGGCGGAAGAACCGGCAATGTCAGCCGCAAGGGAAGTGCTGCTTCCGCCGGACAAGGCTGAAGCGACGCTGGCGATTGAAGGCCATCAGCTGAAATTCACCAACCTGAAGAAAGTTTTCTATCCGGCTGATGGTTATACCAAGCGCGACGTAATCAACTTTTATGACGCTGTCGCGAACCTGCTGGTGCCGCATCTGCAGGGACGGCCGCTCTCGCTCAAACGCTATCCCGATGGGATCGACAAAGATTATTTTTTCCAGAAAGACGCTTCCGGCTTTCCCGAGTGGCTGCACCGGGAAGAGCTGAAGGATGACGAAGACTCGAAAACGCGCGTCATCGCCGATGACAAAGCTTCGCTCCTGTTTCTGGCCAACCTGGGCTGCATTGACCAGAACCCGTACATGAGCCGCCTGGGCTCGCTGGAGAACCCGGATTTCATCCTGATTGACCTTGACCCTTACCACTGCGGTTATGACCGCATCGTAGAAGCGGCGCGGCTGGTGCAAGAGAAGCTGCGGCTGATCGGGCTGGCAGGATATCCCAAGACCACCGGCGGCAACGGCATGCACATTTACGTGCCGGTGGAGCCGATCTATACCTCAGTGCAGACACGTTCGTTCGCCGAGGTCCTGGCGCGATGGGTCGCCGCCGAGCGGCCTGATTTGTTCACCACGCCACGCATGGTCTCCGCGCGGGAAAAAGGCAAAGTCTATTTCGATTATTTGCAGAACGCCAGCGGCAAGACCATCTCTGCGCCGTATGTTCTGCGCGCTTATCCCGGAGCGCCGGTGGCCACGCCGCTGAAATGGGACGAGGTTATGTCCGGTTTGAAGCCGTCACAATTTCATATTGCCAACGTTCTGCGACGGTTCGAACGTGTCGGAGATTTATTTGCCGGCGTGTTAAACAAACCCCAGGAACTGGGCCCAGCACTGGAAAAGCTGAGTGCGGCGATGGGGTAGGGATTCTTACCAACAGAGGGCACAGAGGAAAGCCGGAAGTGGACTACTCCTTACTGACGGCTTCTTCGTTCTGGCGACCAGCTGATGAGGCTTCACCAAAATATCCGGCGTGATCGGTTACCAATCTACTGGCGCCTGCTGTGATCGCGCGGCGCAGGTCTGGCGAGAGCGGCGTCTTAGTTGGCGTGTACTGCTTCACCAGTACGTACACAGTTTCAGACGTCGCAAGCACGCGGTCATCTCCGGCGACCCGAAACTCAGCTGCTAAAGTAAATGAGGTGTTGCCGAGGCCCTTGGCATAGACGGAAACCTCGAGCACCTGGTCAAACCGCGCCCGGTGCTTTCCATTCGATGATCTGCTTTACCAATTGGAAATCGAGTTCGCCGCTGAAGAGCTGCTCGCCGTAACCCAGAGCGCGCAGGAATTCGGTGTTGGCCAGATCAACGTATTCGGCGTAGCGGGCGTTGAAACGACTTTTTGAGCGTCGCACTCGCCATATCGTACGCGAAGGTAGTAGCAGAAATGAGAAGCAGTTGGCATGCGCAGTGATTTTAAATGATCGTTGCAAAGCCTGGCGACCGGCTCCTTTCTAAATTGTTTTCATTGGTGAAATCTGTAATCTGCTTTCTGCAACTTCGGACCTCGCATCCAAAATGGAACTGAGCCAACATCTGCAGGAGAACTCGCCGTTCCACGCAAACTCGCAATTGCGGAGAAGTTTTGCATTACACAACGCCGGTACAGTGTCTCGGTGCTCATTGAGCCTAAACATCGCAGACAGGAGGCACTATGCAAAGCTATTTGCGCACGACACTGGCAACACTGCTGCTGGCTGCCGTGACTGCTGTTTCAGCCAACGCGCAAACGATTGGCGCGGAAGATGACACCTGGATCACCGGCAACGGAACCCAGGTTGACTTTGCCAATTTCGGCAACGTGAATATTGCCCAGCTTCTGGGTTCGCAGCCGGTAAACTCAGTGGTATCGTTCGTCGGAGTTCCGCTGAATCCATCCATCGGCCTGGCCGATACCCTGGTTTCCCGCGGCAGCGCCACGATCAGCAGCCAATTCTCGGCCACGCTTTCCATCAAAGGGCTGGCGCTCGCCTCCAGTCCTGACATGACGCTGCAGGATGGCCGCGTTTACCACGTTGCCGTCTCGCTGGCGAACCAGAGTGGCACCGGCCAGATCAATTTCACGACCACCACGTCTGAGGGTGGGACATATTCCTCCAGCTTTACGGTGACGCCGGTTTTCACCCTCACCAACGTCAACAACCCCAATGAAGCTGCGCATACCATTAATTGCGCGACTGACCCTGGCGTCTCCTGTTCCTTCCCCATCACTGGAAGCGGAAACTGGGTGCAGACCTCAAGTACCGGTTTTGACCCTCAAACCCAAGGCATTCCTGTTGTTCCATCCGGCGTGCAGGTTGGCGGCTACTCCACTGTAGGACGGCCGCGCTTTGGCGGCATTCAGGTTGGCTGCGGCGGCACCAAGTCAAGCGGCTACGGCTGCGGCCAGAATAATGAGTTGCATGGAGAAGGATCTATCGGACAGGCGCTCCACGGCACAAAACCTGCCAATGATTGCGCCAAGAACCCGCCTCCGCCGCCTCCACCTGCGCCCTCGCCCACACCAGTTCCGACGGGCGGAGGATGCGCTAGCACGATCGGTGGTGGCACGGGCTGCACAGCGCAACGCAGCGCGCAAGCAAGCGCGACAATCACCCCAACTCAACCCCAGGCGCTCTGCGCCGTGGCCCAGTAAGAGCGATAGAAGCCTGCACAAAGAGACGGCGTACCTAGAAATGTGGACGCCGTTTCTTTTCTCAAAGCCCTACGGTAAACCACGCGCGGCATTGAAACTCAAAGTGGCACAGCCGTCCCCGGCAGTGGCCACTGTTCTACATGACCAGCGCGGCTTCGGTATTTCACGCGGCCCTAAAGGGCCGCTCTTCCACCAATACCAATTCGTCTCCGCGTTTCAGTGACGCCTTCGCAGTAAACAATTTCCAACTAATCTATTTCCGGCGGCGGGATCTGCGAGGGGTCTTTAATTTCCTGGCCGAACTGGAGGATATAGCCATTGTTGTCTCGGATGGCGAACTCACGCATGCCGTAATAGAAGTTTTCCAGCGGATACACGATACGCGCCCGGTCTTTGACCTGGCCCCAGAGAGCGTCAACATCGCTGGCGTTGAAATAGATTGAGCCGGTAAGAGTTGGCTTGTCGAAGGGCTCATGCTCATTGGGCAGGCTGATCATGATTTCCACGCAGCCTTTGCGCAGGGCGGCCCATCCGTCCATGCGGCTGATGCACTCAAAGCCAAGCACGTTGCGATAGAACGCAATCGTGTCGTCAATGCTGGTGACGGCCAGCATGGGACGAACGTTTTCAAGTTTCAGAGACATGAAGGTCGCCACCAGAAAATCCGCAGTTTCTCATTTACCAAATTACGAAATTACCCATTTACAAATTTCTTCAGTAGTTCATATTGAAGTTCAGCAGATTCCAGTGATAAGAGAACCACACAAAAGCGATGCATGCAACCAGCAGCAGCCCATTCCAGGCCCGCGCCCAGAGCCATTCGTTGCGGTCTTTCCATGAGCGGAAGAAAGCCACCAGTATCACGAACGTGCCCAGCGCACCCAGGGTGCCAAGCGTCTGGATGAGATGGATCTTAAGGTCGTTGCGAGAACTCAGTGCGCCGGGCGTATCGCTGGCGATGGTCAAATAGAAGAGCGCCAGAAAAGCGATATCGACTGCGCAGATCAGCCGCACCCACGGACGCAAACGCAGCGAGCCGGCATCGAGTTCCAGTCGACGATGGTAATGACGGCGCACGATGGCCGCCACCGGCCAGAACAGAAGGGTCAAACCCAGAACGATAAGAACCGCTAGGATGAGCCACTGATTGAAGTCGCTATTGGCTGTGAGCTTGACCCGCTCAAAAACTACCGCAGGGAAATTTGGGACCAGTTGCATCTGCCCGCCGCCACGGCGAAAAGCAATCAGGTCCTGGCCGTTGACGGAGCGATAGACGAGCGGCGCGACCTCCTGCCACTTTTTTGGCTGTCCGTTAAAGTCTTTGAATGGCTCAACCTTAATGGTTCCATTTTCGTCAGGCGTGACCTGAACG
>JBARMK010000191.1:0-4709 GCA_049802395.1 Candidatus Angelobacter sp.
GGTAGTGATCGCCTGCGCCAGATGGGTTACGAGCCGGTGTACGCGCAGAATATTTTTGAGCGCGATATTTATTTTGCCGGTTCTGCGGAACGACGCGCGACGGAGTTCAATGAATTCTGGCAGCGCGATGACATTAAGGCCCTGATCTGCGTGCGCGGCGGCTACGGCAGCAACTACCTGCTCAAACAGATGGACTTTCCGCTCTTCGCCGAGCGGCCAAAAATCCTGATTGGATGCAGCGACATCACGACCTTGCTGATGGCCATCCACGACCGCTGCGGCCTAGTGACCTTTCATGGTCCCATGGTAGCCAAAGACATTGCCGACGGTTCGTTTGATCCAGTAAGTTGGAACAACGCTGTTAGCGGGGACATCGAATGGAATGTTCCGACAACAGGAGTTGAAGCTCTTCGGCCGGGAAAAGCGCGCGGCAAGCTGTACGGTGGGTGCCTGTCGATGTTGGTGGCGTCGCTGGGTACTCCGTTTGAGATCAAGACGGAGGACAGCATTCTTTTTATCGAAGATATTGCCGAGAAGCCCTTCCGCATTGACCGCATGCTGATGCAGTTGCACCTCGCAGGCAAGCTTGCAGGCGTGCGCGGCTTTGTTTTCGGCGAGATGCTGGATTGCACGCCCCCCAAGGGCGAAACCTACACTCTGCAGCAGGTGATCATGCGCGTGCTGGCGCCGTATAACGTCCCTATTGTTTATGGGCTCAGGTCGGGGCATGTCACTAGCGGCAATATCACTCTGCCCGTTGGTATGCAGGCAGAATTGGCCGCGGAAAACTCAGGCGTGAATCTTAGAATCCTTGAATCTTCCACCTTGAAATCTGCCACGTAAAATTACCGCTCACGAAAACGCGTAAATCCGTTAATCTTGAATCGTGGAACAGCAGCACGTACATATCATCGGAATTTGCGGGACCGCCATGGCATCGCTCGCAGGACTTCTTAAACAACGCGGGTTCAAGGTTACGGGCTCGGATGCGGCGGCCTATCCGCCGATGTCGGATTTTCTCGCGTCGATCGCCATTCCCGTGGCGCAGCCCTATTCTGAGGCCAACCTCAAGCCGCGCCCGGACATGGTGATTGTGGGCAACGCTATCTCGCGCGGCAACCCGGAACTAGAGTACGTTCTGGACGAGCGAATCCTTTTTCGTTCTATGCCGGATATTCTCTTCGACCTTTTCCTGCGCACTCGCCAGCCCATTGTAGTGGCGGGCACGCATGGCAAAACCACTACGACCTCCATGTTGGCATGGATTTTTCAATCGGCAGGGAAGGACCCTTCTTTCCTGGTGGGCGGGATCGCGGAAAATTTCGGCAGCAGCTTTGCGCTGCGCCAGGGCAAGCACTTTATCATCGAGGGCGACGAGTACGATACCGCCTTCTTTGATAAAGGGCCCAAGTTCCTCCATTACTTTCCTCAATCGGTGATTCTCACCTCCGTCGAGTTTGACCACGCAGATATCTACCCCGATCTGGACGCGGTCAAGACCGCATTCAAGCGGCTGGTGAACCTTGTTCCGCGGAAAGGGAAAATCGTAGCCTACGACGCGAATGAGAACGTGGACGAATGCATTGCCAGGGCGTTTTGTTCAGTTGAGAAGTATGGGATGAAAGAAGACTCATTCTGGCGAATCACTAACCTGCAGTTCGAAAGCGAACGGACCACATGGACCGTGCTGCGGGACGGCAAAGAGCCGGTAAATTTTGAGTTTGCCCTGGCCGGTGAGTATAACGTGCTGAATGCCACAGCGGCGGCGGCGATCGCCGCGAACTACGGCATTGAACCACCCGCGATTGTTGAGGCTCTCAAGAGCTTCAAGAGCGTGAAGCGCCGCCTGGAGATCAAGGCGGAAATTGACGGCATCACTATCATCGACGATTTCGCCCATCATCCCACGGCGATTGCCGCAACGCTGAATGCGCTGCGAGTACGCTATCCGGGTGCTCGCTTGTGGGCAATTTTTGAGCCACGGTCAAACACGCTGCGAAGAAAAGTCCTGCAAAAGGAGCTGGTCAACAGTCTGGCGCTGGCGGACCAGGTCGTAATCACTCCCATCTTCAAGCCGGAAGCTGTACCTGAGAATGAGCGCCTTACAACTGGGTCCGTGGTCAATGGCATTAAGAAAGCCGGAAAGTTTGCCCGAGAGATTGCTGATGCAGACGTCATAGTCGAGACGATCGCGCCTGAGCTGCAAAGCGGAGACGTTGTGGCGATTCTCTCCAACGGAGGCTTTGGCGGCATCTATGAGAAGCTGCCGCGTAAGCTGGAGGAGCTGCGCGGCGTGCAGCGGGCATGATCGCCAACATCGTGGGGTTTCTTCGCAGCCTGCTGGCGCTGCTTTTCTGGATTGTATTGGTTCCGCCGGCAGCGCTCGTCGCCTTTCCCTGGACTATTATCACGGGCAAGGTGGAGTTCCTCTACGCAGTTGGCATGTGGCTGGCGCTTGCGGGACCGAAAGTTGCCGGCGTGAAAGTGAAACTGGTAGGTCTGGACAAGATTGATCCGGCGGGCACTTACATCTTCATGTCGAACCACGTATCGAACCTTGATCCGCCAATCCTTGTGCCGCTGATTCCCGGGCGGACATCCGTACTAGCCAAAAAAGAGATCTGGCGGATCCCCATTGTGAATAAGGCGTTGGACCTGGCGGAGATTGTCCCGGTGGAGCGCAGCAATCGCGATTCGGCGATTAGCAGCATCCGCCGCGCGGGCGAGGTAATGAAGCATCACATCAACATGACGATATTTCCTGAAGGCACGCGCTCCCCAGACGGGCGCCTGATGCCGTTCAAAAAAGGGCCATTTCATCTCGCGGCAGAGACCGGATTTCCTATTGTTCCGGTCACGATTTTAGGCACCTACGAGATGATGCGGAAGGGAAGCTCAATCGTGAAGGGCGGCACGGCGACACTGGTTTTCCATCCACCGCTTGATCCGACGCAGTTCGCTTCCAGGGAAGCTTTAGTGCAGGCAGTGCGCCAGGCGATCAATAGCGCACTGCCGGCAGAGAGAAGGGAAGCGCAGCCGGAAATCCAGCAAAGATGAAACAAAGCGAACGTATTCCCTCAGGCGCGGCCAGAACAATGCGTCCGCTGGAGAATTTACGTTCGGCAGGTCTAACTCTGCGCGCGCTTCAACAAAGGCTTTCTGTACTTCCTGGACAAAGGCCTGCGTCGCCAGTGGCGTGAAAACGTTGCCGCTCGGGATGTTCTTAGAAGATGCCACACAGCCTGCGTGTCATCCCCGGCAAGGGAAATGAGAGCGGGTCAGGCTACCGTGATCTGTTTTTGCAATTCAGGCGCGAATAGGTTCTTGGGAATCATGGCATGCACGCCACGAATAATGTCCACCACCTGGGTCACGCGGAAACTGCATGCGATGCTGCAAAGCGCATAAGCGTCGAGTTCGGTGATTCCTGCGCGCGTGCTCAGGAACTTGATCGCGTTCCGGGCTGCCATTGTCATGGCCACGTTCAGGTCCTTATCCAGTCCCAACAGGATCCAGTGCGTTGAGGTCTCGGCAATCGGCCAGCTGAAATTCTTCTGCTTGTGAAGTACCACCTGGATCCGCAACTCTTCCATGCGCGTCTCCAGCGCAGTGAGGCTGATTTCGCCATCGCCCTGCACTGCGTGAGAATCTCCGGTGTAGATAAGAGCGCCAGATTTCCAGACGGGGATGAAAAGCCTGGAGCCTTCCGCCAGTTCACTCAGGTCAACGTTACCCGCATGAGGGCCCGGCGGCACGGAACTGGTCACACCCGGAGTCAGCGGAGGATAGTAGCCGTCAGGCGGCGCCAATCCAAGCGTACCCTGAAAGGGTTTGAGAGGAACGCTGATGTTCGGAGCGAACGCGGCCTTCATGCCCTTAAGATCAAGATTGAGATACTTCACTTGCCCCTGAGGAAAATCCTGGGCCAGCAGACCTGTTCCAAGCGAGCCCGGATTGTTAAACACTGCGCCCCAGGGAAATGGCCGCACCCGTTTATAGCGGACCTCGAGCACGTCACCCGGCTCCGCGCCATTCACCGCCACAGGGCCGATGATGGAATGCGGTCCGCGTCCGGGATTGCTTTTCCTGAGTTCAGCCAGTTTCTCCACTGGCACTCCCGGCTGCATCTGATTCATGAAATGCGACCACGTGTTGGGATAGCTGATGGTGTCGCCGGAGTCGATAGCGGTGATGGGCGGGAGCGTGGTGTCATACACGCCAAGATGGACCGTCTGCTCATTGGATTCCACTACATGTACCCGGCCTTCATCACTGGTTGACGACTTGGATGAAGAGGAATTATGAGTGGAATTCTTTTGCTCTGCAACCGCCAGGTTACTGAACCACGGTCCGATAGCTGCCAAGGCCCCCATGAAGCTGCTTGCGCGCAATAGGCTGCGGCGTGAACGTCCGCGAGCGCTCAAATAACCGTCAAATCCCTCCTGGTCCATCTCGTCCATATGGAGGAGACGGTCGGCAGCGCGCCTGCTGTATGCTGCCTCTTTAATATCTTCGCGCAGCACCCCAGTCCCTTTCTCATCGCCGCAGCCGAAGAGGTTTCCGCAACTATGTTGGTGTGGCGCAGGCTGAACTTCCTGATCGTGGTCATGGCTGTCTGGCATTGCCGGTCTCCTTTTCAGTTTGGGTACAGCAACAGGGATACGGGAAACAGCACCAACTTCCGCCGCCGATTCTACTCTGGCTTCATG
>JBARMK010000192.1:0-9298 GCA_049802395.1 Candidatus Angelobacter sp.
CGTTTCCACCCTGAAAAGTTACGCAAGCGGCTTTCAGGATGTCGTCGTTCAAATCGATTTTCAAATTGCCTTTGTCGTTGATCAGAGAAAGGAAGCTGGTCAGGTTGCGCGAGTAGAGCTGGCTGGCGTGCCCGGGCACGGTGGCGGGAAGGTTCAGAGGGCCCAGAATGGTGACGCCGTTGCTATGCACCTCTTCTCCGGGTTTTGTTCCGGCAACGTTGCCGCCGGTGGAAGCGGCAAGATCAACAATGACAGCGCCTGGGCGCATGCTGTTCACGGCTTCCTCCGTGAGCATCAAAGGGGCTTTACGTCCCGGGACCTGGGCGGTGGTTATTACAACGTCAGAAATGGTGGCGCGCTTGGCCACCATGTCACGGCCGCGCTGAAGAGCTTCAGGAGAAAGTTCCTTGGCGTAGCCGCCGGCATCCTGGGTTTCAATGCCACCGAGATCTACTTCGAGAAACTTTGCACCCAGAGACTTCACATCCTGCCCGGCTGCAGCTCGGACGTCATAGGCTTCCACCACAGCGCCGAGGCGACGCGCAGTGGCAATGGCCTGCAACCCCGCCACGCCTGCGCCCAGAACCAGGACTTTTGCCGGCGGGACAGTGCCTGCGGCGGTCATCAGCATTGGAAACATGCGCGGCAGTCGATCAGCGGCGATGATCACGGCTTTATAGCCGGCAACAGTAGCCATGGAAGAGAGCGCGTCCATGGACTGCGCGCGCGTAGTGCGCGGCACCAGTTCCATGGCAAAGGCGGTAAGTTTTCTGGAGATGATGGGCTCCAGTGCGGCAGGCTCATCGAGTGGCTTGAGAAAGCCGATGATGACGGCGCCCGGTTTCAGTTTGGCTGCATCGTCCGGCTCAGGACGGTTTACACAGGCCAAAACGTCGGCTTCGGGAAGCAGATCAGCGCGGCTCATCACCCCAGCGCCGGCGGCTTCATATTCAGCGTCAGGAAATCCGGAGGGGAGGCCCGCGCCGGTTTCAATCCCAACCTCTGCACCAGAGGCAACCAGCTTCTTGACCGATTCGGGGACCAGCGCCACCCGAGCCTCACCTGACTGCTTTTCCCGTGGGACCGCAATTCTCATAGGCCGAATCCTCTCCTGCAAAACCCAAAACAGCTGCGAGAACATTATTCATAAAGCCGGCGATTTACGAAAGGGCAACTTTACTACTGGAATCAGCGACTGTGATCCAAATCACAAACACAGTTGACATAAAAACACCGGCAGAAGATGCAATAATCTTCCCTGCATGAACGTCCATCGGCTATACAACCCGATCCTGCGGCATTTTCGCAGGAAACGCATGCAATCGTTCCTTCGACGGTTTGCCGTTTCAGCTGAAACGCGGGTGCTTGACCTGGGTGGCTCCCCATTCGTTTGGGAGCTGGCGGGAATCAGGCCCCGGCTGACGATCCTGAATTTATCCCAGGCAGATTTCTCCGGAGACTGGTATGAGGCCCTGGAGGGCGATGGGTGCCGAACCTCTTTTCCGAACCATGAATTCGATGTGGTGTTCAGCAACTCCGTGATCGAACACGTAGGTTCATGGGAACGGCAGAAGCAGTTCGCAGGCGAGTGCATGAGATGCGGACGAGGCTTTTTTGTGCAGACGCCCAATAAATGGTTTCCTGTTGATCCGCATACATTCCTGCCGTTGCTGCACTGGTTTCCACGGTTGTTTCGAAGAATTGTCAGGTGGTCGCCGCGAGCATTGATAGGGCGGATTTCAAAAGCAGATTTGGATGATCTGCGGAACCTGAGGCTGCTGGGGAAGAAAGAATTGAAAGCGCTATTTCCCGAAGCCCAGATTCTGGAAGAAAAATTTCTGGGAATTACTAAGAGTTTGATTGCGGTCTCGCCTGCTCTTTGTCCAGATCAGAAAATGGAAGCGGCGTCTCATGATCGTGACGGGCACGATATCGGAGTTTCAGATAGATGAACGAACCCGCACACCAAAGCGGAATGAACGCTATAGCAGCCGCCAATAGCCATAAGCTCATAGACAACTCATTGTAACGCAGGTTCGGTTGGCGCCGAGAGGCAGATTCGAACCCCCAAAGGGCCGTTTAAGCCCTGGGCTAGATTGAAAGTGGCTGGACTATGAACGTAATAGGCAGGTAAGGAAAACGTCATAAATTCACAATAACGCCGTCAGGACGAAACTGCATCGCGGACGCTACCTTGATGACACGGGGGTAGCCGGATACAACCAGAGGTGAGCCACCGAAATTCAGTTATGAGGGGTTTACAAATGAAGGTTGGACGATTCGCAAAGCAGTTTCATTATTCCATGCTCGCTCTCATTCTCATGGGAGTTTGCTCCTGGCGCGCGCTGGCGCAAAACGGACACTCACACAATTCTACGGCGGCGCAAACCCAATTGACGCAGGACCAGAAGAATCTTGTGGAGATTGTCCGGAAAAATACCGAGCGCTTTAAAGATGTGAGTCAGGCTGGGAGAGAGGGATATTCTCTTCTATTCGGTTGTGTGACCGGGCCCGACGCCGGGGCAATGGGGCTCCACTTTGTAAATATGGCTGTGTTGAACGAAATCAACAAAAACCGGCGTACTCGACCCCACGCGCCCGCAGATCATACTCTATGAGCCGACCTCAAACGGGGGGCTCCGATTGACCGGCGCTGACTAAGTCGTTTTCGCCGCCGAGTGGGATACAAAGCATCCGAACGATCCGCCGCAGCTCCTGGGACAGCGTTTTCATTACTTCGAGACCCCGAATCGCTTTGGGCTGCCGGCGTTCTATACCCTGCACGTCTGGGCATGGAAGGACAATCCCAACGGCGCATTCGTAAATTGGCACCCCAGCCTCTCGTGCGAACAATTTGTCGGCACGACCACCCAGTAATGCAGTAGCTCAGTCAAAAGATTGGCAGCTCTTTCGATCATCTTCCAGGACCGAAAGGGCTGCCGTTTGTTCAGGTGTAGGAACGTCATAAACCCAAAACTGAGCCACTACCTTCGCATCAGTTGTTTAGCTGGTGCCGAGAGGGGGACTCGAACCCCCACGGGCCGTTTAAGCCCTGCGGATTTTAAGTCCGCTGCGTCTGCCAGTTCCGCCATCCCGGCCTGGGATGATTCATTTTATAGGCAAATGTGGCTCCAAATAAAAAAGCGACAGGCCATAAAGCCTGCCGCAATCTTCAAGTTAAGCCGAACCCGGAAATTAGAAGCCAGAAGCCTCTTTACTGCTTCTGGGCCTTCTTTTTAGTTCCTGTCTTGGTCCCAGTTTTGGTTCCGGCTTTGCCTGTGCCGGTTTTCGCCGGGGCTTTGTGCGTGCCCGGAGCGCCTCTGGGGTTGATCAGGTTCAGAGCGTCTTCAGCGTTGAATGGGAATTGACGCACTGACGTTTGTCCAGTGGTGCTGATGGTGACATCAACGCGACGGTTCTGGGCCAGAGCCAGAACTTTAGCGTTGCGGTTGAGTTGCGCTTTCTGGGCCGCAGTCAAGCCTTGCTCCTGTTCGACGGCCTGCTTGACCTGATCGGCGCTCATGGGCTCTTCTTCGCCCAGGCCCTGAGTGTCGATGTGATCGGCTTCAATTCCCTGCGAGACGAGATATGCCTTGGTGCGTTCCACGCGCCGCTCGGAGAGTGCCTTGTTGTACTCCGGTCCGCCGCGAGGATCGGCATGGCCTTGCAGGATCAAATGAGCATCCGGCTTGAATGCCAGATACTTTTTGAAGTCAGAAGCGAGAGTGAGCAAGGTCCGCTTCTGGCTGGCAAGCAATCCGCTGGTGACTGGGCTGTTTACTGTGGGCTGAGCAGTCGGGAAATAAATGCTGTGGAGTGAGAGCCGCTGCTCCAGTTGACGCTGTTCCGGCGGAGGGGCCGCAGCCTGAACCGTGATGGGCGCAGTGGCATCGGTCTCACCGCCGCGACCGTCACTTACGTGGCAGGTTACGGTGTAATTGCCGGGAGCAACGCCGGTGGAATCGAATTGCGCGGTTGCGTCAGTTCCGGTGACCTTGCCGCCGCTGGCTTTATAGCTGTACGTCAGCTTGTCATTGTCGGCATCGGTTGCGGTGGTAGTAATGGTCGAACTCTGGCCGACGGTGATGGTAGCCGGATTTGCCGTGCATGAAGAGATCACGGGCGGCGTATTGGGTTTCTCTTCAACAATCACGTCGGTTGAGGCGTTGGCAGTGCCGCCGCGGCCATCGTCCGCTGTGACGGTGATGGTGTACGTGCCAGGCTTGACGCCGCTGGAATTCCAGCGCACGTCAGTTCCGCTGCCGTCGATGGCGCCGCCGGTGGCTGTCCACTTGTAACTCAGAGTGTCATTGTCAGGATCCACGCCTTTGGCCTGGAGAGCGATTGTGTCGTTCGATCCGGCAAAAACTTTAGTCGGACTGGCGGTGACAGTGACCGTGGGCGGATGGTTGGGCGGCGGAGGCGGCTCACCGCCGCCGAAATGCAGCACCAGTCCAGTAGAGCCACGGGCATTGTCCTGCTTGTTTTCCACGCCGTCAGTAAACTTGGTCCGCAGATACTCGGCTTGAATCACTCGCCAGCTGACGTTCTTGTTGAAGTTGTAATCAAGGCCTCCGCCCAGGGCCACGGCGAAAGCGTTCTGAGAGAATGAGCGGTTGAAGAAGCCGGAACCCGTGGGTATGGTGGTGACCTTAATGTCGGCCAGGCGTGCAGCGCCAAAAAGAAAATGAGCGAACGGCGTAAAGCGGGGGGTGCGATGCGAGAATTGCGGGCCGAAAAGATATGTGTAAGCACTGCCGGAGACGCCGGACGGCAGGTTCTTTATGCGATAACCGCCGAAATCGGCCACCAGGCTGAACCAGCGGTTCACGTTGCCGGCGATAGCGGCGGTGCCGCCATGCAAATTGAATGCTTCTTTTTCAGTAGTGTGAGTGTTGAACCGGATGTAAGAGTACCCCACAAAGAGGTCGACAGCGGGAGTGCGTTCATCGCTGGGAGTGGGCTTGGCCTTGGCTTGCGGTGGAACCATGGGCACTGTGGGCGCAAGGTACGCGGCGGAACTTGCGGTGGTGTCAGGGGCGCCAGCCTCTGGCGGATTTAAATTGGATGACGCTTTGGCTGAGTCTTCGGCAAAAGCGGATGTCAAAACAAGAGACCCCAGAATCACGATAGCAATAACACGCGCCACGAACCTCATGCGTACTCTCCTGAAACTGCACGATTTACTACTCGGCCACCAATCATACCTGAAGAAGCGTGCGAAGGGCGGCCGGGACGGGTGGTGAGAAAATGAGGCTAGAAAGTGCAATGGTGGTGCAATCGAGAAGGTGGTGTGCGCGATGAGAGGATGGAATCTCGAGGGTGGGTGGCCCGTGAATACGGATGATTTGCGCAGGCTTCAGGGTTTGACATTGTTCCTATGGAAATGAACCCGGCACGTTGGTTTGGCCCCGGGAGCGGCCAGAACTGCTGAGAATCGCTTCCCATGATGTTCCGGCAGCGATGAAAGAGTGAAACACCAGAACAAGGAATGCTAAGGCCGTTTGGGGAGGACTAGCGCTGAATCGCTCTTAATAATATAAAGTCTAACTCGCGTTGGAGACGCTAAGAATGGTTGTAATCTTAAATATATTATTAATAAACTAATGGCGCCAATTTGCTTGCATTCGGGAGTAAATCGGTTTAGGATATATGGTTTTTGTAAGACGTTTTGGTTCCCACTCGAGTGCGCAGAGGGCCCCGCTTTTCGCTCGAATATTCAGCATAAATTGAAACCAAAGGCAGCCGTCCGGAATCCAATCTAGGTTGTACGTAAGCACTTTTTCATATTTAAAAGGCAGGGCAAAACTGACTATGGCAAGGAGACGCGGTAATCCTAACTGGGGTAAACCTGAGCCCATTGGGCCAGTTATCCCCGTGGTAACCTCTTTTGAGCAGGCGGTCAAGGAATTCAAGCTGACGCCTGATCAATACATCCGCTCAACACGTTTGCGTGAGTGGGCGCGCCGCAATAAAAACAGCAAGTACATTCCAGAGCCTTTGTTGGAAGCCTGGGGCTTTGAAATTGAGAGTACGCTGTAAGATTCAAGAAACAAAACAGATCGAAAAAGCCGCCATCTTTGGCGGCTTTTTTATGTTGTGCCAATGACTATCACGATGTTTGTTGATAGGGCCTGCGCCTCGCGTGTTTGACCGGATCAGGGGCAGCATGCGATATTTCTCTGTCGATTTTAACGATTCTTTAACACTGTCAGGAGAACTCAGCCTAGATGGTTCGCCTTGTTCCCAGAGACGCCAAATTCTTCGACATGTTTGCTGAGATGGCCAGTAATCTGGGCGATGGCGCCCGCCTGTTGCGGCAGACGCTGGAAGATTTTCAGAATGTTGACGCTCGTGTCCAGCAACTGAAGGATATCGAGCACCGCGGTGACGACCTGACTCATAACATTCTCACCAAACTCAATCAAACCTTTATCACGCCATTCGATCGCGAAGACATTTATCGCCTTGCCTCCTCTCTGGACGACGTGCTCGATTTCGTTTACGCTGCCGGCGTTCGTCTGATCATGTACAAAATTACCTCGGCTCCCCCAGCCGCCACCCTGCTTGCCGATATCGTCGTCAAGCAATCTGACCAGCTCACTGACGCGCTTGCTCGCCTGGGTAAGAAGCATGACAATGTTCTGGAAAATTGTGTCGAGATCAACCGCCTGGAAAATGAAGCCGACGGTGTGGCCCGCGCCGCCATTGCCGTTCTGTTTGAAAAGGAAAAGGACCCTATTTCCCTGATCAAGCTCAAAGAGCTTTATGAAGTGCTGGAAACAGCCACTGATAAGGCTGAAGACGCCGCCAACGTACTGGAAGGCGTGGTTTTGAAGAGCGCCTGACCGCAATGCTTTTTCTTACTATACGAGGGCAAAATTAGGTGCACACAAGCGTAGCGCTGGTTGTTGTCACCATTCTGATCGCGCTTTCGTTCGATTTCATCAACGGCTTTCATGACGCCGCAAACAGCATCGCCACCGTCGTTTCCACGCGCGTACTTTCACCCCGCTTGGCTGTGGTCTGGGCCGCAGTATTCAATTTCATTGCCGCATTCGTCTTTGGTACCGCTGTGGCCAAGACCATCGCTGCTGGCTTGGTCGATCCCAAACAGGTCACGCAATACGTCATTCTCGCCGCTCTCGCTGGAGCCATTATCTGGGATCTGCTCACATGGTGGTGGGGGCTGCCGACCTCATCATCTCATGCGCTGATTGGCGGACTGGCCGGCGCTGGCATCGCTCGCGCGGGCTGGCAGGTGCTGTTGCGCGAACCAAAATTGCACTGGCCTCTTATCGGAACTGTCCCCGGCCTGGGCGAAAAGTGGATGTCCACTCTGATTTTCATTGTTCTTGCGCCTATGATCGGCCTCATCATTGGCCTGGCTCTCATGGTTGCAGTATCGTGGATATTCCAAAGCACGGCTCCGCGCACGGTGGACAAGATTTTTCGAAAATTGCAGCTTCTCTCCGCTGCAGCATACAGCCTTGGTCACGGCGGCAATGACGCGCAAAAGACTATGGGCATCATCGCCGGCGCCTTGCTGGCCGGCGGATATCTCACCCCGGCACAATTCGCCTCTGGCTGGGGAAATTACAAGTGGTACATCATTCTCGGTGCCAATGCGGCCATCGCTCTGGGAACTTACTTCGGCGGCTGGCGCATCGTCCACACCATGGGTTCCAAGATCACCAAACTCAGACCGGTCGGCGGATTCTGCGCTGAGGGCGCGGGCGCCATCACCTTGTTTTTCCTTGCATACCACGGCATTCCTGTCAGCACCACCCACACCATCACCGGAGCGATCGTCGGCGTAGGTTCAACTACCCGTCTTTCCGCCGTCCGCTGGGGCGTCGCCCAACGGATCGTCTGGGCCTGGGTGCTGACGATCCCCGCTGCCGCCATAGTGGCTGCGCTCACGTTCTGGGTCATCCGATGGCTCGTCCCCGGCGCATAAAGCTGCAATCGCTCTACTTTTCATTCTCCTTTAACACTGCACGGCTAGACTCTAAAGTGAGGACACTCTTCGGAGGCGAATCATGCACACCGTCTCTTCATCCACCACCCCTATCCAACTGACGTGGATCAAGTCAAACCATGGCTATGAGCTTTCCGCCAACGGACCGATTGTGGGATCGTTGCAGCGTGTAGGCTTCTGGAGATCGGCGACCCAGGCTGAATTCAAAGGCCGGTCATGGTTGTTTCAGCGCAGTGGCTGTAACCGAACGGAAATCCTGCAACAGCCGGGGGCGCGTCCAGTGGCTAACTTCAACGCCAGCTGGCTCGGCGGTGGCACATTGGTCTTTGCCGATGGCCGGCGCTTTCAATTGATTGCGAAAGGGTTCTGGCGGCCGGTGTGGTCCTGGGTGGACGATCTTGGGCGGAAGCTGATTCAAGTCACGCCGCATGAGAAGACAGTTCGCGTTATCGAAGGGGCAACAGCAGACGAACGGAATTCAAATCAGGAAAAAATGCCGGTGCTGATTATGTTCTCATGGCACCAGATCCTGCAGGCGAACGATGATGCTGCAGCGATTGTGGCAATGTCGGCAGCTGCTGGCTGACCAACGTCAAAAGTTTGTATCGGATACATCCCCCGCGCAGCGGTAGTGGCCATCAGCGATAAAGTTTTTTCGTCACCCCGCCTGGATAGGAATCACCTGATGCTCTCCGCAGCGGGTCTGCACCTTCGATTTCAGTTGCTCAACAACCCTCTTGCCGTACTTCAGCAAAAAGTAAACCCCACCCACTTCCCTTTCCTGCAGCTCTTTATTGGGATAGAGCGCGGTCAAAAGTTCGTCGGCGTGGTGCAGGACTTCAGAGTTCTTGCGCGCTTCAGCCCGCGCGGCCTTGTCGCGGACGCCCTGCAACTGGTAACGCATCTTGGAACCGGCATTTTCCGCCGCGTCCACCAGGGTCTTGTCCAGCTTCTCCAGCGGCCCTTGGATCTGGGCAAGGGCCTGCTCCAGATGTTCCGCTGCGGAATCAAAGCTCTTGAGAATACTTTCCGGCAACGCGCGCGAAGCCACCAACTCACGGAACTTCTCCGGTCTGGCGAAAAGATCGGTAAGTTCCAACTGATACCGGTCCAGTAATTTGGCTTGGCGGGGCTCTACAAGTGTGGCAAAAATACGAGGCAGGATGGGTGTGAGGCGTCCGGCTATCTTGCGATATACCACTTCAATCTGGGCGAAATAGGCAATCTCTGCGGGGCCGCCGATATATGCAAGCGTGGGTAACAAGTGGTCCTGCATTACCGGCCGCAGCAGAACGTTGGCGCTGAACCGCTCCGGAC
>JBARMK010000193.1:0-3005 GCA_049802395.1 Candidatus Angelobacter sp.
CGCGCCGGGAGTTAGGTCATGCGTTAGGAAGAATTTCGTCTGGCGTCTCGAAAGTGACGCCGGTCGGTTTTGAAATGGGTGTTGGCAGTGGGCTCAGGAAGGGTTTTCCGCTGTCCAGGTCCCACCGCAACAGCATGGCATTGTCTTCATGCATGGTGTTGTGGCAGTGCTCCATGAACATGCCGCCCCAATCCCGGAATTGCATCTTGAGGGTTACCGACCCATTGTCACGCAGACGGTAAACGTCCTTGCGGCCACTCTCGGCCGGTGACGGCGGGTTGCCGTTGCGGTTGAGGATCTGACCTTCTTCAAAGTGGATGTGGATGGGATGGTCCCACCCAGAGCCGCCTTGCAGGGTCCAGACTTCAGCCGTGCCAAATCCCGGTTGGGAGCTGATTCGGCCGTAGTCCGCTTGGAGTGATCCCCCTGTATCGCTGGCGGTGATGACGCTACTGCTGCCGCCGCTGTTATGAGTCTCGATGCCCCAGGGACCGACGCCCCCACCATTCCCCAGGTAGGTGGTAACGGGATCATTCTGGTTCTGACTCCCGTTGTCGTTAAATTCGAACGTGCGCTGCCGCACGGTCGTCGGCAGAGTGGGATTCGGAATCAGCGCGGTTCGTGGATTGGCAGTTAAATTGACGCTCTGGTCCGGATGTGGCGGCGGGCCTAAGACCTTGAAGCGCATGAATGCGCCCACGGCCGGGTCGCTGGTACCGGCGAGAGCCTGGGCCACGGTTACGATATTCGCGGGTCCACGGCCGTCCTGGTGCACCTGCAAGTTGACCAGGTCCACGGTTTGCCCGGCACTGTAGCGGGAGAAATCAATTACGATGTCATACCGCTCTGCAATGCCAAGCTGGTCCGTCTGGGTCAGAGGAACGGTGACAGGCAGCAGGTTGCCGTCATTCGCTATCTGCACGAACTGAGACTTATCGCTCAATGACAGCACAAAGAAGCGTGACACGCTGGCGTTCAGGATACGGAAGCGATACCTGCGCGCATACACGTTGAAGAATGGTTTCCAGGCGAAGTTGACAGTCATCTGGTCGGCCAGAAAACCATCAAAAGCGATGGTGTCCATGTTGAGCTGTCCGTTGGAGTCCCAGGCTTTATCCGAGAGCATCAGGTTGACGTCAAAGTCCAGGTTGCCCCAGCCCTTCCCATTGGAGGAGCCGCTGGGCAGGCGCAGGTTCACGCCATCGTTCACAGTTTCGTCGCCACGATCCAGCGAGCTGTAAATGTTGTTCATACCGGCGTTGCATTTGTAGACGTTCTGGTCCGTGAAGGTGAACATGTGATCGTGGAACCAGTGTGTGCTCATGGTCTCGTGCCAGTCGCCTGGAACTTTGTTGATGCCGCCACTGTCGCTTGGAGCGCCGGCCCGTGGATCGGTGGCTCCGGTGTTAATGGTGGTAAACCCCGCCAGCACCCAGGGCCAGTGGTAGTCGTAGAACTGGTTCGGCCAGAAATAGGCTCCTGTGAAACCATCGTTCTCCGCGCCGTGGTGAGCATTGTGTTCATGCGTGGTGAGCGTGTATCGTCCAAAGCCGCCGTTATTCTTGATGTCAGTCGTCAAGCCATTGTGATGGCGGACCAGGACCGGCTCGCCATAGCGGACCTGGGTCAGCTTGGGAGGAAAGGTGCCCTGGAACGTCCATACGCGGTTTGCATTCTGAGTTGGAAAGCTGGGATGAAATTTTGCCGGGATGGGTGAGGCCGGATTGATTCCCGAATTCAAGTCTGAGGTCACAGCCGGATTGTAGGTAGTATTTGTGGTCACGGGCTTGGTGGTGACCTCAATGGCTACCTGAGGAGGGAACTGTGCAAACCGCTGGTGCGCCCAGTTCGCTCCCGGGGGACGGCCCTCAATCGGACCCGTGGTTCCAGCGGGAAACCCAAAACCGGGATCAAGCACTTGCTGCGTCTGATTTGACTGTGCCTGCGGGGCAGGATTTAAGGTTGCCACTGCGTTGCGCTGCAGCACGTCGAAGCGCGGCATGGGCTGGGTAAATGGCTGGACACCAAACGTTGGACTTTTGGGCAGTCCCGTAGGGATTCCCTGATTGTCAGAGTCGGTTGCGAGGATCGCGCTCCTTGATGGCACCTGGCCCTGCGCATATTTGACAAATGGATTTAGACCGCCGATCGGCAGCATAATGCCGGCGCTTGTGAACAAGCCCCATTTGACCAGATCACGCCGTCTAATCTGGCCGTGGGACAGTGCCTTAGTGATTTCCGCGCGGTTTTGTCGTGCATTTTCCGCGTCCCTGATTCGTCTTTTATCTGAATGTTCTGACAACCAAATACTGTCATCTCTATCTTTTCGGGACATGCTTTGATCTCCTATTTAGGGAATCGGTTGTTGTCCGGCTGCGGTTCAAAGATGCAGTCTGGCAGGGCGACTGAAAAATCTTTTTCGAGCAGGTCACAGTTGAACATTCGATTCCCGGATTGCGAATGCTGGTGATGATTTGGACTGTGGGGTCCCTCGCGTGAGGATGGAAGCGGGGGACTTCCACGGGCTGAGGCTCGCTTGCAGTTTGCCCTCCAGGAGGCTGGCGGGAGCGCTGGAGGAACGAAGATTACGCTCGCAAGACGGTATCACAGCAGGTTCAGCAAGTCTCAATAATATTTAATTTTCTTTTGTAAAGCGTTTCCAAAATGGGACTAATCTTCATTTATGCGGGCTCTTGTAATTGCACAATCTGCAAAATGGGATTATTGGCCCACTTCCCATTTGCCAATGAAGTGATCACGTATGATGGCTGCGGAGGAAGCTATGGTCCTTCCTGCATAGGGTAAAGAAGGCAATTCCCTGGGCGGCTTAACCAGCCTGCGCAGCACCTTTAGGAGCGGCAGAGACAATCTGCCGCTTAACGTTTTCCGCCTGGGAGCAGGTGTCGGCGCTGGTCGCCATCATCCAGGGAAGCGCGGCTGCGAATACGAGAGCCAAACGGAGCGGTGAACGCCTCTATTTTAGTCTTTGTTAAAAACAATCCCCC
>JBARMK010000194.1:0-6486 GCA_049802395.1 Candidatus Angelobacter sp.
GATTTCCGTATTCTGTGTCGCCCACATTTCTGGAGCGAAACCAGCACCAGACAATGGAAGCTGCCGCCGACGAACTGGAGCAGATAAAGTTGAAAGCCGACGCAGTCGGGTTGAATGTTGTTGCGTATATATCGATGGCGTTCGGGAATCCTTATGGCGACTGGTGGAACGCCAGCGAGGTTCTGGAAGCCGTCGGCATTCTGGCCGACATGAACATTACGCAAATATCGCTTGCTGACACGGTAGGGCTGGCGACGCCGCAGGAAGTGAGTGAGTTGATTTCCACGGTGCTCAGCAAGTATGACTACCTTGAGATCGGCGCGCACCTGCACAGCACCAAAGCTGGCGCAGCGGAGAAGATCGCAGCCGCATACGATGCAGGATGCCGGCGAGTTGATTCCGCCATCGGCGGGCGGGGGGGATGTCCGTTTGCGCAGGATGAAATGATCGGCAACATTCCTACGGAGATCGCGGTGCAGGCGCTGGCGGGGCATGGAGCGAAGGTCCCGCTCAAGAAGCCGCTGGACGCCGTGCTGGAGATGTCGGCAGATATCGCGAAGAAGCACGAGGTGGTGATGTGACGAAACGCGTGGCGATCTATGGAACGCTCCTCACGGTGCTGATGCTGGCATGGGTGGCGGCGCATTACTATTCAACGGAACTTTTGGCCGTGGTGTGGCACGCGCGGCATGGTTTTCATGCCCAGATAGGCGACATCAGAGTGCGGGTCCCGCTGGCATATGAAGCGGATGACGCGCACGGATTGCCCTGGTCCTCAATTTCGAGAATGCCGGGTCGCTTCTCAGGGCCGGACGGCTTTATCCTGTTCGATTTCCAGAAGCTGCCCTCGCCGGCAGATATGGAAGCAGCAGATGCGCTGCTTCGGCAGAAGGGATTCAATACACAATTTCAGAAAGTGAAACTCGCCGAACGCTCAGCTACATTCGCGGGCAGGAAGGGGAGATGCATTGAGTATGGCGTAGAAATCGTTGAACTCCGGCATCAGCGCGCTGACATAGCTTGTCGCTTTGAAGGCGACGTGAGCGCACATTTCATTGGCTCAAGCAGCCTTCGAGATGATTTCTACAACATCATTCAGACCGCCGAGCCAGTGAAGAAGAAGAATTGATGGCTTACAAAACTTTGCTTTATTCCGAAGCCGACCGCATCGCCACCATCACCCTCAATCGGGCGGACAAGCGCAACGCCATCAGCTATGAGCTGATCGATGACCTGGTTGCCGCGCTGAAGCAGGCTGCAAGTTCATTGGCTCAAGTAATAATCCTGACCGGTGCGGGCAAAGCCTTTTGCTCAGGCATGGATCTGGACAACCTTAAGCAACTGACCGGACGCACACATGAGCAGAACGTTCACGATTCGGAAACCATGGCATCGCTATTCCGAACGCTTTACGATTTTCCTAAGCCGACGATAGCGGCGGTAAATGGCCCGGCTATTGCCGGCGGTACCGGACTGGCGACGTTGTGCGATTTCACACTGGCTATTCCCGAAGCGAAATTCGGCTACACGGAAGTCCGCATCGGTTTTGTGCCGGCGATCGTATCAAGTTTCTTGATCGCCAACATCGGCGAAAAGCGCGCACGCGACCTGCTCCTTACCGGGCGCATTTTTGGCGCCGAGGAAGCACATCGGCTCGGCCTGGTGAATGAGATCGTGGCGCCTGAGCAGCTTATGCCGCGCGTCCTTGGACTGGCGAACCAACTCATGGAAAACAGCCCGGCGTCATTGCAGGCCACCAAGAAGTTGCTTTCCAGTCACACGCGCGAGCAGTTGGACCGCCAGGTAACGCAGGCGGTACAAGGCAATGCGGCGATCCGGCGGACCGCAGACTTCAAAGAGGGCATCACTGCATTTCTAGAGAAACGCAAACCTAAATGGACAGCAAAGTAGCCGGCGAGACAAAACTACGGGTGCGCTACGCTGAGACCGACAAGATGGGCGTGGCGTACCACTCCAACTTCGTCATATGGTTTGAGGTGGGGCGAGTGGAACTGATGCGACAACTGGGCTTTCAATACAGCCAGATGGAGCAGCAGGACCATTGCTATATTCCGGTGGTTGACTTGCGTGTGCGCTATAAAGCGCCAGCCCAGTATGATGATGAGATCGTGATAAGGACAGAGATCAAGAACGTGCGCTCGTCGTTGCTGCATTTCACCTATGAGCTGTTCCGCGAGAGCGACCGCACGCTGCTGGCTACGGGCGAGACCATGCACATCATCGTGGATGAAAAGTTTGAGCGCCGGCCGCTGCCGGAAAAATATATGCAGGCCTTCACCGCAAACAAAAAGAATTCATGACGCCTCCCCAGATCAACGCTCTTCAAATCAACGGCAATGACCTTTCTTTCGCTGACCTGCGCCAGGTGGTGTATGAGCGACGGCCGGTCGAACTGGCAGCCGACGCGCGGAAGAAAGTTGTCGTGGCGAGAGAAGTAGTGGACAAGCTGCTCCGGGAAAACCGCGTGGCTTACGCCATCAACACCGGAGTCGGCAAGCTGAGCGACGTTCATATTGAGCCGGAGCAAAACCGCCAGCTTCAGCTCAATCTCATCCGATCGCATTCCGCTGGAGTGGGCGAGCCGCTCAGCCAGGAAGAGACGCGCGCAATGATGCTGTTGCGCGCCAACTCGCTGGCCAAAGGATTTTCCGGTGTGCGGACGGAGGTGATCGACCTGCTCTGCGCCATGCTGAATGAAGGCGTGCATCCGGTGGTGCCGTCGCAGGGAAGCGTAGGCGCAAGCGGCGATCTGGCCCCCTTGGCGCATCTTGCGCTGGCGATGATCGGCGAAGGCAAGGTTTGGGGTGAGAGCAGGCCATCCAGCAGCAGGGAAGCATTGCATCGCGCGGGAATCACGCCTCTGGTCCCGGAAGCCAAAGAAGCCATTTCGTTAATTAACGGAACGCAGGCCATGCTGGCCGTGGGAACGCTTTCACTGATGGCTGCGGAAACGCTGGCGGAGACAGCAGACGTGTTGGGCGCTATGACACTGGACGCGCTGCACGGAACCGATGCCGCCTTTGATGAGCGAATACATGCAGCGCGGCCACACGCGGGACAGATGAAGGTAGCGGCGAACCTGCGGCGGCTGATCGCTGGCAGCGAGATTCGCCAATCGCATAAAGAGTGCGGGCGCGTGCAAGATGCGTACTCACTGCGCTGCATTCCACAGGTCCACGGCGCGGTGCGCGACACGCTGGAGTTCTGCCGCCACACCTTTGAGATCGAGATGAATTCGGCGGTCGATAACCCGCTGGTATTTGTGAAGGGCCCGGCCGAAGGCGACATTATCTCCGGCGGAAATTTTCATGGCGAGCCGCTGGCCTTCGCGCTGGACTACATGGCCATTGCGCTGAGCGCGCTGGCGGGAATCTCTGAGCGGCGGATTGAACGGCTGGTGAATCCGGCGCTGAATGAAGGCTTGCCGCCGTTTCTCGCGCCCGATGCAGGAATCAATTCGGGTTTCATGATGCCGCAGGTGACAGCGGCGGCGCTGGCCAGCGAAAACAAGGTGCTGGCGCATCCGGCTTCAGTGGATTCAATTACCACGTCGGGCAATAAAGAAGATTATGTGTCCATGGGGATGGCCTCGGCTATAAAACTGAAACGTGTAGTTGCGAACGCCACGAATGTTTTGGCGATTGAGGCGTGCGCGGCTGCGCAGGCATTGGATTTTCTTGCGCCGCTGAAGAGCAGCGCGCCGATCCAGCAGGCACACGCAGCCATTCGTAAAGTAAGCCCAAAGATCGAACAGGACCGCATTTTTGCCGAGGATTTTGCCCGATTGGCGGAGTTGATACGGGCGGGTGGAATCGGGAAGAAGCGTTCGTAGCGGTACGTCTCCACGCCTAAAACTTTATCCGGGAACCTTTCCCGGAATAGCCCGGTATCCTTCCATGGCTGCGTGTTTCCCAATACCCGCCAGCAAGGAGTTCGCAAATGATGGAATCGATTCTCCAGGACCTCCGTTACGAACTGCGCACACTGCTGAAATCTCCACGGTTTACCTCGATAGCCCTGATCACTCTGGTGCTGGGGATTGCCGCGAACGTGGCCATCTTTACCTTTGTGGACGCAGCGCTGATCCGCCCATTGCCCTATCGCGACGCATCGCGCCTGGTGGAGGTTTATGACACGCGCGCCATGGACGTGAACACGCAATTTGAGGCTTCCTATCCCGACTTTCTCGATTGGCGGGAGCAGCAGCAAGTCTTTGATGGACTTGCGGGCTATGGCCAGAACCAAGTTCTTTTGCGGGGCGGAAAATCTCCAGAATTGTTGTCGTCCGCGGCGGTCACGGACAATTTTTTCCAGACGCTTGGAGTGCAGCCCTTGACCGGACGCGATTTCCGCGCCGGTGAAGATCTGGAGACCGCGCCGCGCACCGTGATCCTCAGCTATGGCTGGTGGCAGAGCCACTTTGGCGGTAAAGACGTGGTTGGGCAGGTGCTTAACGTTGACGATCAGCCCAATACGATCATCGGCGTGCTGCCGGCAGATTTTCATTTTGCTCCGGTTGGCGATCCTGACCTCTTTGAGACTGCCCATGCTGCGGGACAAATGCGTCAGCGAAGGAACCTGCACTGGCTGAGCGTGGTGGGACGTTTGAAGCCCGGCACTTCACGCGAGAGCGCGGCATCAGCCATGAACGTGATTGCGGGACGGCTGGAAAAGCAGTATCCCCAATCCAATGACAAACTGAGAACGGCCGTTGTGCCGCTCAACGAAGTAATAGTCGGCCAGATACGGCCCATTTTGTTGGTATTGCTGGGCGCGGTGGGACTCCTGTTGCTGATCGCCTGTGCCAATGTTGCCAACCTGTTGCTGGCGCGATCGATGGCGCGGCGCAATGAAATGGCGATTCGCACGGCACTGGGCGCAAGCCGGGCGCGGCTGATCGGGCTGATGCTGACGGAAGGCCTGGTGCTTTCCATCACCGGAGCATTAGTAGGCCTGGTGGTTGCCCATTGGACCATCAAAGCATTTGTGGCCATGATCCCGGCGGACCGCCTGGCCAATGTGCCCTACTTGAAGCACATGGGCATGGATGCCAGCGTGCTTCTTTTTGCGTTTGCACTGGCCGTGATTACCGGTATTGTCTTTGCGCTGGCTCCGGCGCTGCAAGCCTCCAGCACGAACGTGCAGGGCGCGTTGAAAGAGGGCTCACGCAGTTCGCATTCAGGATCGTGGCGCCGCTTCGCTTCCGCTCTGGTCATTGGCGAGGTTGCGCTGGCCATGGTCCTGCTGACCGGCTCTGGGCTCATGGCCAAGAGCCTTTATCGCCTGCTCGACGTCAACCCTGGCTTTGACCAGCACAACCTGCTCGGTCTGGGCGTGGGCCTGTCACAATCTCGCTTCCCGAAAGAGCCAGAGCAGATGCAGGCGCAGCAGGACCTTCTGCAGCGCATACGCGCAGTGCCTGGAGTCAAGTCCGTGGGCAGCAGCAGCATGCTTCCGGTCTCCAACGGCGGCAACACCAGCAACCTTCGCGTGGTAGGCGTGCCATCCGCAACGCCACAGGGGCGCGAAGCCAACAGCCGGTCTGTGGATCGAACATATTTCCAGACATTGGGCGCGGAGCTGTTGCAGGGAAGCTGGTTTACCGAAGCTGACAACGCAACTGGTCCGCAGCGCGTGATTATTAACAAGACGCTCGCCGACCAGTTCATGAGCGGCCTGGATCCGCTGAAACAGCAGATATGGTTCACCTACTCGGACAAGGAGAAGCCCAGGCAGGTGATCGGCGTGGTGCGTGACATCAAAGAAGGGCCGCTCGATACTCCCGCGCGTCCGGCGATTTATACGCCCATGGAGGCGAATGCGCGGCTGTATTTCAACCTGATCATTCGCACTGAGCAACGCCCAGATGCGGCGGTTGCAGAGATCAACAACGCGGTACGCCAGACTGATCCCGACGCGATCACCTTTCAGGTCCAGACCATGGAAGACCGCATCCAGCGTTCGCCTGCGGCATTTCTGCATCGCTACCCGGCCGTACTGGCTGGAGTCTTCGCCGTCCTGGCCTTGTTGCTGGGAACCATCGGGCTCTATGGCTTGGTAGCGTACTCAGTGAGCCAGCGAACGCAGGAAATCGGCATACGCATGGCGCTGGGCGCGCAACGAAAGAACGTGCTGCAGATGGTTTTGTCGCAAGGCGTGCGGCTGATTGTGCCGGGAGTGGCCATCGGGATTGTGGCAGGCATGCTGGCGTCATATTTAATGCGCAGCATGCTGTTTGGAATCCACTCATGGGACCCGGCTATCTTTGTTTTCGTCACTGCCATACTTGCCCTCGTGACGCTGGCAGCTAGTTACATTCCCGCGCGCACGGCGACCAAGGTAGATCCGATGGTGGCGTTGAGGTATGAGTAAAGTTCCGATACCTTAAAATGTCTAGCAGAAAACTGCCTTGCCACTCGCGAGTTTCGGCAATACTTGCCACTAATCCCTGTCACCCGCTCATCC
>JBARMK010000195.1:0-20280 GCA_049802395.1 Candidatus Angelobacter sp.
GCTCAATGGGATGCCGCGGTACCGCTGCACATAGTCAGAGACGATTTTCAAGAATCCCGCAACCCCAGGCCATATCCCAGCCGTAATGGCCGCTGCGCGCAGCTCAGCGTAATCGATCTTGCCCGTCTCCACGATGGACGCGGCGTTCAGAATGTCGCAAACACGGAAATAAAAGTGGCGATACATACGTTGCAGGGTCGCGGCAAAAATTCGCTCTTCAGGTGCCGGTACAAAGAACTTATGTCCGCTTACCTGCACCGTCGCTCTCCGGTCTATGAATCGATGCGCTAACCCAATGTGTTCTCCCGTCTGGCCTAGCCGTCCTATGTGCGTCTCAATGGCTTCCGGTAGTCCGGGCAGGGCAAAGTTCCACTTGCATGCCAAGCGATCGCCCCAACTTCGGGCTTCTTTGTGCGCTCCAAATTGTTCAACAAATACTTTAATAATCGTCGCCCTCTGGCCCGTTGACACCAGATCCAGGTCGTTGCCCAGATCGGGCCAGTGGTCCAGAGTCTTCATCACTACCGTAGGACATTCAGCCTCTTCCAACGCATTACATACCAGCTCCAACCGGCTCAAAGCATTGGTAATCCTGGCGCGCTCTTTGCCCAGCACCGTTACCGCCCACGCCTGCAGATCGGCATGGCCCAGATTGCCGGCCACGCGGTTGATCACCTCAAATGCACGTACCACTACATGGTTCGAGTCGGCCAGCTCCACAAAATCCTGCCGCTGCTGCGGGGTTAACGATGTCAGCAGAGGAAAGACGTCAGCCGCCGATGTTGGCCTTAATGTAAGTTTTAGAAATGCGTCAATATATTGGTTCTCATTCTGAATTACGGTTGCCATGGGAAAGGGACTACTCCTGGGTTTCGCTCGTTGGTTAAGATGAGAGCTGCTGCGCTGCGGGTTGTCGCTGAGGGGCTTTAGTTGATTTGGATGAGCATGAACCATCGGCGAGCCATTTACCCATTTTTTTCTTTCTTCCTTTGCGACCTTCGCGGTCAGTCCGTCCGGGCTGATTGCTGAGTGCTGCCTGCTGACCGCTCCTTTATAATCGCCAGTTCATTTCTCATGCAGTTGGAGCTAAGCGACAATAATGGCGTATAACGACTTAAGAGATTGGATCGCCGCGCTCGACCGCGCCGGCGAACTAAAGCGTATCAGCACAGAAGTCGATCCCATCTTGGAGATCACTGAGATCGCCGACCGCGTCTCTAAGGGCGCGGCCAGAGGGTATGGCCGTCCGGGCGGCCCCGCGCTTCTTTTTGAAAATGTGAAAGGCTCCAATGGCGTCCCGGTGCTGATCAACCAGTTCGGGTCGGAGCGGCGTATGCAGATGGCCCTGGGCGTCGATCAGCTGGATGAAATTGCCGATCGCATCCGCCAGTTGCTCAATATGAAGTCCCCTGAAGGCTTCCTGGAAAAGCTCAAGATGCTGCCCATGCTTGCCGATATGGGCAAATTTTTTCCAAAAATTGTGCCTACCGGCCCGTGTAAAGAGGTCATCAGAAAAAAAGAGTTCTCTCTGCTGGATTTTCCCGTGCTCCAATGCTGGCCGCAGGATGGCGGCCGCTTTATCACTCTGCCCTGCGTCATCACCCGCGATCCCCGAACAGGGAAGCGCAACGTCGGCATGTACCGCATACAGGTTTATGACGCCACTACCGCAGGCATGCACTGGCAGCGCCAGAAGGTTGCAGCCGAGCACTACCGCGAACTGCTGCGCCAGGGTGCTGCAGAAACTGACAAAGCTCGTGTGGCACAGCCGCCCTCGGCTGTGAAAGAAAGAATTGGAGCGCGGGCGCCCTCGCCTGCGGAGCGTCGGGCCGGAGTGGATATCATGGCCCGCTCCGGTGGTGGCTCCATGCTAGCTCCGGGTGACCGTCCCAGCGGAACCATGGAGGTCGCCATTGCTATCGGCACCGAGCCTGCGCTTACATTTTCCGCCATCGTTCCCGCGCCGCCGGAGATTGAAGAATTCATCATCGCCGGCTTCCTTCGTGAGAAGCCGGTCGAACTGGTCAAGTGCGAGACCGTCGACCTTGAAGTCCCCGCGTCAGCGGAGATCGTTCTTGAAGGTTACGTCAAGCTGGAAGAGCTGCGAACGGAAGGTCCATTCGGCGACCACACAGGCTTCTATTCGCTCGAAGACGAATATCCGGTCTTCCACGTCACCTGCATCACCCATCGCAAAAATCCGATTTACTCCACCACCATCGTAGGCAAACCACCTATGGAAGACGCATGGATGGGCAAAGCCGTGGAGCGTATCTTCCTTCCGCTGATGCGGCTCACGCTTCCTGAGATTGTGGACGTGAACCTGCCGGTCGAGGGCATTTTTCACAATCTGATGATTGTCTCCATCCGCAAGTCGTATCCCGGGCACGCGCGCAAAGTGATGAACGGCATCTGGGCCCTGGGCCAGGCCATGTTTACCAAGTGCATCGTCGTGGTCGATGAAGACGTAAACGTGCAGGATATCGGCGACGTAGTGCTCAAGGTTTTCAACAATATTGATCCTGAGCGCGACATACAATTTACGCTCGGCCCGGTCGATTCGCTCGACCACGCCGCGCGCCTGCCGAACTTCGGCTCCAAGATGGGTATTGACGCCACGCGCAAATGGCCCACCGAAGGTTTCACCCGCCCCTGGCCTGATGAGATTTTGATGGACGAGAAAACCAAGGCGCAGGTGGATAAGAAATGGAAAGAGCTGGGAATTGAGTAAAGCATTTCGTCGCAGATTGCGCTGATCAACGCTGATAAAGAGGGGCTGAATATTGCGCACCACTCATATTGTGAACAGCACAAATTAACATTTCGACAAATCTTTTTGATTAATTCCAACCCTTGCTAACCAGATTGGAATAAGCCGCCGTTCCTTTTTGGGAACCGTGAACGAAGACACATGCGATTGAGCTTGAAAGTCCCAGCTCACGGGTAGTACTGTCTGGGCACGTTCAGGAACTCCGGAGGCGAAAGTATGTCACCATAACTCATCCCGCACCTTCTAGACCCCCGCAACAATCGGAAGCAGGAAGGTGGCTTCCAGTCTCCCAAGTCTTTCAGTTTCTCTGAATCTTTTGATCTGCAAATTTCTACCGCCCTCAAATCCATAGGAGGTGTTATATGAAGCTGGTATGCGCGATACTCGCATCCTCTCTTCTTCTATCGCTCAACTCACCCGCACAAAGCAATCCGGAAACTCCAGGCAACAAGGCGGTCGTCCCGACTATTCCGGAAACGATTAAAGTTCTTCAACTGGGTATCCAAAATGAAGGAAATGCAACCATCACTCCCGCACCAATCATAGGTTTCGATGTGAGCAATCTGGGCACAAATATCAATTACCATGACGGTCCCGTGATGGAAAGCACACACAACGTTTACTTCATCTGGTACGGCAACTGGAGCGGCCAGCCCGCCACCACGATCATTCCTCAGTACATTCGGGACATCAACGGCTCAGCCTATCAAAGCATCAACAATACGTACTTTGACAACTCGCGGCACATTACGAGCAATGTGGCGATGTCGACCCAGGTTTTCGACAATTACTCGCAAGGGGCGTCCCTGAGCGACGCGGCGGTAACCAATATCGTGAGCCGGGCCCTTTCAATTCCGCTTTTGCCCACTGATCCTAACGGCATCTACTACGTTCTTACTTCCGCTGACGTAAATGAAACAAGCGGGTTTTGCACGGTCTATTGTGGATACCATAATCATGCCACCTTGCAAGGATCTGACATCAAGTACTCCTTCGTTGGAAACCCTGATCGCTGCGGAGCGGCTTGCGAGCATCAACAGATCAGTCCCAATGGAAATGTGGCGGCGGATTCGATGATCAACGTTATCTCGCATGAGCTAACCGAAACCTTGACAGATCCCGATACTGGGAACGGCTGGTTCCGCACAGATCTGGCACATGAGGATGGTGACCTTTGCAATTTTAACTTTGGCACGACGTTTACCGCACCCAACGGGTCCCAGGCAAACTTGACCCTGAATGGCCGCAACTACCTGACGCAGCAGATCTATATAAATTCTGGAACTGGTGGATGCGCGATGTCGTATCAGCCGATAACCGGGCTCTGCTACTCGGCGTACGTCTCCAACATTGGATTTTTGCCCCAGGTTTGCGATGGCGATGTTGGAGGTACCGTCCACCAGAGCCGCGCAATGGAGGGGATCACCATAAAGGCGCCAGCCGGATTCTCTGTCTGCTATCAGGTATATGCATCTGGCATCGGATGGATGGCCACGCAATGTAACGGGGCATTTGCCGGGACCATGCATCAAAGCAGGCAGATAGAGGCGATGAAGGTCTGGTTTGCCAGTGGCGTGGGTCACGTTGAATATTTCAGTGAGCTTTCCAACCTCTTTTGGACTGGACCGTCACGGGATGGGGCACAGACTGGCACAACGGGCCAGTCTCGGGCGATGGAAGCGGTTGTAATAAGAGCGTTCCACTGAGAGTCATCGTAGTTTTTTCGAATAGCCTGGTCCCTGCGCTTTTTTGCAAGGACCGGGCCATTTTTTTAAATGTCGGTAATACCTGGGAGTGTGAAAAGAGGAGGTAGAATTACTTAGGCAAGGGAGGACATTCCTGTGAAGCGGAGAATTGGTCTGTGGGCGCTTATCGGGCTGGCCGTGGCGTTTTTCTGGTTTGTCGTTGGCCTTTTCACCTGGCCCAATTACAATCTGGGGCGCTCGACAATCGTTGCCATCACCGCTCCCGCCTCATTGATAGGGCGCTCCATGCCGCTTGCGTATTACTGGTTCATTCTTCTCAATGCGGGGATGTACGCTCTGATCGGATTCGCCATAGAGCTGTTACGACGACCCAGCGCAAGTCATTCTGCAAGCTGACTCGTACCGGGTTCCTCGCTGCTTTGTGTCCTTTGTGGTTCCGAATTATACTGACTGCATGTCGATTTTTCGTGTCTTTGGCGATCTAGCTGGCATCGCGAAAGGGATGTCCGTAACCCTGCGGGAGATGTTTTCTCCCACCATTGTTGAGGATTATCCCAACAAGAAGCTGCCCAATGAGGGTGCGGTCTTCCAGGAGCGTTTCCGCGGACTGCACGAGTTGCAGCGCGATGAAAATGGTCTGGAAAAATGCGTTGCTTGTTTCCTGTGCGCGGCGGCTTGCCCTTCCAACTGCATTTATATTGAAGCGGCTGACAATACTGAGGAGACGCGCATCAGCGGCGCCGAGCGCTACGCCAAGGTGTATAACATCGACTACAACCGCTGCATCTTCTGCGGGTACTGCGTTGAAGCCTGCCCCACAGACGCCATCACTCATGGCCACGGCTTCAAGCTCGCGACATTAAACGCCAGCAACCTGGTCTATCGCAAAGAGGCCCTGCTGGTCCCGGTTCCTGCCAACACCGGCCAGCCTCTGGCGCCGCAAGAAGCGGTGATTGTGCCGGAAAAGAGAGCCTGAGAAGAATCACGGTTTCTGCGTCGGCCTTAAGATTACTTCGCTGATAAACGCCTGCTGCCTTCCAGTCACCAGCATTTCCACCACATGGGCCACGTCTTCCGGCATCAACATCTTCTCCGCGCTCTTGCCTTCATGTGGAGAGAACTCTGTATGCGTTGATCCGGGACAGACGATACTCACGCGTATGTTGTGCCCGCGCAGCTCCTCGGCCGCCGAATACGACAGTCCATTCAATCCCCACTTGGAGGCCGCATAAGCAGCGCCGTTCGGCAACGGGTTCTTGCTCGCAAGGGACGAAATATTGATGATCTCGCCGCCGCCTGCGGCAATCAGCATGGGCGCGAACCCGCGAATCATATGGAACACGCCGCGCAGATTGGTGTTGAAGATTGCGTCCCATTTCTCCAGCGGCATGGTCTGCAGCGGCCCGCCGAACCAGCCAACCCCGGCATTGTTGACCAGGATATCCAGACGGCCAAAGGTCTTTTGCACCTGCTCCGCCAGCGCAGCCACGGAGTTCCAGTCGGCGACATCGCAGGCCATGGCTTCACCTTCTCCGCCCGCTGAGCGGATCCGCCCGGCGGTGTGCTGCAGGCGCGCCAGCGTCCGTCCGCAGACAACGGTTGTGGCTCCCAGCCCAGCCAGCTTGAGGGCGATTGCGGCGCCGATTCCCCTGCCGCCACCGGTTACTAAAGCGATCTTCCGGTTCAATGCTTTGTTCATTCTTTCTTCCCTGGAACGAGCGCGGAAAATTAAAGCCTGCATCTATTATCCGCGGGAACGTTTTTCCGCGTTGCGGTGTCCAATTCTACAAAAGCCTGTCCGGCGACATCCTTGCTGATTGCCAGACCCGTACAAGGCTTGGCGGCCCTGGCAAAACGGCTGCTGGGATAACTATGAGCAGCAACTTTGCATCTAAACAGTAAAGCAACATATATGCAGACGCAGCTTGCCTAAATGTGGGGTCTGTCTTTTATAATCCGTGGCTCTAAGCTTTTAACGGAAATAGACGGCCTGAACAGGATTGTGTTCACGAGCATCAGATCCACAAATCTGGCAGAAATGGATTGAAGGAGCAAAACGCAATGAAAAAAGTGCTTGTCACATTTGTGCTTGCGCTAACCACGGCAGCCCTGGCGCAGGGAACTTCGCCCTCGCAACAGCCACCGGCTCAGCAGCCGCCGGCGCAACCGCCCGCGGCCACCAATCAGCAGTCGAACGTTCCCACCAGCCAAAAAGTTATTAAAGATCCGGCGGAATATAACGCCTACATGACGGCCCTGAATACCACCGACCCGGCAGCCAAGGGTCAGGCCATGGAAGCCTTTGTCGCCCAGTACCCCAGCAGTATCGTCAAGATTGATGCGCTGGAGCAGGCGATGGGAGCGTATCAGCAGGCTAGCAACCAGCAAAAAGTGGAGCAGATCGCGAGAAACATCCTGCAGATTGAGCCCAACAATGTTCGCGCTCTGGCCATCGTCGTGTTCCTTGAGCGCTCTGGCATCAAAGACAAAGACACTGGCGCCAAGGCCCGTGCCGACGCGGAACGTGGATTGCAGGAGTTGGTTAACTGGAAAAATCCTGAAGGTGTTACCCCTGCCGACTACGAGAAGATGAAGACCCAGATGGAGGCCATCTTTGCCGGCACAGCCGCTTTCGGCGCGTTACAGCAGCAAGACTATGTTGCTGCGCGCAAGTATTACGAGCAGGCATTGAAAGCCGACCCCAACGATATGGCCAACAATTACCAGATGGCCATCGCGCTGTTACAACCGAATCCAATCGATCCGGTCGGATTCTGGTATGGCGCCAAAGCGCTGGGCCTCGCTCAAAAGCAAAACCCGCAAGCTGTTCAAGCCTGGTCTCCATACCTCCTGTCCAAATACAAGAAGTACCACGGCAACACTGACGACTGGAACCAGCGCGTTGCGACTGCCGCAACCCAGACCGCCCCGCCAGCCGACTTTGTCGCCAGCATTCCTCTTGCGCCCACGCCCTGTGACCTGGCGGCGCAGGCCGTTCAGCAGAATGGCGCTGCCGCTCTTTCTTTCAGTGACTGGGAATTAGTGCTCTCCTGCCGTGACAAGACTCCGGCCAACAAGACCGCCGCCGACCAGGTATGGCAGGAAATTCAGTCGAAAGAAAAGAACGGCGAAGCCAAGTTGAAGATTCCGGTCAAGGTGGTTGCCGTGCCGGACACCAGCACGCTTGAAGTCGCGGTGAGTGACGATAATCAAACCGCGAACAAGACCGACATGAAGGTCACGCTGGAAAAACCCATGACCAAAGCGCTTGCGCCTGGCGCGACTACCGATGTTATCGGCGTAATTTCCGAATACACGCCTGATCCCTTCCTGTTCACCATGACCAAAGGTGAGCTGCCTGGGGCAAAACCCGCGGCCAAGACTCCGGCCAAGAAGGGTGCGGCCGGTAAGAAGAAAAAGGTTGGCTAAGACAGGAATCATTCCTCGGCAGCCCGATTGCGGGCTGCCCTTTTTGTTTACTCGCCCAGCATTAGGCGCTGCACGGAGTGTGCGCGTCCGGTCGCGCTATCGCACCCGATCAGTACTGCACAGAAACGCGGATCGCCCTTCGCCGCCTCAAACCTTCCCGGAAGCCCGGAGAGAAAACGCTGCAACACCTGCTCTTTTTGCACACCGATCACGCTATCGTACGGCCCTGACATTCCCACGTCCGTCTGGTACGCGGTTCCATTGGGCAAAATGCGCGTGTCGGCCGTGGGTACGTGCGTGTGCGTCCCCAGCACCGCGGTGACCCGCCCATCCAGATACCAGCCCATGGCGATCTTCTCTGAGGTCGCTTCCGCGTGAAAATCCACGATCACCACTTTGTTCTTGATCTTCTCCAGCAAAGCGTCCGCTTTGCGGAAAGGATCGTCCGAATCCGCCATGAAGACACGGCCTTGCAAATTGATCACGGCAAAGGCCTGGCCTTGTTGCGTTACGCCTTCATAAACGCCCACGCCCGGGACGCCCTGCGCGTAGTTGGCCGGGCGCAATACTTTCTTCGCCCGCGAGCGCGGGTCGCCATTCGCGGAGTTGAAGTAGTCCACGATCTCGCGCTTGTCCCAGATGTGGTTGCCGGTGGTGAGCACGTGACAACCAAGATCGAATAATTCTTCAGCGATTGCCGGCGTCAGCCCAAATCCTCCGGCTGAATTTTCCGCATTGGCGATTACCAGATCGACATGGTTCGTCTCCACTACGTGCGCCAGATGGTCGCGCACGATCTTCCGCCCCGGACTGCCAAAAATGTCGCCAATAAAGAGGATTTGCATGAATATTTGATACTAACATTTACCATGAGGGCGCTTCGTGCACTTCGCTTTGTCGGTTAGTCCATACCCCCCCACTCGGCTCACTGGGCCAATTCCACGCTCGTCAAAAAGTCATAATTCCCGGTCGGCCCCATGTGTAAATTCCAGACGCGTGGAGAATGCACGACAACATTGTCGAAGTACCACAAATTGATGTAAGGCAGGTCACTGGCTAGAATGCGCTGGATCTCGCCATAGATCTGCTTGCGTTTTTGCTGGTCGGCGGTCTTTCGGCCCGCTTCGATGAGTTCATCCACCCGGGGATTGGCATAATGCCCGCGGTTTGCGCGCTTTGGCGGAAAGCTGGCCGAATCAAATGCATCTTCAAAAATATCGGGGTCCTGGTTGCTGTAGCCTACCCAGCGCAGGGAGTAAAGCTGGAACTCACCTTTGACCACGTCGGAGTAAAACGTCGCAAACTCAAAGCTGCGGATGTCCAGCGCGACCCCCACCTGCCTGAGTTGTTGTTGCAGCACCGCGGACAGCAGGCGCGTGGTCTCGTCCGTTGAGGTCTTCATGGTCAGGTGAAAGCGCACGCCGTCTTTTCCGCGCGAGTATCCCGCCGCATCCAGCACGGCATCGGCCCTGGCCGGATCGTAGTCATAGTGCGGCACCTCGCCGTTGTAAGCCCAATGCTCCGGCGGAAGCACGCTGTCGGCCAGCCGTACCTCGTCGCCAAAGAGATAATGCACCATGGGCCGGCGATCGATCGCATACGCCAGGGCCTGTCTGACCCTTAAATCCTGGAGTAGTGGATCGCGCAGGTTGAACGCCAGATATTGCAGGCTCGAGCCCGGCTGTTCCAGCACTCCAAGGTGGGTATCGCGCTTCAGCGCATTTACAATGTCGGCGCTGAGAGAGGTTACTGCAATGTCCGCGCTCCCTTTGCGCAACTCCAGAGCGCGCGTGGTGGCGTCCGGGACAATGCTGAAGCGCAAGCGCTTCACTCTGGCATGCTCGCCCCAATAATCGTCATTGCGCTCGATAACCACATCGCTGTCCGGTACCAGGCTTACAAAACGAAACGGTCCTGAGCCAATGGGATTGCGGTTGAATTGCTTATCGCTTCCGTAAGGAACAATGCCGAATGCCCCGCTGGTAAGGTTCCATAAGAGTGGCGCGAATGGCTCGCTGAGATGCACCACCACGGTGAAATCATCGCGCGCCTCAACCGCCGTGACCAGCTTGTAGGTGCTGCCTTTCAAAGTCATCAGCGTGCCGTTGCGCATCGTGTCCAGCGTCCACTTCACGTCCTTTGCCGTCAGCGAACGTCCGTCATGAAAGCGAATTCCGCGGTGGAGATGGAATATATACGTCAGCGGGTCGGGGACCTCCCAGCTCTCAGCCGCTCCAGGCTGCAGGTTGAAGTGTTCGTCTTTGCGGACCAGTGAATCAAAAAGCAGTTCGTCGATGCGCTCGGATTGTGCGTCGGTACCGATGCGCGGATCCAGGTTTGTCGGGCTGGATTCGATGAGTACCACCAGCGTGGCCGAGTCAGGTGGCTTAGAGCATGACATCAAACTTGCGCTCACAAATACCAACAAGACCTTTAACCACCGAGAGCGTAGAGGAACACGGAAGAGTTGGTTTTTTTGGCAAAACTCTTTCCGCGCTCTTCTGTGTCCTCCCTGGTTAGACATAAGACACCTTGCCTAGCACCGCTGGTCGATTCGCGCCAGTCGCCGAGGGAACATTCCCCGGTTGCCCTTGCCACGTCTGGTAAGCCAACAGGGCAAAGGCTACGGCTTCCTTTGCCTGGCTTGGGACGCCGAAATCATCGGAATGGCCAAGCCTAAGGCCCAGCTTTGTGCTTTGATCTGCCAGCATTTTCATCAGGGTTTGGTTCTTGGTGCCGCCGCCGGAAACAATTAAGTGCCGGTAGCTTGCCCGGGGAAGAACAAACCGTTCCATTCCCTGCACAATAGAAAATGCAGTCAGTGCTGTCGCTGTGGCAATAATGTCCTGCTTCGTGGCCCGGCCGCATCGGCGCAGAAATGCCTTGGCGTATTCACGTCCAAATTGCTCCCGCCCGGCAGTTCGCGGCGGCTTCTGCTTGAAATAATCATCCTCAAGCAATTCTTCAAGTATCGGTTGAAGTATGGTTCCGCGGCGTGCAATCGCCCCATCGCGGTCGTACGGCTTCTTGAACAGCATTTGCATGAGTTGGTCGATCACCATATTGCCGGGGCCAGTATCAAAAGCCAACACGCCGTTAGGTTTGGCATCGGCGGGAATCGCGGTGAGATTGGCAATCCCGCCAATGTTCTGCACGATTCTTCCGGCATTCTTGTCGCGGAATATTGCGTAATCCAGAAACGGGACCAACGGTGCTCCCTTGCCGCCGGCCGCCATGTCCGCGGGACGAAAATCTGAGACCACAGGCACGCCCAGCCGCGCCGCCACAATTGCGCCTTCACCGGTCTGCCATGTGCAGGCAATCTTTTTTCCCAGATACGTGGCTGCGTTGCCCTGATGGTAGATAGTCTGGCCGTGGCAGCCCACAAGATCGAGCTTAGACGGACGGATTTTCTTCCGCGCCTGTTCCACAGCTTCGGCGTAAAACTCTCCCAACCGAAAATTCAGCCGCGCCAGCTCCGCCACGCTGGCTTTGTCGGCATTCATGGCCGCTAGGACGGCCTGGCGCATCGGTTTCGGATAGTCGAAATGATGATGGCCGAGGAGATCGAAATGCAGATAAGACCCAATGCCGCGCAACCGTACTATCGCCACATCCACGCCGTCCGCCGAAGTTCCGCTCATCACTCCCGCGACGATCAAACGTTGATCTCCTTCGCCGTGTGCAGGCGGTCGTCAATTACCGGAGCACTCACGATGCGCGAGAAATCATTCACAATTCTCTGTAGCTTCTCCACGACTTTTGCCTTGGGCTCGGCAGAAAAACCGCGTAGCTCCCCAGAGCGTCTCTTGAAATGAAGCACCCGCTTTGCGGCCCGTTCGATTTTGGCGGCAAACTTGCGGTCGCGCTCTGCGGTTCGCAGTACGGCTTCAAAGCCGCGCCATACTAACTCCTGGTTGTGGCATACCAGAAACATGTCCGCGCCCGCGCGCAGCGTCTCCACTGCCACATCTTCAATGTCGCATGTGGAGAGCACGCCGCCCATCTCCAGATCGTCAGAGATGATCAGGCCGCGGTAGCCGATCTTTTTTCGCAGCACATCCTCCATCCACTTGCGTGAAAGGGAAGCCGGCAATTTGTTGTTGGTCACCTCGGGATAGCCGGCATGCGCCACCATCACAAAAGGAATCTGCGCCCGCAACTCGCGATAGGGCAACAGGTCCTCCTCCCACATCTTTTTCCAGCTTTTCTGCACCACCGGCATAGCGTGATGGCTGTCCAGATTGGCCTCTCCCAGCCCGGGGAAGTGCTTGCCGCAGCCCAGGACCTTGGCCGCCTTCAGGCCTTTTAAAAATTCCCGCGCGTAAGCAATCGTCTTCTCCGGATCGGACGATGCCGTACGGCTGCTCAATACCGACCGCGAAGTCGCAAAGCCCAGATCGAACACCGGAGCAAAATCTGTATTGAACCCAAGCGCGCGCGCTTCCAGCCCCAGAATGTTGCCGTGCATGCGGAAGAGCTTGTGGTTTCCAGTGGCGAACACCTGTTCCACCGACGGCGCGGGCGCAATCACCTTCTTCAGCCGGTCAACCGTGCCGCCTTCAAGATCAACGCAAAGGAACATTGGCATCTTGGTGGTCGCCTGCGAATCGCGCAGCAGCCTCCAGGTTTGTTTCGGCTCTTCGATGTTGCGTGCGAACAGGATCACGCCGCTGGGCTGGAGAGTGCTCAGGGTGGTGCGTAATTTGCTGTCGATTTCAAGCCCATCAAAGCCCAGGATCAGCAGCTGGCCTACTTGCCGGCGTAGGGTATCGGTTTTTGCCATGCCATCCGATTATACGAAGACCCCATGCCGGTCGCTCAATGTTGTAAGCCATTTTCTGGATCTGGTTCCTACATGGCGCCCTGTCAGTCGCGGCTGCCTCCATGGGCCGAACACAGAGCCGGGGAGGGCGTCAGGGACACTGGGTTGAGGTGTTGTCAGGGAAGTCCAGACGCACGCGTCCCTGCAGATCGCGATTTTGGTAGCGGCAGTTGGAATTGAAGTTGGGGTCCTGGGAAAAATTCACGCTCATGCTCTGATCGATATGGTTGTTCTGGAACACGTTGCCCAGATTGGCCAGGCCGCTCGCCGCCTGGTAGCTCCAGATTGCGGTCAGGTTCGGAATGCCGCTGTCGGAAAGGACCGTATTGTCGGAAAACGTGGCATTCAGCACTTCTCCCCGTATCACAATACCCGCAGACCGTGGAGCCCCCATAGCAACGGTGTTGCTCCGGACCGTCCAGTTCGTAAACGCATGTTTACCGTCGCCGCCTCCAATGACAATGCCGTATCGCAAATTATGGAGAAAGCTATTGGACTGCAGGGTCACACTGTCATTGCGGAAACTGTCAGAATTGAAACCATAGAGACAATTTTTCGAGATGTTGTCATGAAACCAGACCGGCCCCATGGCCCAGCCGCCATAAGCAACAGGGTAGTCTTCCACCACATTGTTCCGGACCTCGGCTACGGCGTTATTCACCACAATGCCATCGTGTGCTCCGCCCGCGGGAGAGTCATTTGACATGGCCTGTCCGGGTTTGCTCACGGTAACATTTTCAATGATGCTGCCGGTGTTGACTTGAGGATCAAGGGCCTGATTATTTCCCCATATGCGGATGGCAAAGGTCTCAAATGCCTCATTGAAAACTCCCACGTCGCCGGATCCGCCAATAATGCTCACATTGTGGATCCAGTGATTGCCTTGCTCCGATCGCAGGACAATACCTTCCAGGTTTAAAGGCAGCCCTCCAGGCGAGGTGAGCCGGTCGTGGTTTGCATCAATGGTCAGGTCAGAAATTTCAATGCCCGACGAATGGATCGAATGTGTACCCAGCGCCACATTGCGCCCGCCGCTCATGGACGCCCCGTTCTGATCGACAAACTGGTCCTGTAGATACGAGGCAAGCTGCAGCGTAGTCTGGCCTTGGCCTCGCCCATGAATTTTCCAGTTCTTTTCCACGGTGAATCCAAGCGGGCTTCCTCCCGTGTGTCCGACACTTATCTTCCAGTCGTATTGGCCGTTGGTTTGAAATGTGCCGCTGGTCATGCAAACGATCAGATTTTCGGGAGCGATGTTGCTTTGCGTGCCCCAGGTTGGGTGCTGTCCTTCGGCTATCGAGCGGAGGATGGTGTCAAACTTCTCTGCTGTAGAACCGTCCAGAGGGTCGTCGAAGCTGGTTCCTGACATTGGACCGTGCGCCTGAGTTCCAATATAGATTCGGGTAAAGCCGGCGGGCACGGCCACGGTACAGTCCTGTGATGTGACCTCTCGGAACAGAGGTTTGCAGGATACTAGCGTCAGTATCACGACTGGCAGAATGACGCGGCTGAACTTCATTGCAACTTTCCTTGCCTTGCGTGCGCGAGCTGGATTTTGCACGGCTCAGGCCAATAAACCTTCAGGCAAGAGTAAGCACCCCGATCTCCATTTGTCCCCTCTTAGGTCAAATGGGGAGTTCCACCTGTTTTAAGATCAAAGGGTCTGCTTTTGTGATGCCTGAAAAACGTCGGCAAAATATAACGGCGGCAAAATATAACAGTGATGTGAATACCGAAGACTTGGCGAACTGGTTACATAAATGCGCTGCACCAAATCTTCTTCACATTTATGACCGCCTGAAAGTTGGCCGATTGCTATTTGCTTGTTCACAACTGTTTCTTCAATTCATGCAGCAGGTTCATGGCGTCAATCGGCGTCAGGTTATTGAGATCGGCATCTTTCAGGTGGTCCACAATCTTTTGTGAGAGAGGGGTGAACATCGTCAGCTGCATCTGCGGCTCCGGATCGATCGCTCCCTGTGAGAGATGTGCGGTCGTCTGGTGCTCGGCGTTCTCATGCTCGTGCAGCACTTCGCGCGCTCGGATCACTACCTCCGCCGGCAGGCCCGCCAGCTTGCCGACCTCGATACCGTAGCTGCGGTCGGCCGATCCCGGTTCTACTTTCCGCAAGAAGACTATTCCGCCGGAATTCTCTTTTACCGAGACATGGAAATTCTTCACCCCCGGAAGCCGCTCAAGCTCTGTGAGCTCATGATAGTGCGTGGCAAAGAGCGTCTTGGCTCGGCTGGTCGAGTGAATGTATTCAATGACCGCCCAGGCTATCGCCAGTCCATCGTATGTGGCTGTACCGCGTCCAATCTCGTCCAGCAGGACCAGCGAGCGCGGCGTTGCCGTATTCAGAATCGCCGCCGTCTCGGTCATCTCCACCATGAAGGTGGATCGGCCTCTCGCCAGGTTGTCGCTGGCGCCGATGCGCGTAAAGATGCGGTCCACCACGGGCAGCCGCGCCGAACGTGCCGGAACAAACGATCCCATCTGCGCCATTAACACGCAGAGGGCCGTCTGCCGCAAGTACGTTGACTTGCCGCCCATATTAGGCCCGGTGATGAGCAAAATGCTGTGGCTAGTGGAGTTGAGATAAAGATCGTTGGGCACAAAGCGGTCATTGCTGCCGGTAAGGTCCAGTTGCTCCAGCACGGGATGGCGGCCTTCGACGATTTCCAGTTCGCCTGACTCGGCACCCGGCTTCGCTACGAACTGGGGCCGGCAATATCCCCGGTTCTGCGCGATGAACGCCAGCGAAGCCAGCACATCCACCTCCGCCAGCGCCAAAGACGTCTGCCGGATGCGCCTGGCCTCGGCTGCCACGGCCGTGCGCAGTTCGGTAAACAGCCTCCGCTCGATCTCAACGATCTTCTCCTGCGCATCCAGGACCTTGGCTTCGTACTCTTTCAACTCTGGCGTGGTGAAACGCTCAGCATTCACCAGCGTCTGCTTGCGCTCGTAATCGGCGGGCGCATGGTGCAGATTGGCCTTGCTGATCTCAATGTAGTAGCCGAAGATCGAGTTGAATTTGACCTTGAGCGAATGGATGCCCGTTCGTTTGCGCTCGCGCTCTTCTATCTGCGCGATGTATTGCTTGCTATTACGGCTCAGATTGCGCAGCTCATCCAATTCTTTGTCGACATCGGGCTGAACCACGCCGCCATCCGCAAGTGTCAACGGCGGCTCGGGCACAATTGTCTTCTCGATCCGCTCTCGCAGGTCGGTCATTTCATCCAGTAACCCATTGAGTTCCGCCAAGCGCACCGCGTCCAGCCTTGCCAGCGCGACCTTGATGCGCGGAATGCGGTTCAGGCTTGCGCATAGCGCCAGCACGTCTCGTGGGTTTGCCGTCTCCAGAGTTACGCGGCTGAGCAGACGCTCGATATCGAGCACGCCTTCCAGCGCGCGACGCAGCTCTTCACGACCGACAAACTCTCTTACGCCGGCCTCTACCGCGTCCAGGCGGCGAATGATTTCATCAATCTGGATTGATGGTCGCAGCATCCATGAGCGCAGCAGACGCTTGCCCATGGGCGTGAGCGTGGCATCCAGAGCGCGGAAGAGCGTGACTTCCACCCCAGTATTGGCGAACAGCGGTTCTACCAGCTCAAGGTTGCGGACCGTGACGGCGTCCAGCACCAGATATTCCTGGCGATCGTAAAAGCCGATGCGGTCCACGTGCTGCAACGTGCCCCGCTGGGTGGAGCGGACGTAATGCAGGATCGCTCCCGCCGCCGTGGCCGCCGCCGGACGCCCCTGCAGCCCAAATCCTTCCAGTGAAAGCACGCCCAGCTTGTTCTCCAGCAAGGGAACCGCATAGTCGGGACTGAAGACCCAATCTTCCAACGGCGTCTCAGTGAAGCGTGCGCGTTCACCAGCCTGCTGCAGGCTCGCTTGGCCACCGCCTGGCTTCGAGCTAGCCTGCGCTGAAGCCTCTTTTTGCGCGTTGCCTTCCGCCGATGCCTCTCCGCTGCTCAGCGGCGCTCTATCAAACAGAGGTAATCCAGACGGATACAGAACTTCCCGCGGGCGCAACTGCTGCAACTCTTCCACCACGCGACGCTCCGCATCGGGACCGCGAAACTCGGTGGCGCGAAATTCGCCGGTAGAAAGATCCAGTGCCGCTAGCCCCACCGCGCCCGACGCCCGCGCCAGCGCCGCCAGAAAATTGTTTTCCTCCGAACCCACGCTCGAATCAATCGCCGTCCCCGGCGTAAGCACGCGCGTCACTTCTCGCCGCACCAGCTTCTTGGCTACGCTGGGATCTTCCATCTGCTCGCAGATCGCAACCTTAAAGCCCTTGCGAAGCAGTTTTGCCAGATAATTCTCCGCCGCGTGATACGGGACACCGCACATGGGGATGGCATGGTCCTTCTCTTTATTGCGCGAAGTCAACGTGATCTGGAGTTCCTTCGCGGCGACAACGGCATCCTCAAAGAAAAGTTCGTAGAAATCTCCCAAGCGGAAGAAGAGCAGGGCATTGGGATGCTGCTTCTTGATCGCGGCGTATTGCCGCATCAGCGGAGTGGAGGGCTCGGTCATGCGCCGTGACCTATTCTAAAGTATAAAATTCAGAGATCGTTATATGCCCGTAGCTTGATGCTTTTCGGTTCTACGTTTGTGCCGGCGTTTTCGGCCATTCTGGCCGGTGCTGCCGATCAGTCCAGTGTAACTTTCAACTATATTTTTTAATCAGCTCTTCCAGACTGGGCTGCGACCACGCCTTCACGAAGGTATGCTCTGGTGGTTGCGAGCCGCCGTGAATGCCGCGTACCAGCATTTCAATCGCCGTATCCATGGTTAGCGACGTGACCAGGGCGGCGGTGAGGGTGCCGTCATCCAGCAGTGGTTTGGTCTGGTTAAGAACGCCCACGCCGCAGTAGGGCAGCCCCAGCCATTTGGACCGTTCCGCGCCGTCAGTGTTCTCAGAAAACGCCCGCCTTGCCGCCAGGATGAAATCGGTATTCTGGGCGGCGATCAAATGCGTATCGGCGGCGTGCACTGTGGACAGGCGCAGCCATGACGTCATCGAATTAAACGCGCTTTCCCCGGTCCATTGGATCTTCAGGCTCTTCAACTGGATATTCGATGTCAGCACGCTCTCCATTCCTTCCGACCGTTGGGTGGCAAGAAAGTTTGTGGCTGGGCCGCGCAGATACAGGACCGAACCTCCTCGGGGCAGGATGGCGGCAAACTGGCGGGCCTGCATGCGGCCGATTTCCGTGTGGTCCTGTGAAACGGTGAAGACCGGCGCTTTGGACGTGCGGCGCAGCGGCTCCAGATAATCAACGCGAGCATTGCTCACTACCCATCCAACGCCTGCCGCGACTGCGGCTTCAGCCACTCGAGGCAAGCCCTGGTTATTTACCGGCTCAACAATGATTCCGTCCGGCCGTTCCCCTTTTGATTGGATAACCTCCAGAATCTGCTGGCTCTGGGTAATGGGATCGCTTTTGGCGTTGATGATCCGCAGGTCCACTCCGAATCGCGGCGCTGTGGCCTTCGCCATTGCTTCCTGCTCGCGCAGGTAATTGTTCTCCCCGGGCAGGGAAATCAGAATACTCAGCGTCTTCATGCCGCTCTCCTCGCGGCTGGGCGGCCAAACCAGTACGCTCAGCCTGGAACTCGAACAGATGGGTCAATTAAAGTCGCGTCTCGGCCCGGAACTCGAAGCTTGAATGTCGTTGTATGCAGCGCAGTTTTACTTCGTATGATCGAATTCTAATGCTTAGGCGAGGTTCGGATACAAGAAAGTTTTTTTCTCGCCAGACTGTTGTACCCGCACCAGTCTAGGGGCGTAACGTCACCAACAGGAGCTTGACCAGCCCCTCTATTGACCATTCTCGCTCTTCTCTGTTTTCCTAGAGACAGCATGGAATTGCGCAAAGATCCGATTACTCGCTCCTGGGTCATCGTAGGCGACGACGTAGAGCGGCCAAGCCAGCCAGGCCATTGCCCGTTTTGTCCAGGCTCGACGAATGCTTCGCAGGTGATTGCCACCTTGAATTCAACCGACCGCACCGCCGGCCCGGTGACGGCCATGGTGCATCCGGCGCCGCTCTATCGCATTGAAGGCGAGCCACACCGCCATGCCGAGGGCATTTATGACGCCATGAACACTGTGGGCGCACATGAGGTGCTGGTGCAAAGCATCCGCCACGATATTGAGCTGTGGCAGTCGTCGGACGCGGAGATTTCACAGTTCCTGCTGCTGACCGCGCAGCGCATTCAGGACCTCAAAGGCGACCTCCGCTTCAAGTACGTTACCATGTTCAAGAACCACGGCGGCCCGGCAGGACAGGAGTTCGACCATCCGGTTTCCGAGTTGACGGCCACCACGTTCGTTCCGCGGCGCGTGTTGTATGAATTGCGTGCCTCGCGCGATTACTATCTCGATAAAGAACGCTGCGTGTTCTGCGATACGCTCGTCCAGGAATTTCGCACGCCTGATCGCATCGTCGAAGCCACCGGCGCTTACGTTTCCCTTTGTCCGTTCGCTTCGCGGGTGCCGTATGAAATCTGGATCATGCCGCGCAAGCATGAATCTTCATTCGAGCGCTCCATTACCTTGCGGTCGGCACACCTCCATGAGCTCGCCGGCCTGATCCGGCGCACGCTGCAACGGGTGATGAGCATTTCTGAAGCGTTTCATCTGGTGCTGCACACGGTCCCCAACACCTACCAGAAATCGAACATCCTGCAATACTGGAAAACCGTGGACGAGGACTATCACTGGCACATTGAGATCCTGCCTATCATGGGCACGCGGGCCAAGCCGTACTTCCTGAAAGAGGTTTACTACACTCATATCTCGTCGGAAGCCGCGGCGGAGAAGTACCGGAAGCTCGCTCTCCGCTAGTATGTCAGGGTCCGTCAGGGCCGGTGACGCACCCGCCATGGCCAGAGCAAGCTCTCACTGGCAGCGTAGGAGCCTCTAAACGTCAAAGCATTTGCCGGCATTTAGGGTGGAAGCCTTATTTGCCGTGGAAGTTGACCATGCGTCCTGCCTCACAGGGTACCTTTGTGCGCTTTATCACATCGTCCGCCACCCACTCGCGGCTATAATTTGCAATAACTTATGCTTCCGTTGTTCTGGTTACGTGTGGCCCTGAGCCTCTACGGCGTGGGGTTGCTCTACGCTCTGGCCTCGTTTTGGAGCGGCAGGAAAGTTTTGTCCCGGATCACCCTGCCCGCTGTTGGCCTCGGCATGGTGTTTCATTTTGTCTCCATCGTCGAAAACGCGATGTTCAGCGGGACCTGGGCGCCCACCTCGATGCATGGATTGGAATCATTGCTGGCCTTCGTCCTGATGGTCTTCTTTTTCATCGTGTACGCCCGATACCGCGCTACCTCGCCCGGACTGGCCGTGTTCCCCCTCGTGTTCTGGCTGACTTTCTCGGCATCATCCTATGCGTCGCCAACGGAACCTTCCGCGCCGCTGTTTGTAAGTACCCAGTGGATTTATATCCACGTAGCGCTGATCATGATCGGCTACTCGGCGCTGTTCTTTAGCTTCGTCGCCAGCATTCTTTATCTGATCCAGG
>JBARMK010000196.1:0-37662 GCA_049802395.1 Candidatus Angelobacter sp.
TTCAGCGGCAGCCGCGACGAGGCTTTCACAATGATGGTCAGCGGCACGGGCCAGTATTTGCGAGTAACGTCATAGAACGCGTCAGGCAGTGGGCGCGCCAGGTATTCCGCCTGCTCCACGCTTTCAATCAGCAGCGAAAGCGGTTTATGGCGGCTGCGCGTCTTCACGTCATAGATAAGATCGACGGCGCGCAGGTTCAGCGGATCTGCCGCCAGGCCATAGAACGTGTCCGTGGGCATGCCGACCACTTGTCCCGCTTTGATACGGTCAGCAATATAGGAGACCAGACGCATGTCCGGCGTATCAGGATTGATTTTTAAAATTTCCGCAGCCAAAACCTACTCCCGCTTGGATTCGATGATGCGAACAAAAAACCGGTACGTCCGGAAAACCTCCGGCTCCCGATTCCAGTGACAAACGAGTAAGAATAAACCAGCTTGCGCAGAAAACCTAGAGCAAGCCTTTATCAACGCCTTCCTGGATCAGTATGATGGCAATGCAATGACTTTGCAGAGTGAAGCAGAGGGCCGCCTTCGTCGCGTGAGCAGCCGCCAGAACGCGCTGGTGAAAGACCTGCGCAAGGCGTTTACGCAGACTGAACCAACGGCTGAGGGCTACATTGCGGTGGAGGGCGTGCGCATCATTGAAGAGGGCATTCGCAGTGGGCTACGTTTTCAAGCCGTGTTCTTCAGCGAAGCCGGGCGCGCACATGCCGCGCGCCTGCTGCCGCAAATTGCCAGCCAGGTTGAAATCCTGCTATTGCCTGCCGATGTTTTCTCCAGCGCCGTCAACACGGAATCGCCACAGGGCGTGGCTGCACTGGTCAAGCTGCGTCCGGCCAAATTTGAAGACCTGGTAGAGCAGGTGGCCCCTGAGCTTCTGCTGATAGGTGTGGCTGGTGTTCAAGATCCCGGAAATCTGGGGACAATCATTCGCTCAGCCGAAGCCTTTGGCGCTCGCGCTATTCTGCTGGGAGAAAAAACGGCCAGCCATTTCAACCCCAAAGCTGTTCGCGCCTCTGCAGGATCCTTATTTCGCGAGCCGCTGATCAGGGTGAAGCTGGGAGAGAGCATTGCCACGCTGAAGCAGCAGGGCGTGCGCGTGCTTGCTACGTCGTCGCACAAAGGCAAGCCGCTGCATGAAGCCGACTTTACTGGTTCGGCGATGATTGTGGTGGGCAATGAAGGGGCCGGCGTGCCGGGTGAAATCTTGGCCCTGGCCGATGAGCTGGTGACGATCCCGCATTCTCCGCGAGTGGAATCGCTCAACGCCGGGATAGCAGCCTCGATATTGTTATATGAAGCAGCCCGGCAGAGAGGAAAGATCGGGTGATCTTGCCATGAGTCTTTTTCAAGCACTTCCGGAGCAGCAAGGCCGCGGCGCACGGCCTCTGGCCGATCGCATGCGTCCGCGGACGCTGGACGAGTTCGTCGGCCAGGAGCATATTGTCGGCCCGGGCAAGCCGCTGCGCCTGCAGATTGAGCGCGACGATCCCGGCTCCATCATCTTCTGGGGCCCGCCTGGGACCGGCAAAACTACGCTGGCGCAGATCATCGCTCACGTAACCAAGGCTGAGTTCATCGAATTCTCCGCCGTGCTCTCCGGTATCAAGGAGATCAAGCAGGTCATGGGCGACGCGGAAAAAGCCCGCGCCTATGGCACGCGAACGATCCTGTTCGTCGACGAAATCCACCGCTTCAATCGCGCCCAGCAAGATGCGTTCCTTCCGCACGTTGAGCGCGGCAACATCCGGTTGATCGGCGCGACCACGGAGAACCCGTCATTTGAAATCAACGGAGCTCTGCTCTCGCGCTGTCGTGTTTACATTCTGAACCAGCTTATGGAAGAACAAATCGTGGCGCTGCTGCGGCGCGCGCTGGAAGACGCAGAACGCGGCCTGGGCAAGTTGAAGCTGCGCGCTTCGGACGAGATCCTGCTGCAGATTGCCGCCTACTCCAGCGGCGACGCGCGTTCTGCTTACAACGTGCTGGAGGTCGCGGCGGCCACTGCAGCGGGTATAAATGGTGAAAGCACCGAGCAGGTCATTACTGAACAGATCATCAAGGACACGCTGCAGAAGCGCGTCTTGCTCTACGACAAGTCCGGCGAAGAACATTACAACCTGATCTCCGCGCTGCACAAATCTGTCCGGAACAGTGATGCCGATGCATCGCTTTACTGGTTGGGCCGCATGCTGGAGTCGGGCGAAGACCCGCTGTACATCGCGCGCCGGGTGGTGCGCATGGCTTCAGAAGACATAGGCCTCGCCGCGCCCGAGGCTCTGAATTTATGCCTGTCGGCCAAAGACGCTATCGATTTTCTCGGCATGCCGGAAGGCGCACTTGCACTCGCGCAGGCTGTGGCCTATCTGGCGCTGGCGCCGAAATCGAACGCGCTTTACACCGCTTACGGCGCGGTGCTTGAGGACGTGGAAAAGACCGCTGCCGAGCCCGTGCCGCTGCATATCCGAAACGCAGTGACGAATCTGATGAAGCAGGTGGGTTACGGCAAGGGCTACCAGTACGCGCACGATCTGGAATCCAAAGTCGCAGACATGGACTGCATGCCCGATAACTTGCGCGGCCGCGAGTACTACCATCCTACGCAGGAAGGCCGTGAAAAAGCGCTGGCCCAGCGGATGGAAGAACTCAAGCGCCGGAAAGAAGAGGCCCGCATCGCCGAACCGAAAAAATCAAAGCCTTTGAAACGCAGAGGAAAGGAGGGAGCGGAAGAGTCGAAATAGCATTCCCAACCTGGATCAGAGCAATATCGAAAATAGTGAGCGCAAGATTTTTGGTCTACTCCAAGCTCAATCACACAAAAGGCAGTACTGAACGACAGAGCACGTCACGAAGCCTGCTAGAACTCTCTTACACCAAAAGGATTACGAAGCTGCTGGCTAATAGTAGTCCGTAAAAACATTCTAAACCGTCTTTACAAAGACAGCACTCAAGGCTATAGTAACGCGCCATGGCCGATACAATTTTCTGCAATCGATGTGGAACAGCTCTGGACGCTCAAGCGCGGTTCTGCTCCAAGTGCGGCGGTGTGATAGCGTCTGCTCCGGCAGCGGCTCCGCAGCAATACCAGCCAGCTGCCATGGCTGCGGCGGCTTCAGCTCCCGCTCCGCCTCCCCAACCAATGCCAATGTCAGCCGCAGCTCCGCCGGCGGTGCCGCAACAATATGGCGCCGGGTTACATTGCGCCGGCACCTTACGCTGGGATGGCGCCGGCTGCGGCAGGTATCCATCCCTATGCGGGTTTTTGGATGCGCGTTGGAGCGTACCTGCTGGACGTATTGATCCTGTTTGTGCCGCTGGGCATACTTTCGCTGGTGCCGATTTTCGGGATCATTGCCAACATCGTAGGCATTTGGCTTTATTTCGCGCTGCAAGAGAGTTCGGAACGCCAGGCAACAATTGGCAAGCGTGCACTGAACATTTACGTCACTGACCTGCAAGGACGGCGGATCTCGTTTGGACAGGCCACAGGCAGGTACTTCTCAAAGATTATCTCCAGCTTGATTCTTGGCATTGGATACTTCATGGTGGGGTTCACCGAGAAGAAGCAGGGCCTTCATGACATGATCGCGGGCACTTTGGTGATGCGGAGATAGCGAACCGAAGTAAGAGCAACGTGCCCATCGGACATTGCTCGGCGCGCTGAAGCAACTGGTCAGCGCGTTTATGAACACCGCGCCCGATGCTCCTTCAAAATACACTTATCCATCACCACCATGATCCCTGCCTTACGCGCTTTTTCCGCCGATTCTTCGTGGATCACGCCTTCCTGCAGCCAGATCGCCGGCACTTTCAGGCGGATCGCCGCGTCGACAACTTCAGGCACAAATTCCGGCCGGCGAAAAACATCAACAATATCGATTTTTTCCCGCACGTCAGCAAGCGACGGCACAGCTCTTTCGCCCAGTGACCCGTTAATTGACGGATTGACTGGAATAATGCGATAGCCATAGCTTTGCATGTATGCTGAAACTCCATAACTGGGCCGCAGCGGACTATCGGATAGGCCAACTACAGCAATGGTCTTGGCTCGTTTCAGCAGTTCGCCGATCTCATCCGTTGCAGTTATCTTCACTGGTATCTCCGTAAGCAAAACTACATTCTATGAGAAGCATCTGCGCCGCGAAAAGGCTTGTCTTTCACGACCGTCACATCCACTGTGTCTACTCTTTCTTGGCGCCGCGTGACGCTTTTTCCAGGTACAGCTTGGCGGCTACTTTGCGAATGGTATCGGGAACATTCTTGTTGTGGCGAAGACTCTTGAGGTCGTACACCATGAGCGTCTTGACCAGCGTCAGAGAAACGTCGAGCGGGCATCTGGGATTGTTCACCAGGTTTCGCACCACGGGATAGAGCTTCAGGTAACGCCGCTGGCGCGCGATCTCGCGAAAAACATTCTCCTGCAGGTTTTTGGAGCCGGCAAAACTTTCGATTTCCGTATCGGTCACCTTGGGTGACTGCAGCACGGCGTTCTGCACCAGCCGCGCCGTGTCCCGAATCAGGATGGCCCGCTCTTCTTTGTTACCAAGAAATCCCAGCTTGATCCGCTGCCCCACGTTCAGTTTGGCAACCTTCTGTAGAATGGTAAGCTTCTTCTGCTCCTTGGTCTCAAACTCGTCCGCAGGTGCGAGAGCCTCCGCCACTGCGGCTGGGGCTTCGGCCGCTGCTTCTGGCGTCGGTGAAGCTGCTGCTTCGTCAGAAACCGCTGGGGCTGTCTCAGCCATCACGGCGGTTGATGCATCCTCATCCTTTGTCAGCTCAAACGGCTTCCCTTCCTCTGCGGCGATTTCCGATGCGTGCTCCTGCTGAAAGGCCTGGTGTGCGGCTTCCACCTCAGGCGTGACCTCGAACTCTTCGCTCAGGGGTTCGGTTGCCGCCGAAGAACCCTCGTTAGCGCCGTCGCCGTGCAAGTATTGTATCTCCGCTGGGGTCAGGTATTCATTGCCTAGCAGCGCCTCAACCACCCCCGGGTGCATTGTAGCGCGCGGACTCGCCAGCAATAAATTCACCATTTCCCTTTTTCCGGCCATGGCAAGCTCCATCAACAGCGTTTCCGGGATTGCGGGGTTCGCAATCAAAGTTGGCATCAGACCGGGCCGCCGGTTCTCTTCCTGCCAATAGTAGAGAAGCACTTCCGGCGCAGTCGTGTCCCGGGCTAGTACGTCCATGGCCGACTGCGCGTCCCACTTAGCCAACGTCAGGCGCGCGTCCTGCCCAAAGAGCGGGTTGCGGGCAAGAAAGACCAGGACCTCAAGCATCTCTTCCGCGGGCAGCGGCAACGAGCCTCTGGCGGCTGAACGCATGACGTTCACGGGCACGGCATTCTTTTTGATTAGTTCAAGAATAGGCGCCATAGTCGTGAGTTTAATTCTGGTCGCGCCGCGCGACAAGAAATGCCTGGATGAACGGCTTGAGGTCGCCATCCAGCACACGGTCAACGTCTCCCACTTCCACCTTCGTGCGATGGTCCTTGATCAATCTGTAGGGATGCAGGACATACGAGCGTATCTGCGAACCAAAATCAATGTCCAGCTTGGAGTCTTCCAACTTCTTGCTGATCGCGCGCTTTTTCTCCAATTCAAATTCATAGAGTTTGGAGCGCAGCATCTTCATGGCTCGTTCTTTGTTCTTGTGCTGTGAGCGCTCATTCTGGCACGCTACGACGATATTGGTGGGGATGTGCGTAATACGGACGGCCGAATCGGTGGTGTTCACGTGCTGCCCGCCTTTTCCGCCGGAGCGATAGGTATCTATCCGCAAGTCCTCCGGCTTGATATCCACTTGAATCGATTCATCGATTTCAGGTGAGACGAAAACGCTGGCAAAGGAGGTATGGCGCCGCTTGGCCTGGTCAAAAGGCGAGATGCGCACCAACCGGTGCACGCCGATCTCGCTCAGCAACAGCCCATAAGCGTAGTCACCGGTCACGGTGAACGTCGCCGACTTGATGCCCGCTTCTTCCGCCGGCTGATACTCATTCAGTTCCGTGGTAAATCCCTGCCGCTCAGCCCAGCGCAGGTACAGGCGTAAAAGCATCTCCGCCCAGTCTTGTGATTCGGTCCCTCCGGCGCCTGGGTGGATGGTGACAATCGCGTTGCGCATGTCATGTTCGCCGGAAAGCAGGGTCCGCGTCTCCAGCTTGTCGGCAACATCGCGTAGTTGGTCGATTTCCTTGCGCAGGTCTTCAACCACGGCCTCGCCTTCGCGGGCCAGGTCAAAGTAGGCTTGAACATCTTCCGCGCGACGGGCCAAGTCGGCATCCATGGCCAGCGATTCTTCCAGTCGTCGGCGCTGCCGCATGAGCTGCTGCGACTTCTCCTGGTCGGCCCAGACGCTGGGATCGCCCACCTGTTTTTCGATTTCAGCTAATTGTTGGCGCAGGGTAGGAGCGTCAAAGATAGCTCCGCAGATCGCGAACCTTGTCGCGGACGGCCGAGTATTCGCGTTCTAGTTCTTCAACCATAAGTCACGCCGGGCGGGCTTCAATCATGGTGCGGGCGCGGATACGCCAGCGGAAAAAGACCGCCAAACATGAGATTACCACACATACCCACGCAAAAATGTCGCCGTTGCGGCTATAGAAAGTGCTTTCATTTTGCGGAGCATAGGGCGCCGGCAACGCGGTGCGCACGTTGCGCGGGGCCTGCTTCACCACCCGGCCAAAAGGATCTATCGACGCGGAGGTTCCGTTGTTGGTGGCCAGCAGGACCCAGCGGTGGTTCTCCATGGCCCTCATGCGAGACATTTGCAAGTGCTGGCTGGGCGCGCTGGTCTCGCCATACCACAGGTCGTCCGATATATTAATAAGCACCTGAGCGCCATTGGCGGCAAACTCGCGCACCTCATTGGGAAAGACCGACTCGTAGCAGATGAACACGCCAACGCGCGTACCGTTCAGGTCAAAAACTTTGCGCTGGGTACCGCGACCAAAATCGCCTACCTCACGCGTGAGTTTATTGGCAAAGAACAACAGGCTCTGGAACGGCACGTATTCGCCAAAGGGCACCAGATGAATCTTGTCATAGCGTCCTAGTATGGCGCCATGCGGGTCCATGACCAGCGCGGAATTGAGCAACTGCTGGCGTCCGCTTGCATCCTGGGTTTCCCCCAGGCTGCCCACAACCAGATAGGAATTTGTGTCCTGGGCCAATGCCACCAGCCATTGCTGCAACCGGGGATCGGCGATGAAGAATGGTGCCGGCGACTCCGGCCAGATAATCAACCCCGGATTGTTGGGTGGGTGCTTCGGCTCGGCTTTGACGCTTAATTGCACCAAGTCCGCTATAGTTTGATCAAAGTAGCGTGGCGTCCATTCCGGTTGATCGAGCAACGGTACATTCTCCTGCACCAGGACTGCCTGTTGGGTGGCCGGAAACGGCTCTGGCTTGGCGAATATCCCGATCTGCAAAGCAATGGCCGCAGCAGCAGCGGAGATCAGCAGATTTTTGCGGCGTTTGCCTACCAGCAACAGCGCTGCGACAAAAGCGCAGTTGACCAACATCACCGCAAAAGAGAGCCCATAGACACCGGTGGTCTGGGCGATGCGAGCAAAGGGAATATTGTCAATTTGGGAGTTACCCAGTGGGTTCCAGGGAACGCCGGTGATCCGATCGCGGAAGAATTCAATTGCTGTCCAGAATACCGGGGCCAGCAGGAGCGGTCGTCGATTGCCCAATGCCGATCGACGCGCCATCAGCACCACCAGCAAACCAAAAGTGCCGTGGTGCATTCCCATGATGATGCAGTATCCGGCAGTGATCAGCGCCGCCAGCGGGGCCGCCAGTTTGCCATAGCCGTTCATCACTGGATAAATCCAGTAGCAGGTGCCAAAGTACCAGAGCGTTCCGCAGGACCAGGCAATCAGAAAGCCCTGCCACGGCGTAAACGGACGCAGCGACCGGCCTTCTGAATCGAATACCTCACCTTCTCCGCCACGGCCGCGCAACAGGGCGTAGAGCAGCGGGACCATGGCGATCCAGGCTAGAAAGAACAGATTTGGCTTGGGAAAGACGAGCACCTGCAACACGCTGGAAAGCAGCGCGAGAATCCAGGCTCTGGCGGGAATCTTTCGCATTGAGCACAGATTTTAACAAACTATCCTTATTCTTTGATTCCACGCGGGCACAGGAATACAATGTTGACATCGTGAACCTCCTGGTCCACCACCTATTGCCGCTTTTGGAATATTTGTTCTTCGCCGGGCTCATTGGAGCTGTGCCGGTCATCGTCATCACAGCCATCAAGACGGCGCAGAGCATGCTGGAAGAAGACTAAGAGCATAGGGGAATTTGGACCACAAGGAGCTCACGGGCCCTTCTAAGAGGCGCTGATTAAGCACGCCAATGGGAATGGCCGTACTACCTTAAAAAATGCCAGCAGGCTCAGGAGCTATCCCACCACTTTCGAACCGGGTCCGGATCGTCGTTGCGACCTCGGTCATGCTCACATTCATCTCTTATTGGCGGGCCGCCGCCATTGTGCTGAATGATTTGGGCTCATCCGCTTTTTACGCGGGTGGTATTGCCGAACAGGCTGTCGGCAAGTCGGCTCCGTGGTTCATCCTCGGCGTCATGCTTTTCGCTTTTGCCGTGCGCTCGGTCTACGTGGAGAGCTGTTCCATGTTTACCCGCGGCGGCGTCTACCGCGTAGTTAAAGAAGCCCTGGGCGGAACCTTCGCCAAGCTGAGCGTTTCCGCGCTCATGTTTGACTACATCCTTACCGGCCCGATTTCCGGCGTGTCCGCGGGACAGTACATCGCGGGCCTGATCAATGAGCTGTTTGCCGCCGCTGACGCCCACGGTTGGATCCCGCGCGCGATGCATGCGATGTTTCATGGCACGCCGCAATTAGACGTTAACCACGCCGCAGCCGCCTTTGCCGTGCTAGTGACCGTGTATTACTGGTGGGAAAACATCAAAGGCATTGAGGAATCCAGCGACAAAGCGCTGCGCGTGATGCAGATCACCACTGTCATGGTAGTGATATTGATGGGCTGGGCGATTTACACCGTATTGCACAACGGTTCCCCGCTGCCGCCGCTACCCATTCCGCAGAACCTGCATTTCAGCCCTGAAGCGCTGGGGTTCCTGAAAAACACAGACATAGCTAAGAGTTTTGGGCTGTTCGGAATAATCATTGCGTTCGGCCACTCCGTGCTGGCCATGAGCGGTGAGGAGTCTCTGGCCCAGGTCAATCGCGAGATCGCCAGCCCAAAGCTGCGCAACCTGAAGCGTGCCGCGCTGATTATCGCTATTTTCAGTTTCGTCTTCACCGGACTCGGGTCCCTGCTGGCGGTGATGATTATTCCGGACGAAGTCCGGGTACCCCTCTACAAAGACAATCTAATCAGTGGCATGGCCATGTACATGGTCGGACCGCATGTCTTGAAGCTGGTTTTCCGGGCATTTGTGGTGGTAGTGGGATTTCTTATTCTCTCGGGCGCGATCAACACCTCGATCATTGGTTCAAACGGCGTACTGAACCGCGTTTCTGAGGATGGCGTACTCACAGATTGGTTTCGCCGCCCGCATAAGAGGTTTGGCACCAGTTACCGGATCATCAACCTGATCGTAGGCATGCAATTGCTGACGGTTATCGCCAGCCGGGGCAACGTCTACGTTCTGGGCGAGGCTTATGCCTTTGGTGTCATCTGGAGCTTCACTTTTAACAGCCTGGCCATGTTGGTGCTGCGTTTCAAGTACAAGGGTGAACGTGGCTGGCGTGTGCCTCCGAATATCAAAATAGGCAACATCGAGATCCCAATCGGGCTGGCTGCGGTGCATCTTGTGCTGCTTTCTACCGCTATCGTCAATTTGTTCACCAAAGAAGTGGCGACGGTAGCAGGCGCGGCGTTTTCGCTGGCTTTCTTTTTCATCTTCACCGTCTCTGAGCGAGTGAACAAGCGCAAGTTCGCCCACGTGGAACAACAGATGAAAGAGCACTTCCAGCTCTTGCATCAGGACACCATCGGCCGTGAGGAGGTGCAGGTTCGCGCCGGCAACGTTCTGGTGACGGTCCGCGACTACAACACGCTGAACCACCTGCGCTGGGCCCTGGAAAAAACCAACCCGCACGATACCGATATTGTTGTAATGGAAGCCCGCCTTACTGGCTACGGCAGCGCTGATCGCGACTTGGCGATGGAACAGATCTTCAGCGACTACGAACAGACGCTCTTCACCAAGGCTGTATCGATTGCTGAAAGCTACGGCAAGACCATTTCCCTGCTGGTTGTTCCGGCGCGCGACGTCTGGTCGGCCATCGCCCAAACCGCAAATTCAATGGAATCTTCCGCGGTGGTCTCCGGTCTTTCCAGCAAGATGACCGGCGAGGAACAAGCCTTCAAGTTAGGCCAGGCCTGGGAAGCCATGCCCGAACCCAAGCGCCAATTCGTCTTTCAGGTCGTTCGCCCCGACTCCACAGTTGAAACGTACCGTATTGGCCCGCACACTCCCACTATGAAAACCGAGGATGTGCATCTGGTCCATAGGATATGGCTCGACATCAAGAAAATTCAGGGTACGGAAGACATTCACCACTCTGACATCGTTACCCTGGCGCTGACCCGCCTCTCTCGCGACTACAATCTGGATAAAGACGATGTGCTCAAGAATCTGAAGAAAGGAGTTCGCGGACAGGCGCCCAAGTCCTCATCTTTTGTGCGCGAACCCGACACTGAGGGCACACAAAAACGCACTGATGGTCCCCGCCGGGAGCAGCCTATGCCTCCGGTCACCGGCCCCCGGTAGAAATCCCAGCAAACTCCAGCGGTGGTTAGAGGTAGAGTCATTGCCTGGGCCGAAATGCTCTGCGCCTTGAGCAGATGGATTCGTCGAATGTTGCGCCTTTGGCAGCGCTGCCCTAAAACTCACATTCGTGGGTTATCCTGTAACCGCTCTCAATCATCCTAGGAGATGTATGGCTTGGAGTAAGCAGAAAATCCGCCTGGTGCCGGAGTCAGAAGCTGGAAAGGAAACCCTGGCGATCTACCAGGAAATCAAACACGCTCTAGGCCTCCCTTACGTCAATCCTATGTTCCAGGCATTGGCGGCTTTTCCGGAATACTTCCGCCTGCTATGGCATTCGTTGGCCCCGGCCTTGAATACGCGAGAATTTTTCACCGCCGCGCAAAAAATTTCAGCCGAGTCTTACACCCGCGTTCACAATTACCTGAACGTGCCCGACCTTATCAAAAAGATGGAAGAGATGGACTTCAGCACGGGTGCGCAAGACGAACTGCGTGACGTTACCGATCTCTATCTTTATAACAACTCGGTCCTGCTTCTGATCCTTGCCGCCCAGATTCAGGCCTTTGAGAATCCTGGCGCCACACCGCGCCCTGCTACCGCCCCGTCTGATCATCCTACACACCCGGAACCCCCGATTCTGGTAAACGAGAAGAATGCCCCGCCTGACACGCGCAAGATTTACGACGATATCAAGAAGACCATGGGCACGCCCTTCCTCAACACCAGCTATATCAATTTCGGGCGCTGGCCTGACTTTTTGCGCGAATACTGGAACGCGCTCAAGCCCGTGATCCTGAGCCCGCAGTATGAGCAAAACGGCCTGGCTATTCGTGAATCAGCGCTGGCCCTGGCTGCGGAATTGCCTCAGCCCTTACAACTCTCGCCCACCCAGTTGGAAGAAGCCGGCGTGTCTCCGGCAGACCTGAGCGCAGTGATTCAACTGACCGAATTTTTTCTGCAGTTGTTAAGCAAGCAGTTGTTGAACATTGCTTTTGCCAAAATCGGTCTGGAAGGCGGAGCGCACTCCACGGCGGCGGCGTGACTCCTCTCCCGCCGCTGTTGCTGTCACTTCTTCGCTGTGCTTCCCTGCGGAGCGCGCGACCAATACTCGCTGTCGCGGATGATGCTGATCTGCGCCATGCTTCCGGTCGGCAATAGCGTGAGCACGGTAGAGCCGTCCAAGGCGGTCTGGATATTCAGGAATCGGTAGCGCACCACGTGGTTGCGGCCCCTGAAGGTTACGAACTCCCCGCCCAGTTCCACCACTCCAGCGTCGGCATCGCTGGCGGATGAGTTGCCGACTACACCCGTCATCTTGTAAGTGAACGAACCGTTGGCAGCGATGTGATAGCCGGCGCCCATAAAGCTGCTGGAACTGCCCTGGTATTGCCCGGTAACGCTGCTGTAATAGCTCAGGCTGTTGCCCAAGCCGCTCTTCCAGTCGCCAGCAAGGTCGGCCAGCGTGAGACTGGTCTTGACCGGCATAGCTTTGAGCGGTGCCACACGCACGCTGCCCAGCAACGCGTTGGCTAGATACTCCCGCGTATTGAGCACTATGCCGTCATTACTCATGAAAATCACGGGAACAAAAGTCTTCCCTGTCTCCAGCACGTACAGGCGGGTATAGGTCGCCCGGTTGAGGCTGGAAGCATCGGCACGCTTGCCCGGATAGCCCACGGTGTGCGCAATGTCGAAGTAGGGCTGCAAGGGATAGCCGCTGTACGCTCCTCCGGCCAGCACGATCTTTTGCCAGGCGGTGTTGAAGTCTGTGTTGGCGTTCCCGCTCGATGGCCAGGGTGTAAACACGGTCATCGCCCAGAAATTGTTCCCCTGTTTCAGGGTCATCATGCCAAAGCCGCCGCCGGCGTTTTTGCGCGTATTGCCAGCCATCAGGCGCGGAGAAGGAAACATCGCCCAGAGTTTGCACTTGGGCCAAGGCTGAAGAAGTGGCCACAAATACATAGAGTACGGCGGAAAGCAAAAAACGAAACATGCATTCATCTCTCGAGAAACACGGATGGGACCGGGGCCGGAGTACAGGGCTTGAAGTTGGTGAAAGAGATTATAGCGTGACCTAACGAGCGGAAACCGTTGCCGCCAGTTTTTCCCGCACAAACCCGGCAATCTCATCGGTGACATACGGCGGCGGCTCGATCCTGAAGATCGGCTTCCCTTTCAGCGCGTCCATTGAAACACTTCTCCACTTCGCCCTGCCGTTCGTTTGGTGGAGAATCACCGCGTCGGCGCGATGCAGGAACTCGCGCGCGGAGTCTTTGAAATCTTCGGCCTCGGCATCGAGCACGCTCAGGTAGAGGTCTGGGTGCAGGAAGCGGATCACGCTGTTGGATTCCATAATCACGTTTTCCGCTCCGGCAATCTTGCGCTCAATGTCCGGCATGGCCTCGCCTAACCGCCCCTGGCGGGTTCGCACCCACAGTGAACGCTTGGCGCCCGCCACCAGAAATCGCGAAGTATCACTCTCGCCACTCAGATCTTTCTCGTCACTGACGGCACGGAAATGGTCATCACCAGTGTCGCAGTCGCAGGGTTTGCCGTCGGCCGAGCAGATGCCGTGGCCAAACTGCGTAATCTTGAGCGCGGTCCAGTTGAACTCCGGCAGGGCCGCAATCAATCCGGCAACCACGCTGGTTTTGCCCACACTGCGCGAATGCCCGCCAATCACCACAATGGCCATAGCTCTATTTTCGCAGGTTTCGCTGTCTTTAAGAACGGTAATCTTGCTCGGCCACACCCTGCTCGCGCAGCTCCCAGGCTCACCAGGAATGCCCTACAATGCACGGGTGAGTTCCTGGAGAGGGCGCTGGCCCACCCGCTATCTGATTGCGACCATAGCCGTAGCCTTGCCGATCGCCTTGCTGGAGGCGTTGCGTCCAGACCTCAGTCAGACCACGATTGCCTTAGTGTTGGTTTTGCCCGTGATTCTGGTTGCAGTGACTGAGGGACGTGGCCCTGCTCTTTACGTCTCCATCCTTGCCGGACTGTCTTTTAATTTTTTCTTTATCGGGCCGTTTTACTCTTTCCGCATCAATCGCACGGAAGACGCTATAGCATTCATCGTTTTCGTCACGACGGCGGTCCTCGTGGGGCAGCTTTCGACGCGGCTGCAAAAACGCGTGCTGCTTACTGAAGAACAGCAGAAAGAATTGGTCCATGTCCGTGGCGAATTTGAGCGTGCCGCGGCAGAGGCCGCTCAGGCCGACGCTCTGCGCAAGAGTGAACAGCTTAAGACCGCGCTTCTCGATGCCGTCACGCATGATCTCCGTACGCCCCTCACCGCGATTAAGGCTGCCATCACCACTATTCGCGCTGAGTCTGTCACGCCCGAAGTACAGCGCGAACTCTTCGAGGTAATTGAGCAGGAATCGGACCGGCTGAACCATTTCATTCAGCGCATGGTGGACCTGGCACGTCTGGAAGCAGGCGAAGTCACGCTTGCCAGCAAAGACGTTTCTGCTGACGAAATGGTCGAAGATGCCCTGCTGCGCGCGGAACCGCTTCTCAATGGACGCGAAGTCGAGGTCTCGATTGAACCCGGACTACCCACCTTGCGGGTTGATCCTCGCCTGATCTCGCAGGTAATCTTCAGCCTGGTGGAGAATGCGGCCAAGTATTCTGGGGCCGGCGCCAACATCAGCATTGTCGTGCGGAGAAATGAGAACAACATCTGTTTCGCCATAAATGACGAAGGGCCGGGCATCCGTCCGGAACTGCGGACCCAGGTGTTCCAGAAATTTTTTCGCTCGGGCTTGCAGCCAGGGTTGGGTATGGGATTGGCAATTGCCCGCGGCATCGTACAGGCGCACGGCGGCACAATATGGATTGAGCCAGGCCCGGGTGGCAAGGGAGCCGGAGTGCAATTCCAGCTCCCGCTGAGAGACGTGAATGACTGAAGATTCCAGGAAGATTCTCGTCGTCGACGATGAGGCCCAGATTACCCGCGTGCTGCTGCGCGGACTGGAATCCGCCGGATATCAGGTCCGCATTGCCAATGACGGCCGCGCCGGGCTTGAGAGCTTTCGCGCCTGGCTCCCAGATCTGGTCATCACCGATCTATCTATGCCTGGTCTTGACGGGCTTGAACTTTGTTCGCGCATTCGGCAGTTATCTGAAGTGCCGTTGCTGGTTCTTTCTGTAAAAGAAGACGAGCCCACCAAGGTCAAAGCATTTGACCTTGGCGCCGACGACTATGTCTCCAAGCCCTTCGGCATGGCCGAACTCACCGCGCGCGTACGTGCGTTGTTGCGCCGTTCTGCTCCGCTCCAGGTGGATGCCGCGTACCAAGCAGGCGACTTCAAGATCGACCCGCAGCAGAGATTGGTGGAGGTGAGCGGCAGACAGGTCCACCTGACTCCGAAAGAGTTCGAACTCATTCAGTATTTTCTTGCTCATCGCGGCAGGGTGCTCACTCACCGCGCGATTCTCACAGCAGTATGGGGCAGCAATAACGTGGAACAGCCCGAATACCTTCGCGTCTTTGTAGCCAACCTGCGCAAAAAACTGGAGCTGTCCCCACGCACACCCAGGTATATCAAAACCGAGCCATGGATTGGCTATAGGTTTGATCCGGAATAACAGGAAGAGACATATAATGCAGCAGTTTGCGCCTCCATACGGTTTCTTTCTGAACTCTTTATAACTTCTTAATCCCGTTCCGGCTTAATTTGGACTGTTAGTGGGAGAAATCCAAATTATGCTGCACTACTTAATATTGCTGCTCGAATCCATCTTCTTTGCCGGCTTGGCCGGATCAATGGTAGTGGCGATCATGGCTTTTGCCGGTGATATTCACGAGTTCTTTGAGAAAGACATACCTGAAGGAAGTGCCAGCCAGGCAATTGGCGATTAACTAAAAGCGCAGTGCTTATCCTACTGAAGCGCATGGCTCCAGGCCATGCGCTTTTTGCGTCTTAGTACAAAGATGGCTCTCCGAGCGGACGGGTCTTCCAGCGCCGATGCACCCATAACCACTGTTCGGGATATTTTGCTGCGTAATTTTCAATCACTTGGGTAAAGAGCGCCGTGTTGGCAAGCGCGTCAGCATCGTCATTGCCTGTCGCCACCAGCTGCAGCGCGGGATCGAAGCGGATCTTGTATTTACGCAGGTCCTTGTCCCAAATGGTAAACGCCGGCAATACCGCAGCGCCCGTATGCAAGGCCACGCGCGCCACTCCGGTGGCCGTGCACGCGGGCACACCAAAAAAATCCACGAACGAGCCCTGCGGTGGCGTCATATTGGTGTCCATGAGAATGCCGACAACTTCGTTGCGTTTCATGGCGGTCAGCAGGCCGCGGGCAAAATCCTGCTTGCCAAAAGTGCGGTTGCCGTGGAGCGTGCGGTAGCGGTCCACCAGCGCGTCAACGTACGGATTGTCGAGCGGACGCACGACGATGTTCATGGGATGGCCGTTGAGCGAGTGGACAAACGAGCCAATCTCCCATCCACCGAAATGCCCGGTCAGGAGCAAGACGCCCTTGCCGCGGGCGCGCGCCTCTGCAAAATTCTGGAAGCCATCGTAAATCGCAGTTCGCGAAACATTCTCTTTTGTGTAGCGCGGAAAGAGAGCAAACTCTGCCAACTGCCGACCCAATCCCTGGAAAAGCCGACGCAAGATCCGCACCTTCTCTTTGTGGCTTTTGTTTGGAAATGCAAGCTCAAGATTGCGCAGCCCCACTTTGCGTAATCGCCGATGTACGGCATAAACCAGCATGCCCACGCCCTGGCAGAACCCACGCGCCATAGGCCGGGGCAGCACGCCTATCAGGCGCGCCAGCAGCCAGACCGGAGAGTATTCAAGTTTATGCCGAAACGAGGACAAATTGGGACGGTACCATCCAGCGAAAAATAATTCAAATTGACCGGTAACCGTTACTGCCAACGGCCCTCAATTACATTGGCGTGTGCGTCCGCTCAGCCCTAGAATTGTTGTGCGGAATAATAGAATCAATATCGTTTCGACATGGAGGAGAGAACGATGAGGCTTGTACAGACGATAGCAGCTTTCGCGGGCATTCTGGCCCTTTGCGGGTGTAAGGCTGGCGCTCCCAATAAGGCAGAGAGTTCAGTAGCCAATGAGGTCAAGCACGCGGTAACCGTCGGAGGCAAAGATACCAAGAACCCGATTGCGTACACTCCAGACGCCGCCAAGGAAGGCGGCGAGCATTTTCAACATCACTGCCAGATTTGCCATGGGCTCGATGGCCAGAATACCGGCGTGCCCTTTGCCAACAAGATGGATCCCCCAGTCGCTGACCTTTCCACCAAAGACGTCCAGGATTACGCCGACGGTCAATTGAAGTGGATCATCGAAAATGGAATTGGCCCCTCGGGCATGCCGGGATGGAAAGGAATTCTTGAGGATGAGGAGATGTGGAACATCGTCCACTATATCCGCCACCTGCCACCAAAGGGGAGCCTGGGAGAACCGCCTATTTACAAAGAAGAAGCCGAAAAACACGAGCACATGCGTGGTACCGCAGATCACGACCACCATGATTCCAAGCCGAACACGCACAAGCATTGAGGCTGTTTCATTCCCGGGCATAAAAGGGAGCATTTGTCGGCTCCCTTTTTGCTGAGAAATAGTTGTTGTTTGCGTTTAGACCAGCGGAGGGGTTGGGCTCGGAGTCGGGCTGGGCGTTGTAGCCGCAGCCGGGGCAGGCTCTGCGGCCGGAGTGGGCTCTGGTGTTGGGGCCGGCATAGTGGCCGGCGGTGGATTTACGGGAGCCGAGGGGGACGAACCGACCGGCGCAGTCGATCTCTGTGGAGTACTGGATGGCGCGACGTCTGTCCCCGCCGCCTTCTTCACCGCTGCGAGAAAGGCTTCAGCGGACTGGGGTGGCTGCACCGAGCCGGTGAGGATCGACTTGAAATCAACCATGCGGCCATAAAGCTCGCGCGTTGCATCTTCATCCTGCTTGATCACGGCCCCACTGAAAGAGATCCCAGCAAACAGACCGCGCGCGCGCGAATACGTAAGGACTTCAGCGCGAAGTTTCCAGTCGGTCGATCCTTCGGTGTGGCGTCCCACCGGACCCGCGGCTACAGATGCATCGGCGCCCAGTTTGAATTTGCTGGTAAGCAGAGCCTGCATACCGCGATCGTTCATTACAACCATGACCACGTCCACAGCCTGGCCGCCGATCTGCAGCCCAACACTTCCACCGGTGGTGGTAAGAGGGGCGGGGGCGCTCCAGCCGGTTGCAGTGCGGCAGGTAGCCATCCCGCGACCATGGGCGCCGCCTACAACAAATCCGCCCTTAAGCAGCGACGGTATGATTGCAACACATTTCGCCGAACCAAGAATGTCGGAAGGAATACCCTTATCGGGTGCAGCCATGATTTCATCCAGGACTGTAGCGGCCGATTGCAGCCGGCTCGAAGCTGCTTCGGCGGCAAAGAGTGCATTGGACAGTACCAGGGCAAACAACACAACACGAAGAAGTGTTTTCATTGATTTCCTCAAAATGATTTTAGTCGCGGGAGCAGGTAAAAAGATGCGGAAAAATAATAAAGGGTTGGATACGGTGACCCTCGTGACCGTGTCCAACCCCGTCTCCCAGGTTCTGTGGTAGGTGAGTTGAGTATCCACCCACATCATTTTGGCGACAAGTAACCGGAGTTCCTTGAAACATGCCAGTTAGGACATGTACCTAGGGAAGCCCGGATTACGCGCGAATGGCTCGGATTCCACACCCTTGCCACATTGCAAAAAATTGCAAAACAAAAACCCGGCACGCTTCATGCCGGGCCGGACTTGTTCTAAAGCTGAACTATTTCGAGGAGGTGACCAGCGAATGCGTAATCGCGTGCACCGACAGTGCAATACGGTTTTGCACGCCGACCTTGCGCATGAGTTTGGCCACATGGGCCTTCACGGTGCGCTCTTCAATGCCAAGAACGGAGCCGATCTCCTTGTTGGAGCGTCCCACTACCAGCAGTTCAAGCACTTCCTTTTCACGATCGGTGAAAGTGACGCGACCTGCGGGAAAGATGCGTCCAGGGGAAGAGGTTACACGCTCGATGAAGATTGAGAGCACGCGGCGCGGCGCCCATACCGACCCCTGATGAACGATCCGCATGGCCTGGATAAACTCCGCAGGAGAGGCGGCTTCATCCACGTAGCCTTTAGCGCCCGCCGCTAACGCTTTAAGAATGGTCTCGTCATCAGCTCCGCTGCCGGTAACGATGATGCGCAAATCAGGACGCGCAGCCTTCAGGCCAGCCATCACGTCAAACAGGTTCTGGCCGGCGCGCGTCCCCAGCAAAACCAAGTCAATATCTTTGCGGGGGCCCAACTCAGCCAAGCTGCAGGAGACCAGTTCCAGGTCTGTCTCAGTGTCAAACAGAGACTTCAATCCAATGAACCGCAGCGGATCGCTCTCCACCACAGCGATGCGAATCGTTCTCTTCGATGCGCCTGCTTTCATCAATACTCCTTCCAAGACCGTGGCGTGTTTTAATTGTGCATTGTAAGCAAAAAATGGCCTGCCCGATCTGAAAGTATCATGAACCTCAGCCCAAGCCCATTCCTTAGCAGGGTACATGTACTGAAGTTGGAGTGCAAGGTTCAGAGGTTCAACTTAGGGGTTACTTGCTGGCTTCCATGCGGGAGGTCGGGGGGCGGAGCCAGAAACCGTCGCCATGCCCCAGCGCAAAGCCCCGGCGATATCCGTCGCAATAGCTCCCTGTATCCAGGAGCTCATGCGGGCTTGCGGGGTGAAGCTTGGTGCAGCCAACAATGTGAAAGTCTATCTGGCCGGTGGGCGATTGGTCCGAGCCTGCGCGTTCAAAGCCGTCGTTGTAGCCGGAAAGAAAACCTTGGTCAAAAGAGGCATGTTTCGGGTCGATTGGAGAAGGGGAAGTTTCGAGGGAATCGGCCATGGCCCGCAGATCGTCCACCGCACGAAATGTCCGTCCCGCATAACCATCGCTGTATCCGGCGTTTAAACCGGCCTGAAAGCCTTTTTCGAACACCTTGCGTGGACCAAAATGCCCTGCATAATTCATCTTCACGCCGCGCAGCTCTGAGGTTTTGGCGTGGGCAACGCGCCCCATATTGATGTCAACGTTTCCGGCGTGGTAGCCCTCTTCATAGCCATGGCGATACCCGTGAGCGAAAGTGGAGTGGGCAAGGACGACGGCGGAGCCTGCTTCGCTCAAATGCGGCTCATCCACTTGCGCCTGCGCGATGGCACAACCTATAACCAGAAATAACGGGAGTATGAAACGAACCATGGGGGAGGAGAAGACTCCTACTCTCGCTCAATTCAGATGAACCTTCGTAATCGCAGGATGTGCGCCTTTTAGCGCCAAGCTAAGGTCTCTTTATCAGGCCCTCTAAGTCATTCGATGAATGGCCGCAAAACGTATGTAGCTGGATACTTGTCCCACCTTAACCAATCACGAAGAGTAGACCGCCTCTCCGGCTACGGCAGATTAAAACCTGGGGGAAACGGAGCGGGAGAGGAAGTCGGCTCAGACTGATTTGCGATTTCCCCCGGGCGGTGAAACAGCCGCCTGGGGCATTCGTATTCCTCTCCCCTAAGTTAAGGATTTCCGGAAGAGACATGCCTAACCTGCGACACATGCCGCTGGTTTGTCTTCTGGTGCCCTGTCTGGCGCTCTATGCGCAACCTCGCAATCCTTACGATCTAGAGCTGCAACGCCTGCAAACACAGTGGCCCGACGCCGGGAAGCTACAAAAACTAGCACTTCTCGACCGCATGCAGCATTTGCGCGGATACGTGGATGACCGCGGAAAGGTGCAGCAAGCCCTGGAAACGATCCGGCAAGCAAGCGCCGAAGATGCCCTCATCAGATCGGAAGCGGCCGCATGCCTGGACGATCTTCGTGCTTTTCGTCTTCCCTCACAGCCGCGAACCGAGCACTGGTATTCGGCGCCGGATCTGCGCCGACGCGTGCTGGCTGAAGCCAACCAGGCCGCCAGTTCCGGTAGTCCCGCTGACTTCCAGTTTCTGGCTGAACTTGAGCGCCTGACCGGAGCACACGAAGCCGCCGATCACATGCAACAAGCGGCCCGTCTGGGCCCCACGGCAGAACGGTGGGAGCGCGTTGCTGAACTTTCTGACGAACCTCTGCGCAAGTTTGCCGCGCTGCAATCCGGGCTGGCGCTTGAGCCCGATAACCCGCACCTCAACCTGCAATTGGCCGTTTACTACATTGGACGGCAGCAACTGGAAAAAGCTCGTGACCTGCTGGCATCGGCTGCCGTAGCCGCACCGAATGATTTTGTTATCCGCGAGCGCCGCGCCGGACTGTATTTGAACCTTGGACTGCGCTCCGCCGCATTAATGGAGTTGCGTGCTTTGGAAAAACAGTGGCCTGCACCCCTATGGCTACAATCCCGGCTGGCGCTGGATTATGAACAAATTGGCTTACTGGATGACGCTGCACGCCTGGCTGCGGCCGTGGTGGCGGAAAAGAGCGATGATCGAGAACTGCTGGAATTGCTGGCACGCTTCCACGAGCGCCGCCACCTGAAATATGACCTGCAGACCGACTACCTTGTGTTATCGCGGCTGCAACCCAACCAGCCTGCTATCTGGTCGCGCCTGGCGCAGGTGCAGATCGATTGTGGAGATGCCGAAGGCGCGAAGAATTCTCTGCTACGCATGCTGGAACTCGACCACGGCAACGCAGAAGCGCATCGCCGGCTCGCCCAGGTCTATGGGCGCCTGCATCGCTCCCAGGAAGCAGAGCAAGAACTGGCAGCCGCTTCCGGCGTGGCGCGGCCAAACTCAACTCTGGGTGATTCGGAATATATGGTAGATCCACCGGCTCTGGTGAAGAGAGCGCAGGCACACCCGCCGGAACTTGCCGACCTGGCCCTGGCCGACATTCGCATCCAGGAACTGCTGGCCAATGGCCTGGACCGCGTTCATGTGCAACAGGTCTACTTTGTCGGCTCTGACGCCGCCGTGGACGCGCACCGTATCAGCTCGGTTCGCTATTCGCCTTCAACGCAAGAGCTGAAAGTAATCCACGCGCGTGTGTGGAAGCAGGATGGCGCTGTGTTGGACGCTCAGGAATTGGGTGATCGCGAAACGGCGGACACCTACGTCTCAATGTATTACGATATGCGCTCCCGCCAGCTGCGCTTTGCCGGGCTGGAGAAGGGCGATATCGTCGAACTGGAATATTCGCTCACCCCAAAGCTGCATTCCAGCGTCTATAACGGATATTTCGGTGAACTGGTTCTGTTTGCCGGCCGCGGCCCCGCTCAGTTGAAACGCTACATCCTGCTGGCGCCGGCATCCCGGCATATATCTGTGCACGCGGAAAAAGTTGCGCCGGCTGTTATTGGCAAAAAAGAGGGACTGCAGGTTTTTGCTTGGGAGGCCCATTCTATTCCAGCACTGCCGCGTGAACCGCATGGCCCCGGCATCACTGAGGTCTCACCCTACGTTCACGTCTCCACTGTGGGAGACTGGAAGCAACTTGGCTCATGGTACGCCGATCTTATCCGGCCGCAGTTCGCGCTTGATCCGTGGCTGGAAAGTGAGCTGGCACGGGTGATCAAGGATGCGCGCACCGAGCGCGAAAAGATCGCGGCCGTACAGGAATTTGTGCTGCGCAGTACACACTATGTGGCGCTTGAGTTCGGCATTTACAGCTACAAACCTTATCCGGTAGCGCAGATTTATGCCCGGCGCTTCGGCGATTGCAAAGATAAAGCCAGCCTGATGATCGCATTGCTTCGGGCCGCAGGAATTGACGCCGAGATTGCGCTGGTGCGCACGCGGTCGCTGGGTGATGTTGCCGCAGAGCCCGCTTCCATTGCCCTCTTTAACCACGCCATTGTTTACGTGCCGAAGTATGACCTGTGGCTGGACGGCACCGCGGAATACGCCGGCCGCGAACTTCCTCTGGAAGACCAGGGCGCTCTGGCTCTGACGGTGAGCTTGAGCGGACCAGCACAATTGCGTCACGTGCCCATGAGCCGCGCGGCCGATAATTACACCAAACACACCATCCACGCTTCGCTTTCATCCGCGGGCGTAATCCAGTTCAAGGGATCGACCATCACGCGAGGCGAAGACGCGCCTGGGCTCCGCCATGATCTTGCCGTCCGTGAGCAGCAACTGGATACGTTCCGCCGCGAACTGGCTGAGGTGTTTCCCACGGTGCAGGTGGACCGCGTGGCGGTCCGTGGCGCCGAAGAACTATCTGCTGACGTGAGCGTGGATTTTCAGGGAGCACTGAATTCATTCGAGCAGAAACACCTGGTTTCGCTCAGCTCTTCGTGGATGCCTCGCGCTTATGTTGCAGCTCTGGCCGGGACCAGCACGCGCACGCAGGACCTGGTATTGCCTTTACCCTGGACCACCGAGGAAGAAATTCATATTGCGTTGCCGGAGGGCGCAGAGGTGACCAGCTTGCCTCGCGATCAGAATATTAGCGACAACTTTGGCTCGATTCACCTTCACTACAAAAAGTCGGGTGGTGAGATTGTGATCCAGAGCCGTGTGGAATTTGAAAAGGCGCGGGTGAGCGCCCAGGATTATCCCGCTTTCCGTCAGTTCTGTTCCCAGGTGGAGCGGAGTTTTCGCAGTGAAATCACCGTGAGTCTGCCGCAATGACAACACGTGTACGTGTGCGCGTTGCCCTGCTTCTTTGTGGCTTGAGCGCAGGCACTTTATTCGCACAGATAAATAGATCCGTCCCGGCAAAGAAAACTTCGGACGCTCTGGCGCAGAAGTTCGTTTCTGATTTTGATATCTCGGCAGCCAGCGAAGAGGCTGAAGCCCGCCTGAAACAAGCCCCTCAAGACATTACGGCACTCCTGGTGCGCATGGAAACCGGAGAACTACAGGAGCGTCAGGACTTGGTCCTGGATTCGGCCCTGCGGCTCTGCGCATTGCCTTCGGGAGAAGCGGTGCAGAAACTGGCTTCCAGCCGCATCCTCCAGCATGCGAGCAACACACGTGCCTTCAGCTCAGTCATTCGCAGGGTAAGAGCTGCGGCTGCGATTGGCAATGACTGCACATTCAACCTGCGCCTTGCATTGGTGGCCGCAGCGGCGGATGGTAACGCGAAGGTCGATCTTGACCACGCCGCCCTTTCCGCCGGCCTACTCACACACTTTCGCATTGCCGGACCGTTTGGGCACTACAACAACCTTGACTTTGAGCGCCGCTGGCCGCCGGAGATCGATCAACTTTCGCATCAGCAGTACGCCAACGATCCAGCGCCAGCTACTACGCAGGAAAACCAGCAGAAACGGCTCACCGCCAAGGCGACGCGGCTAAAAACAAGCACCGAACGCTTCTGGTTCCGCGATGGCATGCTGGCTCTGCCAGACTATCTTTCCGGTCCAGGCATCTTCTATGCCGCTGCCGACGTGGAAGTTCCGACGAGGCAAGTTTCCCAGATCGAAGTCCTGACTTCCGGGGCTTACGCGATACTCCTGGATGGCAAGCAGGTCTTGCTGCATGACGCGCGATACGATGCCGGGGCAAGCCGGGATGCAAGCCTGGTGCCACTCAGTGCGGGACGCCACCAGGTTGTGATCAAATTCACCGCGGACGCGGCTCCCTTAAGCCTGGCCATGCACCCGCAATTTCAGCGCTCGGCCAGAAAAGATAACGTTCCGCAGCGTCTCGAGAAATACACACAAGAACTCGTAGCCTACTTCACCGGTGATTTCATAAACATGGAGCGCATGCTCGATGAATCTGCGGAGAGCAAGACCCGTTCCACGCAATATGTCCGGGCCCTGCTCTATTCCGCCGCAGAAGAACACACGCCCAGGGCTGATGCGGCCTGGAAAGCTATGACCGCAGCACAACCATCAGCCCTGCTGGCCCGGCTGAAGACGGCTGAGAGCGCAATGGTACGCGGTCAGTTGGACGAGGCCCGGCCGGATGTAATGACAATTCTGGCCGAACGTCCGCAATCGGAAACTGCGCTGCAACTGGCTTTTACCCTTTTGCGTAGCCAGACCGAAGCGCCAGCCTTGCTCGGTCGTCTGCTTGAGCTGCATCCTTCATGCGCGCGGCTAGCTGATGCAGTGAAGTTCTTCAGCTCCACTGCTGAGCAGGACAAGGCCCGCCAGATCGAGCAACAATTGCCAACGTGTGCTCCAGAGTCACTCCAGTACGCCCGTGTGCTGGCGGAAGCAGGACGTAATAGCGCCGCCGCAGCCTACCTGCAGCAACTGGTTTTACTAAACCCGTTACATCGCAGTGCGCGGCGGATGCTGGTAGAGCAATTGGAGCTCTCCAACCAGTTGAGCGCCGCTCGTTTGCAGGCCAGACTGCTGCGCGATCTGGCGCCGAACGCGCGCAGCTATGCCCATCTGGCAGACGATCCGAGTTCCGCGCAAGATAGCAAAAGCCAACGTGCCATAGGCTTCACAGGGAACGACGCTTTCTATGCTCCGTATCGCCGCAGCGGGCTTGAAGTGGTCCAAAGATCGGAACAACGAAGTTTTTCCGGCGGTTCCGCCGTGATTCTGCTGTTGGACAAGGTGATCGAGGCCTGTCGCGACGGCTCCCTGTCCATTTACACCCATCGAATTACTCGTCCTCTCAACAAGGACGGCATTAGCCATTACGGCGAAGTCACGCTTCCACGCAGTGCAGATTTGCTGGAGCTGCGCACGATCAAGGCGTCCGGCCAAATCATTGAGCCGGAGCTGGCGCAGCAAACGCCCGCAATTTCCATGCCCGCTCTGGAGATCGGCGACGCGGTTGAAGAAGAGTTTGTCACGCATTACGCCGACCCCGAACAGGTCCCTGAAACCGCCGCGGCCCTTACCTTCGGATCGTTCGCGGCGCCTATCCTTTATTCGCGGCTAGTCCTGCTCAGCCCACCCGACAGCAGCGTGGATGTTCGCGAACTGGCTGGCGCTCCGCAGCCGTTGGTGGGAGAGAACAATGGGACCGTGATTCGCATTTGGCAGCGCGATAACATCGGACAGTCTGTGGCTGAATCATTCCTGCCCGCAATCAGTCTGCTTCCCACGGTTACCGTCACTACAGCGGAAAAGACACGCGATCACCTGCGGGATCAATTGATCGACGCCACGCGTGCTGGCTTGCGCGTCAATGAGACCGCTTTGGCACTCCATCTGGCCCAGATTACAAGTGAAAGTGAAAGAGCCAGAAGCTTGTACAGGTTTGTGACCACCAAAATCGATTCCACTGGGCCGGATTGGGCCGGCAACTCCGCGGAGGAGACGCTACAAAATGGGCAAGGAAGCCGCACTTCGGCGTTACTGGCGCTGGCACACACCGTGGGATTAAAAGCAGGCTTGATACTGGCGCGTAAAGTAGACCAGAGTTGCGGCAAAGAGCGCGATTTCTTTTGCTATACGGAGCCGGTGGTGCGATTCTGGTTTGCCGACGGTGAAATCAGCGATGTTGACGCAGAATCTGACGATCTTCCCTTTGGCGCCTTGCCGCCCCTTCTGGAAACGCGAGACGCTCTTTTCGTGCCGCTGCTGGAAGAAGACGAGAAGAAGCCCGAGTTTGCCAGCCTGACGGCCGCATATACTCATGAAAAAAGCGTGGCCAACGCCGATCTTTCATTCCACCAGGATGATCTTTCAGCCAGTCTTGATGTACGGCTTGGAGCATCACGCGCCCAGGAGATCCGAAGTCTTCTGCGAAGCGCTGGCCAGGGTGAACGTCAGGCATTTTTCGAACAACTCGCGCTGCGCATCTTTCCCGGAGCAACCATGGTAGAGGGCGCGGTCGTGCATCAGGACGACGTAGAGCAGTCGCTGGAAATTTCGCTGAGATGCACTGTGCCGCAGTTCATTACCCGGCAAAGCGGCGTGATCGATATCGATCAACTGGTGCCTGCCCTGGGCTTGCGGGCTCTGTACGTCAAAACGCCCGCACGCAAGTTCCCACTCTTTATCGAATCCTTGTTTTTTGAGAGCACTACCTTTCATCTGCACCTGCCGGACGGCATGAAGGTTCGCTCCGTACCTTCCGACTTTGCGGGTAAGAACGAGTTTGGAGAATATTCGGTGCGCTATGCGCATTCCACACGGCAGGTCGACATTCACCGCGAGTTCCGGATACCCGTGCAGGTGGTCGCGCCGGAGAAATATGCGGCTTTCGCCACTTTTGCGCAGAAGATTGAAGAAGCGGAGCGCCAGCGTATCTCTTTAGAGGTGGGAAAAGACGCTTCCGCGGCTCGTCAGTACCGTGTGCCGCCAGCGACCGGCATGTTGCGATAGCCGCCGCCCTTTTGCTCGCTCAAACGCTCGAGAAAGTTTGAGGCCATATCCACGAACTTGCTGCCCTTCTCAATGTATTCAGGCATGTGATGCCAGATCTCTTCGAATTTCTCCGGATGTTCCGCGGCGAAGGTGGCCACGCCGATGCCGGCAACAGCCAATCCCGCCGGACGGCGGCCGGTAAAGAACAATACTGCGCCAGCGGCAAACGATCCGTACATCAGCGTTTTTTTCCAGTCCATCATGCCCCTCCTGAGTGCGGCAGTTAAATCTTAGTTTATAGTCCCTGGCCGACGAAAACGGCAAAGCTTTTTGACTCCGCTTGTAAGAACCAATTGTTAGAACCAAACTCAAGGCGGGCCGTTGCCCTAAGCGGCCCGGCACCCCGAGCGCTCTTTTCAATCTTGACGCATACTGCTTTTAAGGGTACGTGCATTCGGTTCGAGTTCGAAGTTTCAATTTCGGGAGAGATGAGAAATTTGCAACTGCTGAAAGTTCAAACGGAATGTTATGGCAAAAAGAAAGTGGGCGCCGGTATAGGGGCGACGCCCACGTGGGGGTACTGCGTATGTAGTTATTAGAATAGACGTAGACATTCCAGAAAAGTTTCGGATTCGCAGGAAATTAACATAAATAAACACTACCAAAGTTAATAGGTGCGCTCGATTCTCAATAAAAAACCCCTTCGTTTCCGAAGGGGCTGGAGAGTAAAGGAGAGAGGAGAGATCCATCAATCACTACGACATCTGAGAAATCAGTTCCCGTATCTGCACACGGGCCTGATGCAAGCCAAATTGAGATTCCTTTTCGCTCATACCGAGAAGGCGGGCGATTTTAGAATGGTCGTACCCTTCCACGTCATGAAACAGAAAAATCAGTTTTTCCGTGGCCGGCAGCTGCACCACTGCACGCTCCAGGTGGACCCGCTTGACGTTTCCGTAGACGTTAGCGGCTTCCGCAGAGGCGTTGCAGTTCAGCGTTAGAGAACCTATTGTTGTGATCTCACGGACCTCAGCCAGAAGAGCCTGATCGATCTGCTCAGCTCTGGGATTGGCGCTTGACGCGAACGCACGCAAGAACACATTGGACGAAAGCTGTTCGGCTTCCAATTCATTGTCCGTCATCCAAAAGGACAAGGAGTAAATTCGGTGGCAGTTCTCGCTATAGATCTTGCTGTATTGAGTTGTCTGGCTTTCAATGGCGGGAAGCAGAATTCCCAGATTGCTAACTACGCTCAAGCTGCTGCTAGACATTTTGTACTACCTCTTTTGGGGGCCTTCGAGAGTCCCTGGTTTTTGTAATGTCGGGTCAATCAATCGAACACTGAATTAGAGCAATCTGTTGCCCAAGGAACGCCTTGGCCTATGAAGTTTTGCAAGGAAAATTAAGTTTATGATTTTAAAGGGTTAATTCTGAACGGTAACAACCTGTCAACAGGCTCTAATCCAGAGGGATTACGGTTAACTCCCAAGCAGAGCTACTTTGTGGGTAGTTAAATACCACTCTTAATGATCTAAATGCTCATGTCCAAGATGCGACATTGGGTAGAAATTACCCGGATGATGTTAGCGAACCATCAAGACTTCTCGGATGTTGTCGCGGCCCAGGAAGAACTTGCGCGACGCGAAATCTTTAAAAAGATTTTCGATATGCCGGTTGTTGAAAATTCGTTTCAGTCGGAAACCCTGAATCGGCTCCAGTTCCAGTACATCCTTCTTTACGATATGGTGACGTGAATAGAGCGATTCTTCACCTGCATCTTTGGTATGGAAAAAGGCCAGCAGGTTTCCTTTGGGCTTCAACATGGTCTGCAGGCGATCCACCAACGGCTTGACCAGGGGTTCGGGGAGATAGTCCGCCACATCCCAGCACAGAATGGCGTCAAAGGATCCAGGCGGATAATTGAGGTTTTCCGAAAAGAACTTGACCGGGTCGATTTGCAAAGAACCGTCTTCCTGCTTCAGGCGGTACCCTGGGTCCTCGGATTCGTGAAGAATGTCCTGGTTATAAACCCTGACACCCAATTCGGTAAGGAAGGCGATGTTGACCGGCGAAGTGGGGCCGAGATCGAGTACGCACAGCTTCTCTTCGCCTGCTCCGGTAAGGCTGCGGATGAAATCGCCCAGTCCGATGCAGTGGCGGCTGGTCCGTGGCACAGTCTTGCCTCCCTCGCCAGCCTTGGCTTGAGAGTTGTCTGCTCCACGGAACCATCGCTTTAACTTGTCACTGGAGGAGCTCAAGCTCCTTTACTGTACCTTATTTATGCTCCAAAAAGGAACTCTGTGCAGCCGGAGCGGCGCTATAACTGGCACTTGCGGAACTGGAGCTTGAGCTCGTGCTCGCTGCGGCAGCCGCAACGGCCAAAGGCTTACGCGCTTCGGTTTTAGCTTGTTCCTTGATGTCGATAGCGCCTTTGAAAAATGCGCCATCTTCAATCACGATGCGCTGCGTGCTGACGTCGCCAATCAGCGTGCATGATTTGCGCAGCTCAACGCGGCCGGTGGCGGTTACATTGCCTTCCACCCTGCCATGCACTACAAGATCGCGGGCCGCGATGCCGGCTTTGATTTTTCCGTTGGGCCCAATAATCAGGCTGTGATCGCGCAGGTCGATAGTGCCTTCAATTTCGCCATCGAGATACAAATCTTCGCTGCCGGTGAGTTCGCCGCGAATCTGAACTGACTTGCCTATGTGCCCAACATCCGCACGATCACGATATGGCTCGCTGACCTTGGGTGTTTCTTTGTGCGGAGCGGAGACAGTGGGAGTGGCAGCAGCGTCAGCGAGTGGGGGTACGGGCTGCGAAGGCTGGCTGGGGTTCATGCTCATGGGTTTATTATCTTCAGGACGCGCTTTCCACATGTCGACACCTTTTTCTTTTTTGTGTTTTGCTCTTCAGCCAAAATCAAATTGACGTACGATTTGGAACGCCTGTCGCAGATCAATCAGGGAATTGCCAGCTAGTTTACGCCCGTTCGGTGAAATGAAATAGTTACTCAAGGTGTGCACCGGAAAGGCAGGCCCGTGCTCATTCGCGGCACTTCAGTTCCAAAGTTTTCGTGTTTACAATAAAGTAAACATTAACCCTTATGGCACCCCTGGTTGATCTATTTAAACAATCTTATTTTTCTGCAACTTACGGAGTAGCGAGAGATCCAGAGTCTCTCGCCAGTTTGGCTGTTTGTTTGCATTTAAGTAAAGCGTCGACCGGGACGGAATGTCGCGGCTGCGAGCGAGACCGAAAACCAGGGGAACAGCGGTCTTTATCGAGGGTCGCGGCTTTTGAGCCAATGGGACTGCCTTTCCGAAGAGGTCGATTAAAAAGAGGCGGCTGTAAAGGCTGCCTCTTTTTGATTTTCTCTCTCAGTGTAGAAGGATTGTCCGCCGCAAGCAGCGGTCATTTCAGCTTTCGAATGCCGGGAGCGCTTCCCGGGTGTTCTGGCGGAGGAACGCGGTTTATCTCCTAAGCACGATGTAAAATGCAACTAGCTGCCGGTTTTGCAGCGTCTAAGCAAGTAGACACTCTCAAAAAGATTATGAGTTCCCGTTGGGTTTTGTGGCAGGTGGGTCTATTTTTATTTGCAGCGAACCTCATTTTCGCTGTGCAGACCCCTACCACGGAATCCGAGACTTCGCCTCCTCCGCTTCCACCCGATGCGACCCTGTATATCAAAGAGGTTATAAAGCATGAGGTCGCAGCGAATGCCAACGACCATTCTCATTGGCGTTACCGCATCCATCGGGAGGATGAGAAAGGCAGTCAGGATCGAGACGTCATCGATAGCAAAGATGGGCAGATCGCCCGGACTCTGCTGATAAACGGCACGCCGCTGAACGGGGAGCAAAGGGCGGTGGATGAAGCGCGCATGAAAAAGCTGGTGGCGGACGCCTCAGAGCGCGCTAAACGCGAAAAACGGGCCAAGGACGATGAAGACAAGCTGGCCCAGATGTTTAAGGCCATTCCCGACGCGTTCATCTTCAAGTATGATGGCGAGGAGAACGGGCAGGTCCGCCTAACTTTCTTTCCCAACCCGCATTATGATGCCCCTACCCGCGAATTGCAGGTGTTCCGTTCGCTCAGCGGCAAAATGTGGGTCGACCGCTCAAGCGGGCGGCTCAGCCGCATGGATGGCTCACTGTTTGAGGATGTCACCTTCGGATGGGGATTGCTGGGACGGCTGAACAAAGGCGGCACGTTCTCTGTGATCCAGAGCAGGGTGGGCGAAAACCACTGGGAGATTGTTTCTCTCGATGTCAAAATGAGCGGCCATGCAGTCCTCTTCAAGACCATCAATGTGAAGCAGTTGCAACGCCTGGCCGACTTCTATCGCGTCAGCGATGACCTAACCATCGCGCAAGCCTACCTGTTGCTTGAAAAAGGCGACCAAGCGGTCTCCGCCGATAACACGCGGAGCGCCTTTCAATCGCCGGGAAAAAACTGAAACCGCTGCGGCGATTGTGGTGAAATGTGCGGCTTCCGTTGTTGGGCTCACAATCGTATTCGCTCGTAGTTCCATCGACCTAAGGCGTATTTTCAGAGCCCCTGACCAGCAGTGACTCTGCTCGCGCGCAATCTCAATTCCGCTACTCTCCTTTATTTTCCTGAACCCCCTAGTTGACATCATCCACGAGGCAAACCACGCCGTTGCGCAGCTATCTAACTCCTTAGCGCCACTTCCACTACTCTCAAGGGCCGGAGCCGACGCAGGCCGAAAGTATTAGGAGGACACAAATGAGAAAGATATACCTGATCACAGCAATCCTGCTGCTATCAACAGTGTGGGCGGTTGCACAGACCACACCGAGTTCACCGAGCACACCAGCCACGCCTGACGCAAGTTCACAATCTACTGCGCCTGCGTCACCCAGCCAGTCCACAACTCCCGATACGACTTCAACGAGTCAGACCACCACGACGCAAACCACAACTTCAACCGACACCTCATCTTCCATCGAAGGGTGCTTGAACGGTTCAGCGGGAAGCTGGACGCTGACGGACACCACGGGGAAGACCTGGCAGTTGGCTGGAGATACATCTAAGTTGAGCGACCACGTTGGTCATCAGGTCCGCATCATGGGATCGGATACTAGCGCAGCAGGCGGCAGTTCCAGCGGTTCAGCGAGTCCAAGCAGCGGCAGTTCAGCAGGCTCGTCTGGCGCAAGCGGATCTTCCAGTTCGCAGGGCACGTTTACTGTGAAACGGGTAAAGATGATTTCCAGCAGCTGTTCAACGACCAGTAAATAGCTTTGGCTTGCTTATAAACTCAACCCCCGCATGCGGGGGTTTTATTTTTGTGAGAAAGTGTTACGGGTTAACATGCAGACGCCCATCGCGCAGGACCGTGCATTTGCGATCACGCCACACTACGGTGTCACCGACGAATCCACTGAGCCAAACCAGAAAACCCAGCAGGTCCTGCACCGGGAGGAGCCACCATTGGCGCTGAATAATGGGATCGCGAAGCACATAACGGGCGGTGGCAGCCGCGGCGGCAAAGCGCAATACCAATGTCAGCAAAACGAGGGGCCACGCTGCGTGATACGTCATCCAGAGGAGAAGCGCCCAAGCCAGCGGATATGTGAAGATTTGTCCCCAATAGCCGGCGGGGCGAGAGCGGCGCGTGCTTCGCGCCCAGCGCGAGCGATGTCCGAGATTGCGCACCATCTCCTGGCTGCCGATGCGGTGCTCAATCACGCAGGACGAGAGCAACACACCATAGCCTAGTTCAGCGGCGCGTTGACCGATTACAAAATCTTCGGCCAGGAATTCCTGCAGGTAGCCGAAACCGCCCATGTCATCGAGCACGCTACGGCGCACGGCCACCGTACACCCGAGAGCAAAGCGCATTCCTTCCATCATGCGCGCCACCAGCACGCCCCCAAGAAGCTCGGTATTCATGCCGATAGCTTCCAGTCGCGACCAAAGGCTGCGGCCGGGGACCGCCCGATACGGGCACGTAATCAGCCCGATGTGCTCCTGCTGAAATTCCTGGGCCAGGTGCGATAGCAGGCAGGGCTGTACGCGGACATCGCTGTCACTCATCACCAGCACATCATTGGCGGCCTCACGAACCAGCTGATTCAAGCTGAAGGCCTTGGCGTTGGGGATGGGCGATTCGCCGGTGATAATGAGCCGCGCCTTCACTTTGTCGGCGTACTCGCCGATAATGCCGGCGGCCACTGGAACGGCAGGATCATCCTCGCGATGCACACCGAGAAGCAGCTCAAAGTTGGGATAATCCTGGACGAAAAAGCTGCGCAGGTTTTCTTCCAGGCCTTCATCATGACCGCAAAGAGGTTTAAGAATGCTGATGGGAGGCAGGTTCCCTGGGGCGGGCAGTTTAGCGCAAAGAAAACGCCTGGTGGCCACCATGATAAGCACACAGTAGACGAGCGAACCGGCGAGCAATAGGGCCAATATAGTAGTCAGAATCACCATGGTGCGGGTTTGTTCTCCGTTTTGTCGGAACCATCCGTAATCGCGCCGAAAACTCCATTTGTTAAAAGAAGTTTACCGCCACTTTCAGCCACCTGGTGGAGATTGTTGGGCCCGACCAGAGCGGCTAGCCGGGCCCTTTGTTTTCCATCCGTTACCAGATACCAGCGCATTGTACCTGACCAGGCGTTTACAAATTGAGAATCATCGATAAAAACGGCCGGCGAACCCGGGGCGTATGAACCATATTCCAGGTTGTTGGCACGCCCGTTCAGGAGCAACGCGCTCCGGTTGGCATAAAACAAAACCGACGAAAAAGGATAATAAGTTCCGTCAATGATCAACGAACCCGGCGGCCCGCGGCGTAATGCCTCCGCTAGAGGATGCGAAGAAAGATACGGATCAAAGGTGACCAGGGCCAATCGGCTGGCGTGAAAAAACAGAACCATCATCGCGGCGAGTGCCAGGAACGCGCGACTTCCTCGCAACCGCCATGCACCAATGGCGCCGACGAGAAATGCCAAACCGGCAACAACCAGCGGCGCACGCAGATAAGCCAGCGACTGTACCGTCAAATCTCCCAGGTGGCCAAGGGACAGCGTGTAGGCTTCAGGATGCTGTTGCAACGCAATAGAGATATCGCCTGGCGTGGGCACGTGCCTCACCATGAACAAAACGATCCCGATCAACAATGCAGCCATTACCGCGATGGCTGAAAGCGTTCTTGTGCCGGCGGCGATCCACTTCCCCTCCTGGTCCATGGCACAGCCAATCAGCAACGCCAGGGCCGGATACAACGGCATGGAGTAATACTCCTGCGTGGTAGAGAAGCTGAAGAACAGTAGCAGGAACCCGGCCCAGCAAAGCGCCAGCAAGCGCGTGCGTCCAGCCCGCTCCACCGGCCGGTATCTCAGCTTTGCCGCCGCGGGCAGATACACGCTCCAGGGGAAGAGCCACAGCAGGTTCAAAAGCCAAAAAGCTGCGCGAGGCACGGTGTTGTAATCGCGGGGGTAGCGCAAATTCAAAAAACGCAGGAGATGTTCATTGAAGAAATAAAACCAGAAAAAGCCGTGATATTCGCCCGGCCCACTGTGCAAGCTGAAATTGAAATACGGAGGCATGCGCAGTGTCGCCAGAACGTGCCAGGGCGCGGCGATCAGCAAAAAAATCAGCGCCCCACTGAGGGGACGGAGGCTGCGCCAAGTTTGCCGCGAAAAAAGCCGGTGCGTCAGGGCCAGATAAAGCAACATGCCTCCGCTGGCGATTACCAAGATCAGCAATCCCTTGAGGAGCACGCCAACGCCAAGTGAAACAGCCAACAGGGCGGCCCAACGGCGCGGATGAAGTTCTACCCCATCCTCATCCAGGGCACGCTGGAACGCAAAAAAACATACGCAGATTGTAAGCGTGAGCGTGACATCAGGAATCAGGATGCGCGTGAAAAGAAAAAGCCCTACACAAGTTGCCAATACCAGTCCGGAGTAGAAGCCGGCGCGCCGGCCGAAGGCCCATCGCCCATAGCGCGCAGTTATCCAGCACAGCAGTACCGCGGAAAGAGCAGTAGGAATGCGCGCGACCCAGTCATGAACGCCCAGAATCAAATAGCAGATGGCGATGAGCCAGTACGGTAGCGGCGCTTTCTCCACGTAAGGCACGCCATCCAGATGCGGGATGACCCAATCGCCGGATTGGGCCATGTTGCGCGCGATCTGCCCATGGACAGCATCCACATCGTCCATCAAAGCGGGCGGCGAGACAATACAGGCAACAAAAACTATGGCAGCAATGATGACCAGCGCCAAGTCATAGCGCGATCGCCGCGATGTTTGCGACGTCGAGGTAACCGCGGGGATTTCAACTTGTTCTAAAACTTCATTCACCGAAGCACTAAAAGCAGCCCTTCCATCATACTGCGCTTATGCGCTACACAGCCCGCGAGCAATGGTGGGAGCTCGTTACCCAAGTTGGCGACCCTCTGTCTCGCATGTGCAATGCGTTTTCAGAACCCCGCATTCGCTCTCACGAGTTGTAAACCATACATGGAATACTTTGAACATGGGATTTGTAAAAAACTGTAAACAAAGCAAACTCAATTAATGAGACCCACAATAAAAAGAAGTGTAAAGGCTGCAGTTTCGACTTCTTTTCAGTTGTAAGATGTGGAACGGACCGCCAGTTTGGCCCGGCAGCGCAACTAAAGTCACGACGGGTTGAACGCAACAATCGGCCGCTGGCAGTGTTCCTGTTTCTGAAAGGCAGATCTCATCGCCTGACTGGCCGTGGCGACACAAGAGTCTGCGGGAGATTAGGGCCATGACGTTTGCAAAACTAAAACTTCCGGCTGCACTTGCGTTAGTGTGCATGGCTTTTTTTGTGACATTCTTGCAGGTCAAAGCCAATGAAGAAACTGACGATCCGGTGAGCCAGTCCTCGGTGTGGACCCCTGACAGCGACGATCTGAGTGATATCGCGCAATCCTGCAAGGCGGAAGACCCGGCAGGGTACAACAAATGTTTCGTTGACCAGATGGGAAGTTTCGCTTCATCGGAGGCGGTTGCTTTTAGCCAGACCTTGATGCAAGGAAAGCCGGCGCGCGCAGGATATCTCAGCGGGCTGCGCGAAGCTGGCCCTGTAGATCTGGGACTTGTTCTCTACCCCGGCGCCGCGGACCCGACCCAGGGCTGGGTACTGGTGAACGGCACGCCCGGGATTGTCAACGTGGATGACTTCAGTCTGCTACCTCAATCCGCCATGGAAAAAGATCCGCAGTTTAATGTCCTGCGCGCGAAGTATCTAAACCTGAAGCTCGCTGTGGACAATGACCAACGCAGCCGCGAGACGATGCCGGAGATGCAGGCGTTGGGTGATGGCAATCAGAGATTTGTGATTGAATACTCTCTCAAGCAGCCTTGCTCAGCCTGCAAACCAACGGCGCATGCCGCCTTTGGTTTTGATTTTGATGCCGCAGGAAAGTTCCTGGGAGCGCGGTTCATTAAAGTGACCCCAGTTGCTCTCTGAATTTATTGTGAGAGCGGTCGCGTGGCGGATTTAAACACCAAACAGATTGGGCTGCAATTTCTGGTAGTCGTGTTCCTGTGCCCAGAGGTTGAGCGAGACGGTCGCCAGCTCATCCACTACCGGTACCGCATTGCCGTTCTTGGTAAGATCGATAGATTTAATGTACGTATGGCAGGTATCGCAGGCGTCCACGCGGACGTAATCGAACTCATTGGCCATGAAAATCGGCAGACGATCCTTGTTCTCTTCCGCGCAGTTGGGGCACAGAACACGGCGAAACACCCACTCAGTTCCGCACAACGAGCAGAGCAGGAAGCGTTTGGCGCCGTCGCCTTCAGGCCGCAGCACCGCGACCTGCGGCCTGGAGCCGCAAAAAGGACACAGCGGCGGAGAAGCTTCCGTAGAGGAGTTGGTGCGCTCAGCCAGGAATTCGGCAAAGGGCTGGAGCACGGCGTTGGCGAAGAAAGCATACTCTGCAGGCATTTCCCGGCTTTCGACCTCATGCCGCCAGAATGCAGCGAGAAGTTCCTGTCGCTCTTCCGTAGAAACCTCAGCAAAGGCAGCAGCCGCTGCTTTGAGGGCGGGAGAACCGGATTCGTTGATTAGATTAAGCAGGCCAGGGAAGTGACGAACCAAAGCGGAAACGTCATGCGCGCCAGAGGCGGCAACAGTTTGATAGATAAATTGCTGAAAGCGGGCGAGCTGCTGATAGAACTTCAGCAGCTCAGAAACGGCCGAACTTGCTTGTATCAACTCGCCCGCGCGCGCGATGCGACGGTCCCAGGAAAACCCAGACATCAACCCTCTTAGTTCCTGCGGCCGGTAATCTTCTCATACCAGAGGCGATGATGCGTCCGCGCCCACATGGTGGAGACGCGACCGTCGGTCATCGCTTTCACGCTGCCGGGTGTGACCCATATGCTCATATAAACATGGATGATAAACGCCGCAATCGTGATCAGCGCAGTGAGCGAGTGGATGAAAATCGTGATTGGCAGAATAAAGTGCGCTTTGCGCGGTATGCTCTCTGGGAACCACAGGATGATGCCGGTGATCAGCAAGATAAAGGTGCAGTAGAACATCACCCACCAGAACTGCTTCTGCCCGGCATTGAAGCGGCCCTGCGGCGGCATGGCCTCGTCACGGTTTTCGACGTAAGCCTTGATGTTCTTGGTCCACTGCTCGTCGGCTGGGATCTTCTGCATATC
>JBARMK010000197.1:0-1834 GCA_049802395.1 Candidatus Angelobacter sp.
GTGCACGGTGTGTGGACGGCTGTAGCCCGTGCGTGCGGCGATGGTTTCGGCCTCAATCACTTTTACAATTTTTGGTTTTCGAGGATCGGGCTTGGTATCAATAATGTGAATGCGCGACGATCTTATACCCGGCACCACCAGATAGCGCCGCTCGGTGTGGGGATGCGGAGCATATGGACAGAGGCAAGCGCTGCAGGCGTTCCAGCCGAAATGATGCAATTCATCACCGACATTGGGCATGTCTACTTTTCCGACGAGTTTGCCGTAACTCGACGATGATGAATCGACGTCTACTACGCCAATCGCGTCAGCCCTGTCGGCGTACGTGGGATTCAACAGCGCCACGAATGCGTGCTTCTCCGGCGGCGCCTGACTCGCTAATTTTGCTGAAGGATAAAAAGTTGGGTCCGGCTTCCAAAGTTCCATGGTGATTCTCCCTTGCGGCTTTAGCCGCCGACGCAATATTTAAAAGAAAAAGACCCGCAACCAGTTGTTTTGGTGAGCGGGTCTCTAAAGGCTTTGACGCTTCGACAGCTGAACTAGGCGCGCGCCTCCCGCTCTCCTGGTAGAGAACAGGGGTGACAACAACAGGAAATTGCGGAAGTGAAATACACATTGGCAAACTACCCCGGACCGCAATTCTAGTCAACTCCGCGTAAGCGTTGAGTCCACGGTTCACAACGCAAAGATTTTTGGCGGGGTTCCAAGGCGCAACGATTTTGCGGAATTTAACCCACCGTGAAGCCTGAGAACTGATAAATCATAGCCTGTCCTTCAGGGCATTTACCTTTGACACCATTCGTGACACTATTGGCAAGAGAGTGCCCATGCCCGTGGCCAAAACAGCCCGAAAACCGAAGAACGGCCCGACTTTCAACGTTGAGGAGTACCTTTCCAACGCTGGGACGTCGCGGCGCGTCATCAAATATAAAAAAGGGCAGGCGCTCTTTTCTCAAGATGATCCCTGCAATGAGGTTTGGTACATCCAATCGGGGAACGCCAAGCTGACCATCGTAAATCCGCAAGGCAAGGAAGCGGTGCTAGCCATTCTTGGCCCCGGCGATTTTCTGGGCGAAGGCTGCATTATCGGCAATCCGGTGCGCATGGCGACGGCTACCGCGCTCGCTGCCGTAAGTGCCACGATTATTGATCGCAAAGAAATGATGCGCGTGCTTCACGAGCACCCGGAGTTTGCGGAGAAGTTCATCCATTACATGCTGGAGCGCAACATCAAGATCGAAGCCGACCTGGTCGATCAGCTGTTTAATTCCAGTGAGAAGCGCCTAGCTCGGGCGCTGCTGATCCTGGCGCGCTACGGCAAAAAAGGCGAGCCGGAAACACTGGTCGCCAAAATTTCGCAGGAGACGCTAGCTGAACTGGTAGGCACCACGCGCAGCCGCGTGAATTTTTTCATGAACAAATTCAGGAAGCTGGGTTTCATTCACTACAATGGCGGGCTGCAAGTGCACAGCTCGCTGCTTAACGTTGTCTTGCACGACTAAAAGCCCTCACGCCCGTAGCGGTAAAAATCCGTCTCAAATTCCGTCATTCCAAATCCGGGTGGCGGGCCGTTCGAACTCGGAGGGTGCAGAGACACGCGCTGTGAACACCCATCTATTTTTCCGGACTCAATGTCCGAGTGACCGACAAACCGTGAATTGAGCGACTTCTGCGGAGCGCCGGAGTAGAAGACACCGAGCCATTGCGGAAATCCCTTGGAAGTTTCTGACGGCAAGCCTCTTTTTGAGGGAAGGTGTGTCCTGCCGGTTGCTTAAGGTGCGTGGCAAGTTTGTTTGTAAGGTTTTCTGCCCACGCGAGACTACCTGAATAGGGA
>JBARMK010000198.1:0-6819 GCA_049802395.1 Candidatus Angelobacter sp.
GCTGGAGGCTTGGGTCCGCGAGCAGGATGGACGATTCAGCGTCAGCAAGGCTGTAGCAACGTCTATCGCCTTTGTGCAATACCATTTCAATGTGCCGTCAGTCGATTTGGCAAATACCATCCGCAAAAAGGCTTCGGTGCTGGTCGCGCCCGGCGCATACCTGGGAACCGAACACCATCTTCGCATCACCGTAGGCTACGAACCGGCGAAGATCCACACCGCATTGGCAAGGATCGGAGCGGTGGCAGCGGAGCTGGTGGGAGCAAGCTCCGCAGCAGCGCGGCGATAGTAAAAGTTCAAAGCCTACCGCGGACTTGGGCGGATCAACGCGAATGGCGGAGCGTGAATGTCCGAAAACTCAGTTCTAGTCAATAAAGACGGCAAAGTTCTTATAGTCGCTATTCACCGTCCGCAGGTGAAGAATGCCATTGACTCTGTTACAGCCCGCGCGTTGGCTGATGCCTTTCAACAATTTGACCAGGATGATGGACTGAATGTGGCCGTGCTTACCGGGTCCGATAGGACGTTCTGTGCTGGAGCCGATCTGCGCGAAGTTGCCGATGGCCGTCGAATGACGGTGGAAGAGCAGGGCTCTGGCCCAATGGGGCCGACATGGATGCAGATGTCCAAACCCGTGCTGGCAGCGATTGAAGGTCATGCAGTTGCCGGCGGACTGGAACTGGCTCTCTGGTGTGACCTGCGCATTGCCGCCAGGGACGCGGTCCTTGGCGTTCACAACCGCCGTTTTGGTGTGCCACTGATTGACTTGGGCACAGTGCGTTTGCCGCGGCTGATCGGCCAGGGCCGCGCGCTAGACCTGATCCTGACGGGCCGCGCGGTATCTGCCGAGGAAGCGCTACAGATCGGGCTGGTGAACCGAGTGGTGGAATCAGGCAGGGCGTTATCCGCAGCAGTTGAGTTGGCGCATACGCTGGCGGAATTTCCGCAGCATGGCTTGCGCGCTGACCGCATGTCCGTCTATGAGCAATGGCCGCTTTCATGGGAAGAGGCGCGGCGCAACGAACTCAAACACGGATTGAACGTGCTGGCGTCAGGTGAATCAAGAGAAGGTGCGCAGCGGTTCGTTTCCGGCGCGGGCCGGCACGGAAGCTTCAAGAAAAAACCTGGCGCCTAACCAGATTGAACTAGCTGTACTTGTCGAGCCCACCTTTTGTTGCGCCCTTAGCCTGGAAATTTAACTACAAAGTAGTTGCGGAAGTCTCTTGGTACTGCTACAACTGTCGCCTACGTATTTTCTTTGCTCAGCGCCAGCCATTGGGAAGCTGCCGGCACAAGTGTTTCGAATACGGGGGCGAGATGCTGGGCTAAAAGAAAATAGCACTCTGAGGATAGAGATGAAAACATTTTTTGCAATTGCGTTTCTAGTATTGGGCACGATAGCAGTGGCAGCCGCACAAGACCTACCCAAATGGCAAGTGCAGCAGGTCAAAGATGCTTTTCTGGGAACCGAACTGACCCAGTTTCGACTGGAAGGAAAATACCTGGCCGCTCCGCAGGATGGTTCCACTGTGCCCGCATTGATGTTGAGCTGCAAAGCTGGCGCACACGGAAAGTATGATGGACAGCTTGAAGACGCATCTCTTTTCGTAGGGAAACCGACGGTTGACCCTCGCCTGCTACGCCGCAGCAAGACGCGAGCCGCCCGCAACGAGACGCTTATCACGACGCAGTATCGTCTTGATGACGGCAAAGTCCATACCGAACATCTTTCTCACTCGCAGGATTTCAAGATGATCTCACTCGAACTCGGCGGGTGCCGGGAATGCCTGATCAATAACTTGTTCTATGGTCATGAGGTTTCGCATAAAGAAGACTCCTCGCCGCAGGTCCGGAAAGTAATTTTGAACATCCCTGAATATGTGGGTGGAAACATCGTGATCCAGTTCGATCTGCCAGACGTTACCGAGGTGGCAAAGGCCTGTGGAGTTACATACCACAAATAAAAGGAAATGTGATTAGGCGCGGCGCCTTTCCTCCAATTCGTCCAATGATTTCGGCCAATCTTGGCGCAGCAAGCGGCTGAGCGACCGGTCAGCCAACAGTTTCCCTGCGGTCTGGCAATTCGGGCAGTAATTGGTTTCATTCGACGCGTAGCAAATGCGCTGGACTTTGGTTCCACACTTCGGACACGGCATGCCATAACGCCCATGCACAGCCATGTCGTCACGAAATGCGGTGACCTTCTCCGGAAATTTACTGCTGGCAGCGGCGCGTAGATTCTCCGTCCATTGAGTAAGCGTACTGCGCGTGGCTCCGTACAGGCGAAGGATTTGTTCTGCCGTCAGCCGCTGTGTCAGCAACACCGGAGAGAGCTGTGCATGAAACAGAATCTCATCCGAATAGGCGTTGCCGATTCCGCTAAAGAGATGAGGATCGGTGAGCGCGCGCTTCAGCGTGTGGTTGGCCGAAGTCAGCACGGCGGTAAACTGCTCCAGGGAAGCGGAAAAAACATCAGCGCCGCCCGGATCGAGCGCTGCCAGCCCCATTTCGCCGGCGACCAGGTGTAGTGACGCGCGTTTGCGTGTCCCTGCTTCAGTCAGCGTCAGGGTGCCAGAATCGAAGTTGAACGCGGCAAGGGTGCGACGGCCATCGGCAGTCTTGCGCTTCTCGCTCCAGTGCAAACGGCCGGCGATCATGAGATGAAATACCAGCCAGAGATCGTTGTCAAAATGGAAAGCGATCCGCTTGCCCACGCGCCGCAGCTCAGTCACTGCGTGGTCGTTCAAGGCTTCAACCGGCGGGGTGGCGGTGCGCAACAATGATGGTCCGCGAATTTCCGCGCTTTCAAGCTTGTGGCCCACAACACGCTGCTCCAGCGCTTCAATGTATACAACGATGTCAGGAAGTTCCGGCATGCGCGCTGACTCTTTACTGTACTAAGCTTTTTTTGCCAGCTCCAATTCAATCTTTTTGCTTGATGGATCGAGCTTGGCGATACGGAAGCTGCGAATCTGTCCTGCCTGCGCCCCGCCCGGTTTTGTGCTGACCGGCGAAGCCCCACTCTTCCAGCGCTGTTGCAGCATCGATCCAAGAGAAGACAGATCGGCCGCTTTGGGAGCGCCTGCCGGTTTTTGCTCCGCCGGCGCTTCTTCCGTGATGCGGCACGTCGCCTGGACGCCTTCGCCCAGCTCAACACGCGCGTGGCCGCCGGATGAAACATCAACCAGCCGCCCGGAGACGACATCGCCTTCCTTGTGCTCGGCAATGTATTCATCCAGGCTTGAGGGGACCATTTGCTTGATGCCGAGCCGCACGCGGCGTTTTTCAGTATCCACTTCCAGCACCTGAGCTTTAACCGGCTGGCCAACCCTGAGCACGTCCTGCGGATGGTTGATCCGTTTGTCGGCGCTGATGTCGCCGACGTGGATCATGCCTTCTACTCCTTCAGCAAGCTGCACGAAAGCGCCAAACTTGGCAATACTTGTCACCGGTCCTTCAGCCACAATCCCGACCGGAAACTTTTGCGCAACATCGGCCCACGGATCGCCCAGCGCCTGCTTCAATCCCAGCGAAATACGCCGTTCGCCGGCATTCACGCCAAGGATAACTGCTTCCACCGTTTCACCGGGTTTCACTGCATCGCTGGGCTTTCTCACTTTTCGCGCCCATGACATCTCCGAGACATGAATCAGCCCTTCAACGCCTGGTTCCAGTTCGACAAACGCGCCGAAATCGGTGAGCCGTGAGATTGTGCCACGCACACGCTCGCCCACAATGTATTTTCCGGCGACTGCGTCCCACGGATGCGGTTGCAGCTGTTTCATGCCCAGGGAAATGCGCCTCTTATCGGCATCAATCTTCAACACTACTGCTTCAATCTCCTGCCCCACTGTTAGCACGTCTGCAGGCTTGTTGACGCGGCTCCAGGAAATATCGCTCACGTGCAGCAGGCCATCCACTTCGCCAATATCGACAAACGCGCCGTAGTCCGCAAGACTGCGCACCACGCCGCTCACGGTCTCGCCTTCCTTGATCTCAGAATAGCGGCGTTCCCGGTTGGCGCGCTCTTCCGCCTCAGCAATCACGCGCCGGTCCACCACTACGTCTTCCTCGGTAACGTCAAGCTTAGTGATGCGGCAGCGGACCTCCTGGCCCACGAGCTTTTCCATCTCCGCCGCGTCGCGCACACCGCTGCGCGAAGCCGGCATAAACGCGCGTACGCCAACGTCAACGCTCAATCCGCCTTTGATCGCGGCGATGACCGTTCCCACGATCGTGGTCTTCTCCGCGAATGCCTTCTCCAGTTGCGACCAGTCGGTTGGGCGCGCAACCTTGCCCCGCGCCAGTTCGTAATAGCCTTCCGGATCGCGTCCCTTTACCGTGACAAGCAGCTTGTCGCCTGGCTTCACGCTCTCGCCAGCGCGGAAAACGGTCAGTGGCAAAATGCCTTCGGTCTTAAAGCCGATGTCCAGCAGGACCGAGTCGGCGGTCACGGTGACTACCGTGCCTTCCAGGCCTTTGCTTCTCTCTTCCGGCTTGCGCGCATGGCTCTGCTCATACTGCGAAAGGATGTCTTTAAAGGACTCATCTGGTTCGGCGGCCGCATCGTTCTTGGGCTGTGCCTCTCGATCGCTGGGGTTTGGCATGGAAGATTACAGTCTCGACTTGAAATGGAATATCGCCACACTGCCGCCAGGCCTGCATGCGTAGGCCTCACGCTACGAGAGTTGACCAGAACATAAGTTGCTCTCCATCAGGTTGGAGCGGAGCGACAGAACTTGATGGTGAGCGCGGCTGGATTCGAACCAGCGACCCACGCCTTAAAAGGGCGTTGCTCTACCAACTGAGCTACGCGCCCACACTCTTATTAATCTAACACAGCCTTAAGCGGGTCACGGTGGAGCGCTATGTCTTCATCTCCGCTTTGCGTCGCCGCAAAATAGCGCCGCTCGCACTCTCACTGCGCGGACCAGGATGCGGCGCTTGACTTCTTTGCCGCAAAAATTCTGTCGATCGATCAAAACTGAAAGAAAGCAGCTCGACTCCACGTCGAGCTGCTTTCCTGTCGTTCTTATAAATTCTTGCTTCGTTAAAACCGGATTTGCGGTCCGACAGTCGCGCGGAAATTATTTTGCGTGCCGTTATTCAGGAACATAATTTCGTCGCCTGCTTCCACGCGGAAACCGAACCATCCAGCATTGAACTCGACGCCGCCGCCCGGATAGAAAACTCCGTTGGTATCGCCGTCGACAATGCCGTTGATTTGGTTGTTGATTGCGCCCGCGGTCACTGGACCACCGACGCCAAAGTTTACAAAACCGCCCTTCGCCAATCCGAAGACACGTATCGGCCCTGTGCTTTGGATCTTAAGTCCAAAAAGCGCATGGAGCAGACGGAGGTTGGAGCGGACAGTCGTGGTCGTGACGCCGCTGGTGAGGGTTTGCGTCTTGTTGCGCTCAAAGTCATACGCCATTTCGCCCTCAAGAACGACATGAGGACGAAGGTTGATTCCAAGCCGCCCGCCGACTCCGAGCATATTCAAGTCGGCATTGCTGAGCCTGGTGAAGTCGGCATATACCCCAAAATTTCCGTGGTTCTTGTCATCGCTGCTTTGGGCCGTCGCCGCGGGCGCGATCGCCGCAAAACATAGCGCCAAAGCAGTCAGAAGTGTGAAACGTTTCATGATCGTACTAGTCTCCCATCGTGAGTTTGCATTCCAGCCCGTACCAAAGCACCAACAGCTTCTTGGGAACGGAAAAAGCGTCAGCACGGTGGCTTATGTAAATTACGATGCTCCTCCTCCACGCGAGGTGGGCTGCTCACGCCTGCTCTTTCCCAGAGAAACGTCTCTTTTTTTATTCAAACTTTTATTCCCGTGCAGTTTACATCGCCTTAATCCCGGCATTACACTCAAGGCGTCATTTATGCTACCACCGGCGCGCGACTCTGACCGCGACCGGTCGTCCAAAAGCGGAGGATACTCATGCCAAACGGCACACTTGATCTGATGAAACTCGAAGGCCAGCCCCCCACCTGCCAGATCATGTTTGAGCAAAACGCTGGCGGCACTTTTGTCGCCCGCGTGGAATCCGATGAACTCATCCCTTTCCTCCATGAGGAAATGCGCGTTGAACTCCCCACCGCTGAATCCGTCGCGCAGCGTCTGCAAAAGGAGGACCGCGTCCGTTTGCAGAATGTCTTCCTGGAAGAGAACAACCTCCACGCCGTGATGGACTACATGGAAGAAGATATATAGGAAATTGCCAAAATCGCCGGAATTGCCAAAAGTGCCAGAATTGAAATTCACAACTTTGAAACGCGGCGGAAGCCATGGATTGATCTTTGTCATCAGTTGTTTTTCACTTGCGGCGATCTTTGGCAATTTAGGCAATTCTCGCAATCGATTTTTTGTCCGTAATCATCCGCGGTAAACTTTTCCTTTTTCAATTGTCAATCTTTGGCAATTTCGGCGATTTTGGCAATCGTCGCCCTTTCCATCTTCCGCTTGAGGTCGGCCGCAATTTGTTTGCCGTGAAAGCGGCCGTTCTCAATGAATATCTCGCTCGTCCTAGCGCCGGCAACAATCACTCCGGCCACATAAATGCCGGGCACGTTGCTCTCAAACGTATTGGGATCGCACACCGGTCGCATCTCCGGCCGCTTCAATTCAATCCCCAGCGACTCAAGAAAATCGTAATCCGGGTGATACCCGGTCAGCGCGAAGACGAAGTCGTTTTTTAGCGTGCGCTCGCCTTCCGGCGTCTTAATCCGCACCGACTCTGGATTGATCTTCAGCACGCAGCTGTTGAAATACGCCGTCACCTCGCCGTTCTTGATTCGATTTTCAATGTCCGGTTT
>JBARMK010000199.1:0-14394 GCA_049802395.1 Candidatus Angelobacter sp.
CCGCAAAGGGATGAGCGCAAAACAGATTGAGCGCATGATGGGAATCAGTTACAAAACCGCGTGGTATCTCTGCCATCGCATTCGGGCTGCAATGAAGGCGGTTAATCCTGCTCCTCTCACGGGAACCGTTGAAGTTGACGAAACCTATGTCGGCGGCAAGTTTCGTGGCGGTTACAGCGGACGCGCCAAAAACAACAAAGAAATTGTTATCGGTATCCGGCAACGTGGTGGCGATCCCCGTTTCTTCCACGCGGAGGATTGCAAGTCCAGCACACTGGCGAAGTACATCAAGGAAAATGTAAGTGCAGATGTTGACGTGCTTGTTACAGATGATTTCGGAGCGTACCCCAATGCGATGAAACGCGCTGGCCATGCTGCGGAGAAGCACAAAACCATCAATCACTCCAAGCATGTTTACGTGCAAGGCGACATCTACACAAACACGGTCGAGAGCGCATTTTCTCTGCTCAAGCGTGGCATCATGGGAACGTGGCACAAGATCAGCGCAAAGCATCTGGAAGCCTACCTTGATGAGATGTGCTTCCGTTTTAATAACCGCACAAACTCTTTCCTCTTCCGCGATACGCTTCTTAAGATGATCGAAGCGGGTAACGTGGAATACAAGGAATTGACCGCTGACAAAAACGCAGCCTAGATCATAAGTCCTTAAACAACTTCCCAAGCGATACGCCAAGGCCAATCGCCAGCAGTTCAATGTTTCGTAAGCATGGTTCCATTCTGCCGTTTTCAATCGACGAAAGCGTTTTCTGCTCCATGTCGATCTTATGGCAGAGCGCAACTTGGGTAATTTTCGCTTGAGTGCGAACCTGCTTAACCCGTTCGCCAAATCGTTCACATATATCTTTTGACATCCATAAAGAATCGGACTTATCATCCCAAATCGGTACGTCGTATAGGACGTAGAGAGGGATTTCGAGACATGGAACGAGAAAACGAAGAAATGCAGCTTGAGCAAGTGAAAGCCGACGTTTACGAGACTTGGGCTGTCATCAATCGCGCCTTTGAGCAGATTGTCACGGCACTCAACAAACTGGAAAAGATAGGCGTATTGAAATGGGATTACGTCCACAACCAGAGCGTTACCACAAACGACCTGTGGGCCAAAATAAATTCTCACATCATGGCAGAAAGTGGGCAGGCGAGAAGAAGACGACCGCAGCCATTACGGGAAAATGCGCACTTCCCTTGAGCGACGGATTAGAGGAAGGAAATAGCATTTAATTCCTTTTAGCGTCAGAGCTCCATCCCCAATGTGCCACAAATGTAAGAAAGTCTCTCCCGCGCAGCGTAATCTCTATTACGTCGCCCGGTCGCGTAAGAAACAAACCGTGAGTAAGCATAAAGTTCATCCACTGATCAAACGTATAGTGTGCATAAGTATCTGGATTATCGGCGGCAGCTTTGTCGAAGTGTGCTTTTATACCTACCAACGGCATGATTCCACCGCGTGCATTCAATTCGGTAAGGGCGAGTATTTGGCTGCGAAATATATACGGCCATGTTGTTTCATGAGCGTAAGCCCAAAATCCAATGCCTATGAATTTAGCCAACACATCTTCCACATCATTCGGGTATTGCTGCTTAACTAATATCTTGATGTCTGTTGCCGTTTGCTCTGTTAATTGGCTCATGTGCGATGTTCGGAAGTAGTCAGCAAACTTAAAATCGACACCAGGGGTTAAGGATGAAAGAGCAGTTTGTGTTGTTTGTGCTACCGCTAATGATTTTTCTTCACCTCTAGCGGCAAGCTGTGCAACCTGCGTCCTGAGGGTATCTTGGGCTGCATCTCGCTTACCTTCCTTTTCATCCCTCTCATGGTCTTCACGAGACTGAATAAAGACCATCGCAATGGCCCCGATAACTGCTGCGCCAAAAAATCCCAAACTGATCCACTTCCATGGTGGGATTACCCACCGCTCGGGTGGAACGATAATTGCGATTGCTGTTAATACCACTGTGCTTACTCCGGCTATGCCAGCTAATACATTTTTCTTATTTAGATGAAATGTGAGCTTCAAAGACGCACCATCCCTTTCGCAAGGATTGTGCGCTCGTCACCTACCTTGCGTCAAGGTTATAATCATCCAATTTTGGCTTACCAGTTATTCCCATAGTTCCTGGCAACAATAGAAAATCCATCGCTACGCCTCGGGATTTCAGACAAAGGCCTTTCGCTGCGCTCAGGATTTCAGAAGAAAAGTCGCTTTCGAACTCTGGTATTCTTCTGCATTGCTGTCTTCATCGGAGGAACTAATGAGCTTCACCCGGGACGTAATTTCCACTCCTAACGCCCCCAAGGCGATTGGACCGTATTCGCAGGCGATCAAGGCCAACGGGTTTGTGTTTATCTCAGGGCAGGTGGCGTTTGATCCGGCTACGGGGAACCTGATCGAGGGCGGAATTGAGGCCCAAACGGAACAGGTCTTGAAGAACCTTTCGGCCATCCTGCAGGCCGCGGGCACCAGTTGGGAGAAGGTGGTGAAGACTACGGTGTTCCTGAAGAACATGGCAGAGTTCGGACAGATGAATGAGGTATACGGAAAAATCTGCAAGAACGCGCCGCCTGCGCGTTCGACTGTTGAAGTAGGCCGCCTGCCGAAGGACGTTGCGGTGGAGATTGATGTGATCGCGCTGGCGTAATCATTACTCTCTGCTAGCAATCACTTGCTGGAGGATCTTATGTCCCTTGGGCGATGCTCTGTTCTATTTTGCGTATTGGCGGTATTTCCCGCCAGCAGCATGGCGCAAAAAATAGACGCGTCATTTGTGGTTGGCGGCGCGCTCGCCACCGACGCGCAGGAAACGGTGCCCGGAATCTGCACTCCAGCGTGCGTGTTCCCGAACAACAAGTTCTTCACCGCAGGCCATGTGTTCTTTGCGGCCAATGGCGCGGTCCGGCTGGCAAACTTCGGGCTGGCTTCGCTATATCTGGAGGTCCCCGTGGAAGTGGCGCCATCTGCGGCGGTAAACGAGAGAAACAAGCTAGGGTCTATATTCAAAGGTTCGCAGGTTACCAGCCTGTTCGTGACGCCTTCAATAAGGCTGAAACTCGCGCCGGGAGCGCCGGTCTCGCCCTTTGCCAGCGTTGGCGGAGGTTGGGCACGATACAAGATGAATTCACGGATCGTGAATAGCAAACCAGCGCTGGAGTTTGGCGGCGGGGTGGACGTCAAGACCGCATTGCCGTTGCTGGCTTTCCGCGCCGAGGTGCGTGATTTTATAACCGAGCAGCCGGACTTTGGCAGTGCGACGTTGGAGCCTCCGGGCTCTCAGCCCGTAAAGTCGCGACGGCACAACCTGCTGGCCGGCGGAGGAATCGTACTGCGGTTTTAAAATGACAAGAAAGCCGCACCTTGCATGGACTTTCGTTACGGTCTTCTTCTCCAGCAACAACAACTTTCTCGAGACCGGAGCGTCAGAACCTGCATCTCACCGTCTATCGGTTCTCAAACTATCAGTGTGTTTTACGGAAAAAGGAGCTTTCATGAAGCGCTTTCTTATCCTGGCGGTAATCTTATGTGTATCCACGTTCGCGGCGGCACAGAAGGCCGACGCAGCCTTCGTTGTGGGCGGATCATTCGTCTCAGATACGACAGGCACGTTCCTGTTGCCTGGAACTCCGGCTGCCACGGCGAGCATCAAGACCGACCACCACATCTTTCTTGAGGGCGCTTTGGGAGTGCGCCTGCTGAACGCGCACCTGGTTTCACTGCACGCCGAGCTGCCGGTGGCGGGAATCCCGTCACAACCCCTGGCGATTACCGGAGTGCCCACAACGCTGGATCATCTCAGCACCATCTTCATCACGCCGGGTTTGCGGCTCAAAATCTTGCCGGTTGCACCGATTTCTCCGTGGGTCAGCATTGGCGGCGGCTGGGCGCGCTATTCTCTGAAGACTGTGGGCCTCACGCAGAATAAAGGGGCCATCGAGTACGGCGGCGGACTCGACTTCAAAACAGGGCTTCCCTTGCTGGGCTTCCGCGCTGAGGTTCGCGACTTTGTCACTGGAGATCCGAACTTCGGTTTTACCAGCATCTTCAACACAAACAGCGGACTGCACCATCACAATATCCTGGCGGGTGGCGGAATCGTTTTGCGGTTCTGAGCCAGAATGAAATTCTGCAAGCAAACAAAAGCCTCCTGGAAAGGAGGCTTTTCCACGCTCCAGACTTCCTGCGCCGCTAGGAGGCCTTGACCACTTTGCCGGCTTTCAGGCAGCTAGTGCAGACGCGAACTCTTTTGTTGGCGCCATTCACACGCGCCCGTACCGGACGCAGATTGACGTTCCAGCGCCGACGGCTCACATTGTGCGCGTGACTGATCTTGTTTCCAAATTGCGGGCCTTTGCCGCAGATATCACAAACTTGTGCCATTTCGAATGACTCCAGAGATCCTGACTCAGAAGAGGCTAGAAGCTTTCAGAGTATGTAGTTGAAAGTAAATTTTACAGTAACTCGGATATAAGAGCAAACCTCCGACTCAATCCGAGCCGCCGGGCTGCAACGATCAAAGGGATCGGCGCCAGCGGGAACTCTGGCATGGTTTGGCGTAACACAGCGTTCAATATTTCCAACTTCCAAGCTGTTGCAGGCATCCCAATTATGCGCGGGCAGATCAGGATGGCCGACAGATGCCGACAGACGTTGCATGCGCTGGCGACCACCTAGGCGCAAGGAGTAAAGGCCTGTCGGACATGCAATTCGTGTCCGTAAAACGGAGAAAGCTGTCCAACTCCCGGCCGGAGCTTACATTGAAATGAGCACAACAAATATCCAGATCTTTGACCAGTCTGACTGCACGTTAACCCCAGGAGAGTTGATTGAATGCTCCGGCATCTATGAGATCTGCCATCATGACGAGTCCCGGGCGACCGTGATGTTCATGCGCAACACCATTTTCCCCTACTGCCGGCAATGTGGCGAACTGGTCCGTTACCGGCTGGTGCAGGCGATGCCGCATATCTCTGAAGATCCAGACTTCCGCGAAGAGCCGCCGCCCGCGGACAACCCGCCTTACAAAATGCTGATTCCAACCACTACGTTCCCAATGCAACTCGATAGAGAGCATGGCTACCGATTTCACCAAAGCAGTTTACAAACCTGGCCAGGTGGTTCCAACCGCGGGGATCTATAAGGTTTCGCACGCGCAACACCGATTGCCCCACAAAGCCAGTTTCAAAGCGCAAGAAGAGTTCCCGGCGTGCCACAAGTGCGCTGACGCGGTGCGGTTTGAATTGCTCGTTCCCGCCCAGGAAGAGATACGCCAGGGGGCGTAAGCGGGTAGCCGACAAATAGCCGATAGCAATTGATCGCGCATTCGATTTCACAAATCCGAGCGCCGATCCGCGTTAAGATTTCACCAATCGGTCATTTTCACCAATCGCTCACTGTCGCTTCGCCCCTGTTTAAAGGCGATTCGCACCATGCTTTAGCTGCTCGCATTTTTCACCAGATATTCAATTCAGCAACTTTACCGGCGAGTAGAATCATGAGATGCCTCTTTGAAGGCAAGGTCTACATAGGCGTCCAGCCATCAAGAAAAGGAGAAAATCATGACAACTTCCGCAAAGCCAATCCCTGAAGGCTTCCACTCAGTAACGCCCGCCCTTGTGGTACGGGACGCGGCCAAAGCGATCGACTTTTACAAAAAAGCGCTCGGCGCGCAGGAACTAATGCGCATGCCCAGCCCTGACGGCAAGATCATGCATGCAGAGCTGAAAATCGGCGACTCCGTAATTTTCATCTCCGACGAGATGCCGAACCCCGGTAACGTCAAGTCCCCGCAAACCCTGGGCGGCTGCACCGGAAGTTTCAACCTGTACGTCCCCAACGTGGATGACGTTTTCCAGCAGGCCATTGCCGCCGGCGGCAAGGAAGCCATGCCCGTGACCGACCAGTTCTGGGGCGACCGCTATGGCAGCTTTGTCGATCCGTTTGGTTACACCTGGGGCGTGGGCACACACAAGGAAGACCTGAGCCCGGAGGAAACAGGAGAGCGGGCGCAGGAATTCTTCGCCCAAATGGCACAGAGAAAGACAGCGTAGACGGATTTTAGCCATTGGCGCCTGGCCGTTGGCCCAACCAAACTGACCAGCATTCCGCTCCCGGGCATAAGCTCGGGAGCTTTTTGCATCCAGGGCGAACCAAAAGGTTTAACGCGGCTTGGCGCGGATGTTGCAATATCCGCCAGATTCGCTTATTATTCGCTATAAAGCATTCGATGAAGAAAGACAAGAGTGTTAGAGAAAATGGCGCTAAGGACAAAATCCTGGCGGCGATACGGCGGGCGGCGGAGGAGCTGGGGAGAGCGCCTTCGCGCGGGGAGTTGAGGCGGATTACTGGAGTGAGCCATTACAGAGTGCTGGCGAAGTTCCGGACCCTGCGGGAGGCGGTAAGGGCGTCGGGGCTGGAGCCGAGCCGGAAGGGCGAGAAGATCAGCACGGGCGAGTTGCTGAAGGATTGGAACAGGGTGAGACGGAAGCTGGGGAAAAGGCCGTCGCGATCAGAGTATGTGCGCGAGGGCAGGTACAGCGCGGGCACGTTCGTGGGGCGGTTTGGTAGCTGGGGGAATATCTCTACCACAGAGGACGCAGAGAACCACAGAGAAGGCAAAACAGCTCACCGCGGAGACGCCGAGACGCGGAGAAGATCAAAACCGGGTAACCACAAAGGACACGAAGGAACGCAAAGGGAGTGCAATGGAGAGCCTGTGCTGCACAGCTTTGCTTGCGTGCCGGTGGCGCGGGTGCCGAGGCCGCTGGTGGGAATGCGTCGGGTAACGGAAGCGGTGGCGCAACTGGTGGTGAATACGCTGCTAGGGGAGAGATCGGGTGATCTGGTCATCGGGAGATCGGGTGATCGGCGAGATGCCGGAGCTTTACAAAGGCACGCAGCAGGGCAAGCTCAGGGAAATGGGAATACTGGAAGGGTGCGGAAAGACAGGCCGGTAATGGGGGAGCCGTTTGACCGGTCGCCGATGACGAATGCTCCGGTGAATGAGCTGGGAGTGGTGCTGCTGTTCGGGATGGTGGCGGTGAGTCTGGGGTTCCAGGTGGAGTGGGTGCAGGGGAGGATGTTTCCGGACTGCCAGGCAAAGCGGCAGGTGGCGCCGGGGAAGTGGCAGCACGTGCGGATTGAGTTTGAGTACGAGAGCAAGAATTTTCTGCTGCATGGGCACGATCCTAAGCGGTGCGACGTGATTGTGTGCTGGCGACATAATTGGAAGGAGTGTCCGGAGGAGATTGAGGTGGTGGAGCTGAGCAGGGTGGTGGGGTGGAGATAATTTTCACCGCGGAGGCGCGGAGAACAGAAATTAGTCGGATGTCAAAACTAAATCCAAAGTTTCGAAAGACACCTTTCCTCTCTTCTACAGGAACAATATGGTGTACTATTCACCACTAGCAGGCAAATCACCAGCAAATTTATTCGACGTGGCTACGTGCGATGGGGGTCCAGAGAATGCCGTCTAAGGCGATCTCTCAGAAATTGAAACGGCTTGCACTGGGAGCCGCGCCACGGGTAATTGATCTCTTTGCTGGCTGTGGTGGACTCTCGCTTGGATTTAAAGCTGCAGGTGCGGCAATTGCAGGGGCCGTCGAGTGCGATGCGGCAGCTGCTCGCTCTCACGGAATTAACTTCCACGGTGCAGATGAGCGATATTGCAAAGCGCGAGACATAACAAAAACAACTCCCGAAGAGCTTACGTCGGATCTGGGCCTTGACGCACCCGCTGATGCCTTTGACATCCTTGTTGGTGGCCCTCCTTGTCAGGCTTTTGCTCGGGTCGGCCGTTCTAAACTGCGTGAAGTAGCCGAGCATCCTGAGGCTTTTCGCCATGATCCACGTGCGCGCTTATACATCAACTACCTAGATTATGTGAAAGCCTGTGCTCCTCTTGCCGTCGTGATGGAAAATGTACCAGACATGCTGAACCATGGGGGCCACAACATTGCTGAAGAGGTCTGTGAAGTCCTTGGGACCCGCGGCTATGTTTGTGGCTATACGTTGCTAAATGCTGCATTTTACGGCGTACCGCAGATGCGGGAGCGAATGTTTCTGCTTGCCTACAAATCCGAACTTGCCGATGAGGTCATCTTTCCCAAACCGACAAACTGGATCGAGCTGCCAGCAGGATACGATGGGTCCCGAGCCGTTGCGTTAAAGGCATTGTCTACGAGGGTAGCCAGCCTATTTGCGAGTCATTACATTAGTCCGCCGCTGGCAAATACACAACTACCCGCAGCCGTAACGGTTAGGGAGGCGATAGAGGATCTCGCCCCGATTCGCGCGGGCGAGCTAATAAGGTCTGGTTTGTTGCGTAGAGGTGCTCGGCGTTTCGACACGGCTTCAGCTTATAATCCACAAGTTGCCGTCTCTGCATATGCGAAAACCTTGAAACACTGGCCCGATTATTCAGCGCGCGATGCTGTCTATGATCATGTGATCCGTTTTCTGCCGCGAGATTGCGAGCTATTCTCTAGGATGACGCCAGGTGATCAATATCCGGAGGCATTCAGGCTAGCAGAAGCCATTTTCCAGGAAAGACTAGCCGCAGTTCGTTCTAAGGGTGATGAGATTCCTGAGGGATCTAAACATTGGAAGGCAATCCGAACGAATATCGTCCCTCCGTATGATCCTGGCAAATTCCCTAACAAGTGGAGAAAACTTGAACCAGATAAACCATCGCGCACTCTGCTAGCGCATATCGGTAAGGATACCTACAGCCATATTCATTATGACGATAGCCAAGCCCGGACAATTTCAGTCCGTGAGGCAGCGCGATTGCAGTCATTTCCGGATGGTTTCAGGTTCTCCGGCACGATGAATCCTGCCTTTCGTCAAATAGGAAACGCCGTCCCGCCCTTGATGGCGCAAGCAGTCGCCGAAACGGTCCTCTCTCAAATTGAATTTGCCGTCCAAAAACGGTCGGAAAAGCGGGTTGTCGGTGCAAGATGACGGACTCAGAACGAAACCGCGAGATCATCATCGTCAGATCGCTCACCGATTCTGATTTGGGTCTGTTTGCTGCTCATCGACAGTATGCGCGCAGTCGCCAACGCGCAATTAACATCAATGCCTCGATAGCTCAAAGAATGCTCGTCTCCGCGTCGATTCGGAATGGTGGATGCACGCTTGATTGTATTTGCGAGTTTAACGGGTCTTTAGATCGTTCGCAGCGGTCCCTCGGGAGAAGCGGGAAGAACTGGAGGCTGGGTGGTAACAAAATAGAAGGAGAAGCTTTTGCCCAACTCGATAGCAGGGATTTCGTGCTCATCCGAACAATTGAGTCAAATGACGGCTCAACACCAGTTCACATCTCTTTCATATCGAGAGCCTTAAGTCCGACTGATCACACGACTATTGTGGCTCTGGTTCACGAAAAACTCACTCAGAGCATGGCCGTCTTCCCTGCAGGGCATGGAACATTTAGGGCGCTTGCTGCGTTCATTACTACCGCCGATGCAACCCCCATAGTGAACAGCAATGGACATCAGCCGAAATTACCAGTCAGCCCGATGCCGATTGACGAACCAAAAACTTTTTCAGACCACAAACGCACGGTGCGAGAAAAGCTTCGTTCCCCTCACATTCTCGAACAGATGCTAAAGGTTGCCGGAGATCTCTCTGCTCCAGCGCAGCTCCAATTCATGGAGACCGTGGAGCAACTCGCATCACAGCTTCGAAAAATTCTCCAGCAGACTGGGCGCATCGTCCAGATAGAGAAGAATCACAAGAGCACATGGCGGGACGTGGCTGGGAAAGTAATGGGTTTCGTTGATGGAGGTTTGGCCAATCTCTCAATGTTAGGTTCAGCTCCGATAGCCGCTCGGGTTGGTGGATACATCGTTCGTCCCGGTGATCGAACTGAAAACCGAGAGACCTTCACGATGTTGAAGACTTTGATTGACGATCTTTTTGTTCATGCCAAAGGCGGCGTGTTTGATGAAACGTTTCCGGATATTGGTGCCCTGCGTGATGCTGCAAGGATTTCAATCGAGGCAGCAGGAGCAGTAAAATCACTCACGGACTTTCCCAAATTGTCCTGGCTGTTCGTCCATGGTTCACTAGTCAACCCAGTGTCCAGATACACAGATGTAATGTTTGAAGGCAAGATACGCCACCATTTCCCAAATTTCTCTCCTTCTGCTTTGTCCGTGATGCTTCCTCCCGGAGATCAGGAACGAGATGGCCGAGATGCAAATTTTGTTAGCGTGTACCTAAGACAACTCGAAATCATGAGTACATCTTCCGCAATCCTTTGCGGCGTTGTGGAAAGGCCAGGCAGTACTGCATCGGTTTGTGAAGCGGTATTAAATAACCTGGACGATTTTGTAATAAAGGACCTTTTGCCCGTGCCCCCTGCCGAATGGAAGCGCTGGTTCCGCCATTCACTAAACCCGGCCGAGTCGGATGAAGCTGAAGGTCAGCGAATAACAGATTCCCTTCTATTTCGATGCGTCCTCGAGCCTGGGGAGGCCCTCACTCCAGTGGCTCTTGATCGCAATGAACTCCGCCGTGCACCTGAGGCTTGGAAGGGTGTCATTTCCCAATACCCAAAACCATGGGTGTCATATATCCAACCGACAGAATGGAGTGCACCCGTAAGAATGGAAATATTCGAGAAAGATATCGGAGCTTTCCTTTCAACCGCGACTCTCGTAATGCACAGTGCCTTATTGCTGCCACGATATGCGTTTCCTGTGGGTCTGGATATTGTCGACAAATATGCCCGAATTCCGAACTGGATGAGCCGGCCTGTAAATACTTTTACGGCGGTACGGGCGCTTAGGGCAGCACTGGATAGCAAGGATGACCGCCTGTTTGACGGGCTTCGCCGATTGCTGTGTGGGTCGTCACGTGAGTGGCTTTTCCGTCCGAAAATCTAATGGGGGACTAATGAGCGTAAGTAAACTCGCGCCTGACGTGAATCCGGATTGGCGCGCTGTAGGAACGGTAGTCGGGAACGCCGGAACAGCGGAATTTATTTTCATCCTTCGACAATTTCAAGCAAGGGTGGGTGACATCGTTGCTCTTGGAATGGAAGTGCCGGATGGTCGCTACGAATTGCGTAACCGCATCTATGTCTGGGCACGGATAACTGACATTCGCCGTTTCAATCCTTTTTTTCCTGCTGAAGCGGCTCAGGAAATCGCAGGAGAGGGGATTTCGCTGGAAGACACTATCCTATCGACCACAAGAGATCAGCTTGAGGCTACCGGGCTGATTCTTGGAGCGACAACCGCGAATGACATCTCCAATTTATTCCCACTTACCTATCCTGTGAAGCCTGCAACAACAGTGTTCCACCCGCCTGCCGACGCGGTTCGGCAATTACTTATCGGTGGAAGAGAAAATGATCGCAAGATACTTGTTGGCAGCCTGATTGCCAGAGAAGACGTTGAGGTCACTTTGTCCGCTTCAAAGTTGGTGGCTCGACATCTTGCGATTTTGGCTATGACTGGCGGAGGAAAAACGGTGGCTGCGCGTCGAATAATCCGGGAGTTGATCCGGGAAAGGTACCCTATTCTTATCCTCGATCCACATGGAGATTACGTCGGGTTGTCCGTTTGCCAGGACCTTCTTCAGGCGGAAGCGCCTGGATGCAAGGTAAGGCTTTTTTATCCTGAACTTCTGATGCGTATCGAAGGCGAGCCGTTAGTCGAAAAGCTGGTTTCCCAAATGACTGACGGATTAAGCGAACCTCAAGCGGACTATTTGCGCGGAACATTCAACTCCAATCGGGCGACTGAGGGCCAATCCTGCCTCGACTACATCGAAAAGCTCATTCGATTCGTCGAAAGAGATGCGCCCACACAACCCGGAAACAAGAGACCAACGGCGTATGTAGTACGCCGCGCTTTGAATATAGTATTCAGCCGCTTGGACAGGATGCGGAAAACGAGCGAGATGATGCGGCGTAGCCCAAAGCTGAAGAAGCTAAAATTTGAATCTCTACCTAATCCATTCAGTGAACCAGAGAGAATCATCCAACCGGGGCAAACTTCAATCCTTTATCTCGGCGGCTATGACCACATAACGCAGTGTTCAATTGCTGCCATCACCTTGGAGACACTTTTCGATTTTAGGGCGAATTTAACCGGGCGGATCGCACCTTTCTTAACCGTAGTTGAAGAAGCACACACGTTTATTCCTTCAGCTCGCGAAGGCACAGAAGATGCCGTTTCTCTGCCGGTACTTAGGCGGCTGATTACAGAAGGGCGAAAATTTGGGACCGGCCTCGTACTGATTTCGCAGCGTCCAAGTCGATTGGATGAGACCATCGTCTCTCAATGCAATTCCTTTCTGATACTCAGGCTGGTGAACCCCAAGGATCAAAGTTTCGTTCGCTCCGTGATGGAGAATTTAAGCGAATCCGACGCTAAGCTTATCCCGGGATTCGGACCTGGGCAGGGCATCGTAAGTGGTCAAGTCGTGCGGTTTCCATTACCTGTCCGTGTCACCATGGATAAGGATTTGCTCAGATCTGAGATCGGCGACGAAGACTTTTTTGAGCAAGCGGTAGAATGGCAGCCAGACTCTAAGTCAGGGTTGCGCGGCGAAATTGCTAACTCAATGGCGAAGGTAAAAACGAATCGTCGCAAGAGAGGCGGCCGCTAGCGGCATGAGAAGCTGATTTATGGATGTACTTACTCCCACGCAGCGAAGGCTCAACATGAGCCGCATTCGTGGAAAGGATACTAAACCGGAACGTTTGATCCGTTCCCTGTTGCATTCCGCAGGGTTTCGCTTTCGCCTGCACTGCAGCAATCTGCCCGGTAAACCCGACATAGTCTTGCGCAAATACAAAACTGTCATTTTTGTGAACGGCTGCTTCTGGCATGGTCACGGATGCAGCCTATCCAAACTGCCCGAGACCAGAGTAAGCTTTTGGAAATCGAAGATTGAGGGTACCCGTTTCCGTGATAATTGCGCGTGGAAAGAGCTGAAGGCATTGGGATGGCGCTCAATTATTGTTTGGGAATGCGCGCTTCGAGGACGCCGCAAGCTAAGTTCAGAGGTCCTTTCCGGCCGTCTCAGTAAATTGATAAGAAAACCGCGAGCCATGTATTCGGCGCTTGGTCATAGACAAACTGCTTAATTCTCAGCGCTCCGCTTCGCTGCGCGCGGGCCGCAGGCGCGGGGAAGGGGCCTTTTTCAGGGCTGTAAACGCAGGCATGAATGCCTGCTCCACCCCGTGGGTTTAAGCTTTCATACGGCTAATGGCTAACTGCCAATGGCTAAATGCTGCATCGCAAGGGCATGTCCATTTTGCTTGAAAATGTGTGCGGGAGCACTTGCGCGAATCGGGACGTCTTGGTACATTAATAAAGAGACGTAAGAGATGTGGCAACCGTTGCAATGGGCAGCGAGGGGCCGGGCGAAGAAAAGGGTCTGAAAAGAGTCTTTTCAAGCCGCTGGGTCATCTAAAAGGTTACAGCCACCACAATCGCCTCCAAGGCAAGTGCTGCGAGGCTCTATTCGGGAACTTGAGAGTCCTGAAGGGTTCTAAAAAGACCTAAAAAGTTCTTTAAACCAGTTTAATAACGGCCTGTGCGTGTGTTTTTCCGCGAAAAGCAGGGCTGACGAGTGTGCATGTAAGTCGCAGGCGAGGGCGCCTGCGGTACACAAAGTCTTGCGGGTCCACAAAGTTTGGTGGAATTTGGCAGGGTCGCTGGATCTGAGTTACGGAGGTGCGCAGCCGAGGGCGGCTACGCTCCAGAGTCTGAGTCGAGAGTGATACGGATTAGGGCAAGAAAGACGTAACAAAAGAGATTCGCCCCGGATATCCGAAGATATCCACATTGACAGAAAGTGGCCGCTCGGGGTAATTTTGAAAGGTTCGTCTCTGGTGTCCAGGGGACCAGGAGACAGCCCCAGGGTAAGAACGACCGGGGCCGGCTTGGGAGAGATCAAGCCGATTAAAAGTTTCGAGGAGCTCCAGGCTTATGGCCTGGGGTACCTGAAAAGCGCCGCTCAGGCGGAGTGCTAATCGGGTCTTTGACAAAATGGTTGAACGTGCCAGTCGTGAGATGAAACGAGGGTTTAGGCCCGAGTGATCTCACAAGAATCAGGGCCATCCGGTGAATTCCGGGCATGCGGTTTTGCGTAAGCGAGACGCTGCCTTATTAGCCGCGATGGCAACTCCCCGTAATTGTCGGGATATCTACAGGCGTCTGAATTTTCGATCTGCAAGGATCGAGGGTGAGGAGGCCGGTTAGGTTAGCCGATGACCCGTCGGGGAGTGAACAGGTTTCAAACGAGAGTTTGATCCTGGCTCAGAATCAACGCTGGCGGCGTGCCTAACACATGCAAGTCGAACGAGAAAGTGGAGCAATCCATGAGTAAAGTGGCGACCGGGTGAGTAACACGTGAC
>JBARMK010000200.1:0-9196 GCA_049802395.1 Candidatus Angelobacter sp.
GCAGGAGGCTCCGAAGAGCGTCGTCCTGCGCATGGACAAAAATGCGTACAAAACCATCATGGAAGCAGTGAAGACCCATACCGGCAAAGAGGTTCAGGTCCTCCAGGATGCCGGGAAGCCGAAGAAAGAAAAGAACGGCGACAAGCAATCCGGCAGCCCCGCTGAGTAAACGTTGATCATCGCGGCATCCGCAAAAGATGGCCGGAGCGCAAGGCTTTTACCTCCGGCTTTCTTTTATTTCAACCTTCTTTATTAAAGCTTCTTTCCTTCGTGCTTACTTGTACAACGCCCCATTCCTCACGCTGGCAACCTCTTCAGCAGCGCCGAAGCCCGCCGGAACCATGGCCTCTCGCGCCGCTTCAGATAGCGAGGCATCGTGGCCTTTTTGCCGATGATCCGCTGGGCCCACTGCCGCGCTTCCACTGTCTTCCCCTGGGCCGCCAGCAGCTGCGCGTAATTGAACTGCGTCTCTGAAAGCGTCGAGGTCTGTGTCACCTGCGCAAACAAACTCGCAGCCTGCTCGCTCTGGTTGTTCCTGGACCAGGCGTAAGCCAGCAATCCTGACGCACGCTGATAATCGTAAGTGGGGGCCATCTTCACCACTCGTTCCAGGTCCGTTACGGCTGCGCCAAAGTCGTTCAACTCAAGTTCGCAGAGAGCGCGCCGGTAAAACGGATCGGGTGAATCGGTCCGCGACGAAATGGCCCTGTCATAGCATTCCTTGGCCTTATCGAACTTCTTCTGCTCCAGATACAGGTCGGCCAGCTCTTCGTAATTTCCCGCTGAAGGATTGTCCAGCACAATCATCTCCAACTGCCGGATTCGTTTCCGATGCGAGAATATCTGAAAAGACTGCCGCAGCAAGCCAAGATCGGGAAGAACTTCAATGAAAATATAGACCAGCGCGCCAAGCCCGCCTCCGATCAGGATGATCCACAGCCAATAGGTGTTGGGCCGGCGACGGATAAAATGCACGATCGCAATGGCCACCAGGACGAAACCAAAACTATAGTTGCCGAATAGGTTCATGGGTTGGGCGCGAAAAATATAGGTTCTCGATGCAGGTTTTGCGATGGCAATATATCACAACATTCCGGCGGCTGAACCGCCTTACGCGCCATCCTCACTTTGCCCGCGGGTGCGTCCGGTCATATACCTCCATCACGTGGCCTATCGATAGCTGGGTGTATTTCTGTGTGGTCGCAAGCCGTTCGTGTCCCAGCAACTCCTGGATCGCGCGCAGGTCCGCGCCTTCAGCCAGCATATGCGTTCCAAAGGCATGGCGCAGGGTGTGCGGATGAATGTCCGGTGGCAGACCCCGGGCCACGGCGATTTGTTTCACAATCCGGCCCACGCTGCGCGTGGTCAGCGGGCCGCCCCGGCGATTGATAAACAGCCGGCGCGTGGGCTTTTGTGTCTCCTGCAGTACTTTCTGCCGCGCCTCGCGATAGGCTAGCAATGCCTCCGCCGCGGCGCCGTCCAGCGGAACGTAGCGTTGTTTCTTTCCTTTGCCGCGCACCAGGATCACCCCATTCGCCTCTTCGATGTCGCCTAACTCGATTCCCACCAGTTCGGAATTGCGCAGCCCGCAGCCATACAGCAACTCAAAAATCGCGCGATCGCGTTCGGGGAATGCAGCATTTTCCGGCATGTCACTGTTCAATAGACCGTTGATCTCCTCCATGGTGGGGACGCGCGGCAGTTTCTTGGGCAAACGCGGCGTGGACACCAGCTTCGCCGGGTTCTGCTGGACAATTCCCTCCCGCGCCAGCCACTTATATAAAGACCGCAACGCCGCCAGCGCCCGCGCCACCGACACTTTGCTCAACCCGGAACCATGCAAGTGCGAGAGAAAACCGCGTATGGCCACATGGTCAATATCTTTCCAGCCCAGTTCAGGCCCCAAATATTCAGCAAAGCGAGTAAGTTCGTTGCGATACGCACGGAGCGTATGCATGGAGGCGTTACGCTCCCCGCGCAGCGATTCCAAAAACTTGCGGCAGCCCTTCTCGATCTCCGGATTCACCCGTCGCTCCGCCGCGTTCATGGCCTGCCTTCCCTTCTCTTGCCTCGCGGATGAAACTGCCGATAGACATTCTTCAGCCGGTCCAGCGCCACATGGGTATAAATCTGGCTGGTGGAAATATCGGCGTGGCCTAGGATGGTCTGGACCGTACGCAAGTCGGCGCCGTTCTCCACCATGTGAGTGGCGCAGCTATGCCGCAGCATGTGCGGGCTGGCATGGCGTCCTGAAGCGGAAGCCATTTTCACCATTTGCCATACCCGCTGCCGCGTCAACCTGCCTCCGCCGCGACGCACAAACAACCACGATGAAACTTTGCCTTGCAACAGAGCATCCCGGCCCTCGGCCATATATGCTCTAGTTCCTTCCTGCGCAGCGCGCCCGAGTGGAACAATTCTTTCTTTGTCCCCCTTGCCCCGTACCAGCACGTGTCCCATATCCAGCTTTAGGTCTTCCAATTTGACGTGAATAACTTCCGACACGCGCAGGCCGCCTGCGTAAAGGACCTCCAGCATGGTTTGGTCGCGCTGCGCTAGTGCCGGCGCCAGCTTTCGAACGCTTGACAATCTTCCGGCAGAGACGTGGGATGCTACGTTTCCACGGGCCTTGCCAGCCGTCTCCAGCATGGAATCTATTTCACTCGCCGCCAGTGCCTTGGGCAGTATCTTCCATTGCTTCGGTGAATCGATTTCCAGTGTTGGATCGTGCTTGATCATCCTGTCCAGCAATAAGTATTTGTAGAAGTGCCGCAGCGTGGAAAGCTTGCGCGCCACTGACCGGTCTTTCACCCCGTTAGAAAATAACTGGCTCAAAAAGCCACGCACCTCTTCGCGTCGCGCCTGTAGCAACACCCGCCGCTTTTCTTCCAGAAACCCGGCAAACTGTACAAGGTCGGACTGATACGATGTCACAGTCAGCTGCGCCAGCCCCTTCTCTACCTTCAGATAGTCGAGAAAGCTGTTTACTATCGGATCCGGACGTCTCTTGCTCCCTTGCTTGTTATCAGACCCCATATCTCTCCCAGTATCCTGCCTGCCGGTTTTCCGGCAAATAGCTGCAATGGTTCCGTCCCGCTACTTAAGTGGCGCCAGTTCGCGTGGGACCAAGCTGCACCTGGTTCTTCCGATCACCCGATGTCTCGATCACTAAGGTCACCCATCCTTCTACCCCTACCCCCTATGTAATCCCATTTCATCCCAAGGCATCCCATGGCTGAGAGCATCGGCTGAGGATCACAGCCCAAAAACACCAAACGCAACGGGATCTCCGTTGCGCTACACGCCAAAATAGTTTTCAGTCGCAAACACTATAGCGAATACATTACGAATGGTCAACAGAAAACCGCACCGGCCAACGAATAAATTGTGGCCCGACGCCCAAGATGCGAGAGTAGCCTATGCCGTCCCTTTGGCCTCAATTTGTGGCGGAGGAGCCTGCCCTGGTTTGATGAGCCCAATCATCGTGAGCAGCTGGCAGGTTGTGTTGGCCGGCCCTTGGAACTTCCATTGGCAATTATCGAAGGCGGTATTCATCAACTCAAAAGGGCCGCCGCCGTAAAAGATGGTGCACTCGCGCAGTACGCAATTCATAAACCAGCACTCCTCGAGCTGAAACACTTGTTTGGTCAGCGTCCGTCCTTCGTACTTCGTGATCGGCATAAATCATGGTCTCCCTTGATTCGTTCTTACCGTGGCAAGGTTTTTGGTTTGCCTCATGACAGAATAGCGTATGCCAACTGCGCCTCCGCCTGTCCCTGACTTCCTTTACGGTACGGCATGGAAAGAAGATCGCACGCCGGCCCTCACCGAACTTGCCGTCCGCTCAGGCTTTCGCGCCATCGACACGGCCAACCAACGCCGCCACTATTTTGAGGCCGGAGTGGGCCAAGGACTGGCTGCCGCATATCGCGCCGGACTGGTTACCCGCGCCGATCTTTTCCTTCAGACGAAATTTACCTATCAAGACGGCCAAGACCATCGCCTCCCATACGATCCGGGAGCAGCGCTTTCCGTCCAGGTAGCGCAGTCCATGGCTAGTTCGCTAGAGCATCTCTGCACCGACCATGTGGACAGCTTTGTTCTGCACGGTCCCGCTTCTCACTCCCACTGGACCACAGAGGATTTTGAAACCTGGCAGGCCATGATCAAAGAACGAGATGCCGGACGCACACGCCTTCTTGGCGTCAGCAACATTTCATTTGCTCAACTGCAGCAGATGGCCCGCGCCCACGCGGAACTGCCTGCGTTCGTCCAAAACCGCTGCTATGCCATTCGTGGCTGGGACCGCGATGTGCGCGCTTTCTGCCGCGAGCGAAACATCATCTACCAGGGCTTCTCTCTTCTCACCGCAAACAGGCAAGTCCTCGGCCATCCCACCATCGCCACTCTTGCCGCAGAGATCAATGCAACGCCCGCCCAGCTGATCTTCGCTTTTGCGCGCGCCGTCGGCATGCTACCGCTTACTGGCACCACTAACGCAGATCACATGAAACAGGACCTTGAAAGCCGCTCTCTGGAATTGCCGCCGGAGGCTGTAAATGCAATTGAGGCAATCGCTGGCTAGTGCTTTTATACCTTTTTAGGCTCTACTGCGTCCCACGACGGGGTGGAGCAACTCTTTAGACCTGCGGCAAAGCTGATAGACTCTCCGGCTTCAGCCGCTGAGTACATTGCACACGGATAGACAATAACCCAAAGCCGAACCAGCGGCCTACCTATCGTTGCCCTCCTGAGCGACTCCGAGGAACCGTGAAGCGTAGCGAACGGGGCCTGAGGAGGGAGCGAAGGAGGGCAACTCCTATTTTGCTGTGTTCTTCTTCCCCATCTTCTTCTCCGGCATCACGAACGGCTTTTCTTCAATCCCGTTCAGCCTCGCCACTGTTACCGCATTCAGCGCGCTCTCCGGCTGCTCTTCATGCTTGAAGAACACATATATCTCGCGCTCCGTGCTCTGCGCTTTCAATTCTTCCGCCACTTTCTGGAGATCAGGCGTGCTGTACTCCGGCTCCCGAAATCGGTAATACAAGAAATCTGCCGTCGCCACCTTAGGCACAACAATTTTCTCGCTCTCCGCCCAGCACAATGCCGCGTTCTTGCTCTTTAAAATGTCATACACGGAATCGCTGAACCAGCTCTCATGCCTGAATTCGAACGCAAACCTGTATGCCTGCGGCAAGAGCTGGGCAAACGTCCGCAGCAGATCAACATCGGCCTTCAAATTCGGTGGCAGCTGAATCAATATTGGTCCCAGCTTGCCCGACTGCCGCATCGGCTCCAGGCTCTGCAGAAAGAATCGAAACGAATCGTCACAGTCTTTGAGCCGCTTGAAATGGGTAATCGATTGATGCATCTTGGCGGCAAACTTGAAGTCCGGCGGAGTCGGCCCCACCCATCCGGCGATTGCGCTGGGCGTGGGCATGCGACGGAACGTCGCATTCAACTCGACTGCATTCAGCCGCGTCGCGTAAAACTCAAGAAAGCGTTTCGACGGCAGCTTCTCCGGAAAAAACGCAGGCTTCCAGCTCGCGTATGACCAACCAGAGGTGCCTATGTGCAGGTCCATTTCGGAAGTATAGACGAACTCATATACCCGGACTGTTCGTGCTCAGATGTGCACTCTCATAATGAATTGTCATCCCGAGAGGTCCGTATATTTGGCCGCGTTTTCGGGTCCCCATTCGCGCCCGCTTTTGGCGTGAATGGGCAGAGCGGACAAATAGGACCCAAGGGGATCTGCTGTGCGGCCGAATCGGCAACAGCAAATCAGGAATGCAATTCGCGTTGATTCACGGCTGCCCGGCTCTTCTCCGCGCCTCCGCGTCTCCGCGGTGAACATCCCTCACTTATACAAAAGATACTTCTGCCTGATCTCCTTAAACTTCTCGATCTCATCCTGCCAGCCCTGCGCGATGCTTCGCGGATCATCTCCTCTCACGACCGCATCGTATGTTTCACGATTTGCCAAAAGTTTCAGCGAGAGCTCCACCTTCCATTGCTCCGGATAAAGTTTTCTCAGCGCCACCGCCAGTTCAATGCCCATCTCTGGCGCATCCAGCACCGTGCGATCAGTAACAATAATGTTCACGCCCTTGCATTGCTGGCTCGTGTACGGACCGCTTACAGGCGTGAATGTGAGTGGCACAAATCTCACACCCGGAATCAAACGCGCGTTCATGTAGTCTGAATAAGTGCGTGCATCGATCCATGGCGCGCCCATCACCTCAAAGGGCGTGTCCGTGCCGCGGCCAACGGAAACATTCGTTCCCTCAATGATTGCTACCCCCGGATACAGCTCAGCCTCATTCACCGATCTAAGATTGGGCGAAGTGTTTGTCCAGACTATTCCGGTAGAATCGAACCAGTCGCCGCGCAGCCAGCCCTGCATGGGAATCACCCGCAAGCGCGCGCCAATTTTTCTTTCTGTGTTGTACAGCTGCGCCAGTTCGCCCAGCGTCATGCCGTGTCGTAGAGGTATGGGGTGGTAGTTGTTAAAGTTTGTAAGCTCGGTCTGCGACATTGGGCCCTGCACAAACGAACCATTGATCGGGTCTGGACGGTCCAGCACAATCACTTCTGTATTTGTCTGCGCCGCCGCCTCCAGCAGGTAGCCGAGCGTCGCCGGATATGTGTAGAAGCGTGCTCCAGCATCCTGAATGTCAAACACAACCGCGTCCAGTGTTTTGAGCACGTCCAGCGGCGGTCGCTTCTTCGCATCGGTGCCGCCGTACATCGAATACACGGGTACGCCGGTCACTGAGTCGGTTGTGTTTCCCACCTTCAAGTCGTCCTGCGCGCCAAAGATTCCGTGTTCTGGAGCAAAGATTGCCGCCAGCTTTATCCCCGGCGCCGCCGCCAACACGTCGATCGTCCGTCGACCCTGCGCATCCAGCCCGGTATTGTTCGTCAACAGCCCAATCGTCAGCTCCGCCTTATCCGGCTGCTTCAGCGAGGCAAAATTCTCCTGCTCCAGCACGTCGATCCCCGTCAATACGTGGCCGTTGCGCGCACCCAGCCTGCGGGAAGCCGTTGCCGACTCGTTGTAGCCGGTGATGGCCAGTTGCTTCTCCCGATCAGGCGAGGTCACATCCAGATGCAGCAGCGCCGCCAGGGCCGTCGCCACGCGCGATCGCAAAGAAATAATCTGCGGCCCCTGCCGCGGCAGCACGGAGTTCGTTAGCAGGACCACATACGTGTTGGTGTACGGATCAATCCACATTGAGGTTCCGGTAAATCCCGTGTGGCCAAACGACCCCACCGGCAGCAGCGCTCCCCGATTGGAAGAAAACGACGAATCAATGTCCCAGCCCAGTCCGCGCACCTCGGTGGCGTTGGGCGGTTGCTGTGGTGTCGTCATCTTCTCGATGATGTCGCCGTCCAGGATGCTTTTGCGGCTGATGAGCGCTTGCGCATACAGCGCCAGGTCGCCGGCCGTGGAAAACAGCCCGGCATGCCCGGCGACGCCGCCCATCCGCTCCGCCCGTGGATCGTGCACCACGCCGCGCAGGAGCTGCTTCCTGTCGGGCGAATAGGTCTCCGCGATCTTGCTTCGCCACTCTGGCGGCGGCAGAAAACGCGTATGCTTCATGGCCAGCGGCTGAAAAATGTGGACCTCGGAATACTTGTCCAGCGTCATGCCGGAAAGCCGCTGTATCATCTCGCCGAGCACGATAAAATTCGTGTCGCTATAGATGAACAGCGCGCCCTGTGGCGCCTGCAACTTCTCTTCGTGCGCAAGCCGGAACGCCGTGTCGCGTCCATCCCACGGAGGATTCAAGTCGATATCCGGCCGCAATCCTGAATAGTGCGTCAACAATTGGCGGACGGTGACCGTATCTTTTCCGTTCATGCCAAAGTCGGGGATATAGTGGGCCACTGGTTCTTCCAGCCGGACCTGCCCGTATTGCACCATCCGCATCACGCTGGGCGTGGTGGCGACCACCTTGGTCAGCGAAGCCAGGTCAAAAATAGTATCCAGGGTCATCGGCTCTGCTCGTGGCGCAGTGGCGCGAAGTCCGAACGCTTTTTGGTGCACAATGCGTCCACCATGCCCGACCACCAGCACTGCGCCGGTGATCGCCTGGTCATTGATCTGCTCCTGTACCAGCAAGTCAACCGGAGCGAAGTTGGCTACCTCCTTGGCCGTTGCGGGCATCTTTTTTTTAGGCGGAGGTATTGCGGCAAAGGAATTTACCAGCAAAATAAGTACGGCAATCAGGCCTGGGATTTTGTGCGGGAATTTCATCTCTGAACTGAGTGTGTTATAAACCGAAAACAAAAGCAACACGAGGACATTTTCTGCACCAAAGTACCAATCCCCGCTTGTCCCACTCCTTCGCCGGCCAGGACAAACAGTTTCAACGCGCTTTTGATGTCCTGCGTTCTGCTATTGAGCAGCGCGCGTTTCCCGGGGCCGCAGTTGCCGTCGCTCATCGTGGAAACCTGATCGCGCTGACAGGCCTGGGGCATTTCACTTATGACGCCGGCTCTCCGGAAGTGACGGCTGAAACGGTCTATGACCTGGCTTCTGTCACCAAGGTGGTTGCGACCACCGCCGCCTGCATGCTCTTGTACGATCACGGCATCTTCAAGCTCGATCAGCCGCTGGTCGAACTACTGCCCGACTTCTATAAAAGCGGCGCAACCCAGAATGACACTCGACGCCGGCAGGTCACACTCCGCATGCTGCTGGCTCATTCCTCCGGCCTGCCGGCCTATATCAAGCTCTTCCAGACCGCCCATAGTAAGGAAGAGTTGCTGCAACAAGCGCTTCAAATACCGCTTACGGCCGATCCCGGGACGCGAGCCGAATATAGCGATATCGGCTTCATCCTGCTGGGTGAAGCCCTTGAGCGCCTTACCAGCGAACCGCTTGACCGTTTCTGCCGGCGCGAGATCTTTGCAAAACTCAACCTCGCCAGCATGACCTTTAGGCCGCCCGTAGCTCACCATCCTCTGATCCCACCAACGGAAGATGACCGGACCTTCCGCCATCGCCTGATCCAGGGTGAAGTCAACGACGAGAACGCCTCGGTCATGGGAGGTGTGGCAGGCCACGCCGGCTGTTTTTCCGCAGCGCTGGACTTGTCAGTTTTTGCTCAATCTATGTTGCAGAACGGCCAATCCCTGGTTCGACCTGAGACGTTAGCAATTTTTACCCGCCGCGAGGATTTTCCAC
>JBARMK010000201.1:0-4315 GCA_049802395.1 Candidatus Angelobacter sp.
GCCTTTGACCGCGCGCGATGCCGCTGCCGACGACATGACCGAGTTCTTTGACTTCGTCAATCCGCCGGCCTTCATCACGCCGCCGGCGCTTCCCGCCCAGCCAACGAATGGGCTGGATAACATAACCAAACAAGCGCCGCCACAGTAATACCGCGCTTGTTTCCCCCCGGAAAGGCCGCAGCAGATTGTTGCGGCCTTTTTCTTTACGAAATGCAATCGTTGTGCCTAAAGCTTTCATTCTTTTGGCTTACCCCCTAGGTTCTCACCAAACATTTCCTGCCACGCCTCGCCCAACGAACGCCAGTTCAACAAAATCTCGATTGCATTTAAAATGCTCTCCAGTGACCGAACCATTGATGAAAAAAGTCGTCGAGCGTGAACGAAACAAGAATTATTATCGCGTCCTTCACGTCCCCATCTGGATATGGGTTTTCTGGATTCTTCCCGGCCATCTCACCGCTGCGCTCTACGCTCACGGCCCAGACCGCCGTCATTGGATCTGGCTTGCCATTGTAGCCGCCGTCTGCGTTTGGCGCGGATTCGCCGGCCGTCTTCCCGGCGGCGAACCCCGGCCTTATATCATCCATTATGGCGAGCCCAAGCCGAACCTCTGGTATCGCGTGGTCTGCTATACCTCCGCATGGATTGACCTGCTGGTGCCCTTCACCATCAACCTGATCGGCCTGGTGGTGAACTTCTTCACTGGCCGGTGGGTCATCAATAATCTTTATGTTCGAATCTATTACGTTCTGGCCGCGGCCATCGTGGCGGCCACCGTGCTTGACTTCACCCCCCGCGCGCGCCGTTCCACGCGCAATGAGGGAGCGGAAAAAGGCTGGTTTTACGTTGCCGTGTGGACCGTCGTTCCTACGCAGCTCGCAGGTTGGGCCATGTGGCGTATGGGAAAATACTTTGATCTTTCTCCTGCCAGCCTGGGCCGCCTTCGACTCGCGACTTTTCTCATTGTCGCCGGCGCATTCTTCGCTCTCGGTCTCCTGGGCAGGCTTCCGCGTTCACGGCGATATCACATCCCTGAAGGCGTTATCTCTGACATGCCGGTTTCTGCCGGAGCCTGACGCAATAGTGCAATTTGAATTGCAGGATGAACGGCTGCGCCGGCACTATCACCAGGCGCGGCAATTCCACATTGGATCATAACCGCGCTTAGCACACTTTTTCCCACGCCTGGCTGATTTAGAATCTCATCACAGCCATCTTCAATATGTGGCTGCCAGCAACTCGCATCTAAGGAGGCTTCATGAAAGATACGAATTCCTCTTCCCCCCTTGAAATTCGCCGGCGGCGTTTTCTTCAGCTCGGCGCAGCAGCAGCGGGCTTTACCACCGTGTCCGGACTGGCGCCACGGCTCAACGCCAGTGAAAATTGCAGTCCTCCCATTCCTTCTGGCCCTTTTAACGGCAGTACATGTCCGTTTCCTATTCCCTGGCTGGACAAAAACGGCAATCACAATCAGGCGCCAAAAGCCAATGTGGAGATCTCCAATATCTACCACTTCAAAGGCAAGATCGCGCGCTGTGCCGGCTTCACCGGCATGGGAACTGACAATAAAGGCAATCGTCTTGCCTTCGGTACTCCTACCACCGACTTCAGCTTTATGTCTGGAGAATATTTCGCGGCGCGTCAGCCTCAACAAGGCGCTCTCAGTCATATATGACTCACGCTGTTCAAGGGACCGGCGGTCCCTGCGAACCAGGTTCACGATTTTCATCCCCCGATTTCTCCAGCCGGCCTTTACTGGGTCGCGCCCGTACCCGACGGCAGCTTGGTCATCAGCCCGGATGGGCATACGGCCACGCTTGAAATGAAGAACGTGCCCATCATTGACCAGCCCAACTGGCCCTCTATGACCGCAGAGACGCATCCCGCTTTTCTCGACTTCAAATTGGTGTGGAAAGCCGGCGCCAACCCCGTCACCTATGAGAATCCTGCACAGCAATTCCGCTTTACCGGTTTCGAAGCCAGCGCGCAACTGGAAGCTTCTGTTCGTGTGCCCTCGCTGGATTTTTCCTGGAAGTCGGGTCCTCTGGAAACCTCGAAGGCAGATTTTGCCGTAATCGGTGAAGAAGTAAATGGGCGCTACTATTCGTAATTACAATCGCTCGGAAAAAGGGGAACCATATTGCGTGGTCCCCTTGCTGAAATTTGTATTGATTGATCGCAATGTCCGTCGGAGCTGACAAAACCTGAAACGGAACTAGCGGCAACGCGTTCGCTGGCTATTCCGTCAGGCAGAACGCCACAATTGTGTTGCCTCTCTTGCCAGTGCGCTGCTCCAGCTCTTCCAGCAGCTTGGCCTCTAGGTTTTCCGGATCGGGAACCATCTCGCAGCCGGCAATCTGCTGGTCGTTCGCGCCGTGGTAACAAAGCTCACAAACTCCCAACCCGCCTTCCGGCCCTGACCGCACCGGGGGGCCGAAAGTGCGGCAGGTCATCGGACGCGCTGTATAGAGATCGCAACCGCCGGTTGCAGGATCGAGCGCGGGACATGGCTCATCGTCGGCAAAATCCACAAAGCGCTCTTCAGCTTCCTTGTCCTCGCCAAGAATTCCTGTCTTCGGATCGCCGGGAAAGTTTGGCGTAAGCTTTGTGACAGCGGCTTGCGCGCGCTCACGCACACGCTGTGCCCGCTGCGGGTCTTTCTTTCTCAGCTCGACTGTTCCCTGGCGCAGCCGCGCCGCGTCAAGCTGGCTGATAGGAAAAGGTGCGAAGCAACATTGCGTACAGCCTTTACGGCACACCAGCCACTCGCCGCTTTTTCGCGCCGCTTCCGCCAGCGCAGCGTCGACAATCTGGACGAGCTGGCGGTCGGCCTTCGGCAGGGAAGTGCGCATGCTTCCAGCATACCGCACAAAAAGATTGGGCGAAGCTTTCGGCTTCGCCCTGTGTCGTCCAGTCTCAGCGCTTTTTTACTTTTGGTTCTCAGCCGCCTGCTTGGCCTTGCTCAGCATCGTCAATTTCTCCACGTTCAGTGAGTGATCGGCGTCATTCAGCTTCGCCTTCACCTTCACGTGGTGGCCTTCATGCCCTTTGACTGCGTCAGTATTGGAAACGGTCCATGCTTGTTTGTCTTTGTCATTTTCAAACACGGTTTTACCGTCTTGCTCTTTCACCCAGCCGGTCAGGGTCATGGACTTGCCCTTTTCCGCGGCCTTGGCTTCCTTCTTCTCCGCTTTGTCGGCCTTCTTGTCTCCGGTTGCACCCTGGTCTTTGGCCGGCTCTTGCGCCACCAGGCTCAATGTAGCAGTAAGCAGGAATGCAAACAGGAATGTGATTACGCGTTTCATCGGTTGTTGTTCTCCTTCGGTCGTGTGTCTTTCCTTCTGCGACTAAGATGCTGCTGCGCATCGGAAGGAGGGCTGCGAGTGGGCTGTCGCTCTGCATTCGTGCAAGGGTTAAGGTTCTACTTAGTCCCGAAACAGTAATCGCCTGAAGTTTCAGCGCAAATGCGTGGCGCGGGGGATTGCAACGACCCTTGCTTGTCTTTCCCGCCGCTTGAAAGGCCGTCTATTGTTGTAATGCGACAACTATTTACCTTCCATGTAAAGAGCGGGCTTTAGAGTTTATCCTCACATTGGGCCTTTGGCGCAGGGAAGATGCGGCGCGCTCCTATAACCAGATTCGTATCAGGGCACGGACTTCAGCCGTGCCGTTAGAGGCTCATATTCGACTGGGCTTTAGCCACGGCTCGGCAGCGCGGAAGCCCCTGATGGAGATAATCAAGGAGCGGCGCTACTCACGCTTTCAGCTTTTCGGCAAATTTCTGCTGAAATTTCTTGACCTTCGGGGCTACCACAAATTGGCAATACGGCTGGCTCCCGTTATTGGTGAAATACTCCTGATGGTAATCCTCGGCCATAAAAAATTTCGCCGCCGGCTCCAGCGACGTAACGAGTGGATTTGGCCATGTCCGCGCCGCGTTCAGCTCGTCGATCTTTTTCTTCGCTTCGCGATATTGTTCTTCTGAACTATAGAAGATCACCGATCGATATTGTGTGCCTATGTCATTTCCCTGGCGGTTCGGCGTGGTGGGATCGTGGATGGCAAAGAAAACGTCGAGCAGTTCACGAAAGCTTGTTTCCGCCGGATTGAACGTCACCCGCACCACTTCAACGTGCCCCGTATCGCCCTCGCACACTTGGCGGTAAGTGGGATTGTCAACGTGGCCGCCCATATATCCTGACTCAACCGCTGTCACGCCCTGCATGCGGTCAAAGACCGCCTCAAGACACCAGAAACATCCGCCGCCAAAAACCACAGTTTGTAAATTATCCATAAAGATTCGATGAGGCGGCGC
>JBARMK010000202.1:0-13214 GCA_049802395.1 Candidatus Angelobacter sp.
CGGATGCCATCGGCGGGCTGATTTTTTCAGGGTACTCATTCTGGAAAGCTCACACTTTGGCGGCAACTGTTGCGTACGCGAACAGAGACACATCGGCCCGGCCTTTTTTGCGTATTTCTGCCGAGCTAAGGCGCAATTCTGTGGAGCTGCCTTGTCTCTAAGACTGGGAGGAGTACCCATGCGAAAGGTGAGCATCATTTGCTTCGTGGCAGTGCTTTGCTGTGGTTTGGGATTTTCCCAAAGGAACAAGAACAAAGCGACAGATAGAAGCTCAGCAGAAAAAAGCAAAACGACTGCTCGCCGGGTATTCGATGACCTGTTCAGTCAGGGACGTTACGAACTGATCGACTCAATGTATGAAAGGAACGCCATTGTGCATTTCGGAAACCGTGAGACCCGCTTGGGCGAAGCTGTCTCTCAGGGAAAAGAATGGCGCTCGGCCTTTCCTGCCCTGGTGGTCAGAGCAGACCAGGTTACCGCTGACGGAGATATTGTCGATGTCCGCTGGACGGCCCACGGCACAAACAAAGGCCAGGGCGTGGGGCTCCCGGGAAGAGGGAAACCTGCGAAGACTCAGGGGACGAGTAAATTCCGGTTTAGCGAAGGCAAGATTGCCGAGGTCTGGGTCGACTGGAATGAGAACGAAGTGCGCCGTCAAGTGGGCGGCAAGTAATACCTTGCCTCAATGCGCATCTAGACCAAAGCACGAAACCGCATGGAGTAGCTTTCGTGAGCAATTCATCCAATTGTTCACAATCTTTTGGAACAGGAATTGATCCATGACAATCAAGAATGCTCTCCCAAGCTTGTTAAGCCCGGCGATATTGCTCATTGCATTTCTGGCCGCCACGGGCCGCACGCCGGAGCCGCCCAAAAAACCGGCACACAAGGCTGATATTCCGCATACCTCTGTTGCTGGTCCCAGAGCACTTCAGTTTGCCGACATCACCCAATCTTCCGGGATCCGCTTCGTCCATAAGAATGGCGCTTTCGGGAAGAAATATCTGCCGGAAGCGCTGGGGCCCGGCTGCGCCTTCATTGACTACGATAATGACGGATATCCTGACATTCTGCTGGTCAATGGAAAAGGCTGGTCCGGACACGAAGAGCCCGGCGGCGGCACGCTCAAGCTGTACCATAACAATCGCAACGGTACGTTTACCGATGTCACAGCCGCAGCAGGCCTTGGTCTCAGCGTCTATGGCATGGGCGTGGCTATTGGAGATTACGACAATGACGGCTATGATGACATTTTTGTTACTGCCGTCGGCCAGAGCCATCTTTTCCATAACAACCACAACGGGACCTTCAAGGACGTGACTCGCGAAGCGGGCCTCTGGGGCATTACTGAGTTTTCCACTAGCGCAGCCTGGGTTGACTATGATCGCGACGGAAAACTTGATCTGATTGTGGGCAACTATGTTGACTGGTCGCCGCAAAAGGACATCAAGTGCACGCTCGATGGCACAAACAAGTCCTACTGCACGCCTGAATCCTATCCTGGAGTGTCACCCCGGCTCTGGCACAATCTGGGCGACGGAAAGTTTGAAGACGTCACCCGCAAAACTGGGCTCTACGATCCCTCGTCTAAAGTCCTCGGTGTTACGGTACTCGATTACGACGGAGATGGCTGGCCTGATCTGCTGTTTGCCAATGACACCCAGCCCAACAAACTCTTCGTCAACAACAAGAACGGAACCTTTACGGACAAGGGTGTTCAGGCCGGCATTGCATTCAGCGAAGATGGTATCGCGCGCGCCGGGATGGGGGTTGATGCTGGGGATTATGACCATTCAGGACGCCCCAGCATCATCATTTCCAATTTCTCCAACCAGATGATGTCGCTTTACCACAATGAAGGCAACGGCTTGTTTGTGGATGAAGCGCCCCGGTCGGAGATCGGCCACGACAGCCTTTTAACGCTCGGTTTTTCGTGCTTCTTCTTTGACTATGATCTCGATGGCTGGCCGGATATTTTTGTTGCGAACGGCCACATAGAAGACGACATTGAGAAGATCCAGCAGCGCATTAAATATCGCCAGCCGCCTCATCTGTTCCAAAATAAGGGCGGAGGGAAGTTTCAGGATGTAGCGCTTCAAATGGGCAAGTCCTTCGGCCTGCCCCGCCTAGCTCGCGGCGCTGCTTTTGCCGATATCGATAATGACGGCTTCCTCGATGTTCTGGTAACTACAAACGGTGGAACGCCGGTGTTGTTCCACAATCCGGGAGGTCCCAACCACGGTCTCAGGATCAAGCTGGTGGGAACAAAGTCGAATCGCGACGGCATTGGCGCGGTTGTTCGTCTTAAGAATGGCGCCGATAGCCAATATCAGATGTTGCATAGCGGCGGATATCTCTCGCAGAGTGAGTTGGTGCTGACATTTGGCTTGGGGAAAGCTACCCGGGCTGAGAGCCTGGAAATCACGTGGCCCAGCGGCCAGGTGGACCACCTAAGCAATCTCGATGGCGATCAAACCGTGATTGTGGAAGAAGAAAAGGGTGTTACGTCGAGAAGGAAGTTTCGGCGTTAGGCGCTTCGGGCTTCTCAGATTGCACGTAAACAGCATACGACTGAAGCCCTTGTGGAAAGATGCCAGGCAAACTGCGCAAAGAGCGCGCTTCAGCACTCACCCCGCCACATCCTTTGTCATTCCGGGTCTTTCGCTCGCGGACCTTGAGCCTGCGCGCGGAAGGTGAGGAACTCAGCTGCTTCGCGGTTATAACCGGACAACGCCAAAATTTTTCCTTGTCTGCCGCAAGGCGGGACCGACTCTGCGCTGCACGGCTCTTCTCTTGAACCGCAACCGCAGCGGAGCAGGTTCCTTTGCGCCAGGATAACCGTCATGAAGTAGAGAATGAAGAGTTCTTACGAGAAAGGAGTAGCGCCCAATCGGCCCTGAGTTTTGCGTCGTGTAGGGCGAGGTGACGGCGAGCATAAACAGGAGTACAGATGGCTAGGTATTGCGTTTCGAAAATGTGCGATCAGGACGCCGACGTTATTGGAAATGTGGAAGGCCACACGAGTCGCGGCGTTGGCGCGAGTCCTGAATCAGCTACGTAGTCGTAGCAGCAGATTTCTTTCGAACCCGAATGTTCCCCGCGGAATGCAGAGATTCCGCAGCCTCGCCTCAATCCCCTCCCGTCGCATGCGTCTTTCCAGCTTCCGCTGTCTTCTTCGGCTTCATTGGAACGTGCGCAATGCGTTCTCTATGTTCTTTTTTCACAGAAGCAAAGGCGCCCGCCCCTTCCAGCGTCACCGAAACGTGCGCATGGATGGCCTGCCGCTCCTTATTGTCCTCGGCGTTTAGCAGACGATAAGGACCGGTCAGGGCCTGTGACGATTCATCGGCCTTGAACCGAAGGTAGCGCGTTTCATAGTCGTGGGCTCGGCCTGCGTCGCCGAGTCCGTTGTAGCAGAGCATGAGGTTGTAATTGGCCTGAAGATCTTCGGGATCGATCGCCAGGACCGCCTGCAACTGCTGTACTGCATCGGCGTATTTGCGCTTCAGGAAAAGAATGCGCCCCAGGTCATTGAGCGCAACCCGATCCCGCGGATACTGCGCTAGAACGGTGCGCAGATGTTCCGCCGCTCCGTCGTAGTCCCCATCGTTTCGCAGTACCTTGGCGTAGAAGAAATTGGTCCGCGCCAGTTTGGGATTGATCTCCAGCGCGCGCTTTAGCACTTCACGGGCGCGCTCCATGTCGCCTTCCTGCACTGCGGCCCTGCCGATGTTCACCCAGCCATCCGGGTTCTTTGGGTCCATCTCGGTAATTTTCTTGAAGGCGGCCTGCGCTGCCTTCAAGTCGCCCTGCAGAAACAGGCCGATGCCGTAGTCGTTCCAGCGCTGCCACTCTTTGGGGTTCAATGCGATCTTCGGTTCGGGCGCGGGGGCCTTACGGTCCAGCACCTGAATCGTGACTTCATCTTCGCCGAGAGTCACGATGGGGAGGTCCGGAATCTTTTTGTCCACAGCTGAGACTTCCGCCGTGCTGCCGTTGAACACCATCGGGCGGTCGTCGTAACTGGGTTTCACGTCGCCACCCTTCGCCGGATCAGGTACGCCCGCAAAGGAGAACTGGGTGTTGTACCAGGAGAACTTGCGGTAGAGCAGCCGGGCATGCAGCTTGATCTGATTGCCGGCGTTATTGGGAACAGCCACGCGGAAATGCGCGGTATCGGCGGCTCCCGGAGGAATCAGGCGCACATAGACCACGGCGCGCGTGGACCAGGCATTGCGTTTGTTGATGGGGTGCGCATGTTCATCCACCTGCAGTGCGCGATAGAAGTGTGCGCCTTTTTCGACGGGCCCTTTGCCGTTATCTTCGACCTTGCCGCTCCAGAAAACGGTCTGGCCTTTGTCATCGGTTCCTTTCAGTTCGAGCCAGGTGTCGTAGGCATCCACGGTTCCACCAGGGAAGAAGTGTCCAATAGTGCGGGTGCGGACCACGACGTCAACCTGCACGGTGTCTCCACGCCGCACCGCCGCCTGCACGCGGTTCAGCGGTGCGGTGATTGGGACTACGGGCGCGTCGCTGATGGAAGCTACTTTGGTTTCCGCTTCTTCACCCACCGCGAAGGTGGTGGCCAGATCGGTTTGCGGCACGGTGCCCGCGTTCTTTTCGGGGCGGGCCCTGGAGAGCGCGAAGATATCGACGCTCAGAATCTTGTTCTTCAGAAAATCTTCGGTGATCTTCAGCTGCTCGGTATCCTGAGTGGCGATGGGCACCGCGGTATTGGCGGCAGGGAAGCGATGCGAATGGACCATGCCGTTGACGTTCCCCGCGTCGTCGGATTTTTGCAGAGGCATGTGGCAGTCGGCACATTGCTGTGATTTGGCTGGATAGTAAAAGGAGCGCGCTCCGTATCCGGAAACGCCGCTGGCCTGCCAGTTGTCATACTCGTTGAATCCCCGGAACCAGCGGTAATGATTGACCGGAACGTCGAGATGAACCTTGTGACAGCTGGAACAGAACTCGGCGGTCTGCGTCTTCATGAAAGGTTTGAGGAAGGTACGGCGGTGCGGCTCGGGATTCAGATAGGTCATGAAGTCGTGTATGGAACGGATTACCGGATTTTTGCTGGCGGCCAGTTCATGCAGCTTCGGGTATTCGAGATAGAAATCGCCCTGGCCCATCGTGCTCTTTACCTGCGCGATGGAGTGGCACATCATGCAGCCAAGGCCAGCCTGTGCTTCCGGCCGGTGCACAATCTGCTTGATGGGGGTGTCCATCAACCCGCTGTAAAGTACTGCGGGGTCATGACATCCGCCGCACCATTTTGACGGCTGAGTGCCCACGACATCCTGCATGTACTCGATGCTTTTTCTGTACCACTGATTGTTAAATGATGAAACGTGGTGAACCGAGCTGTTCCATTGTTTGAAGATGTCGGCGTGGCAGCGCTTACAACTGTCGGATTCCATAAAGAACTTGCTGGGAATGTGCCCGCCACTGATTACCTGGGCGGAACTGGGGAAGAACGGCCCTTTGGGCCCATCTCCTTCGTCGTTCATGTTAGCGGGAGCAATCGCTGGGTTCTTGATCACATGAGACGCAACCCAACGTCCCTCACGGAAGGACCAGGCAGAATACGCCAAAGCGAAGACACACACGGCCAAAGAGGCAATCGCCATCGCGCGGATCTTCGCCGTCGCAATGGTAGTCTTCTGCGACATCCATCTGGCTGTGGCATCGGCGGCCAGAAGAATGGCGCCAGCCATGCATAGTCCGATATGCAGGTACAACCATTTCAGGTTCTGCCGCGTGGTCCCAGCATAAACCAGCCCGCCGCCAACGACTCCGCCCAGCGCCATGACAATCCAGCCGACCTTCGCCGTTAGACTGGTTTCGCGAAGATAGCGCAGGCAGAAGCGTATCAGACAAAATATCGCCACCAGACCCGCGCCGGCGTGCAACAGGATCATGCCCGCATAGAGCAGCGTGGGAGCCGGGAATGCATACAGATAAACGGCGGAAAGAAACAAGACCACCATCAGGCCGATGGTGAATTTGCGGAAAGTGGGAAGAATTTTCTTGATCACTGGCGTGCCCTCTGGGGCGAATTTTGAGGCAATGAAGACGCCCGGCCCCAACCCGGAACGGAGGCAAATTGCCTTCGGCATTCTTGCTGGGGGGGCCGGTCATGTATTGAGACAAGAAGCAGAGGGGAATTTGCGCCTTTTCAACCTTCATCCCAACGCGAGAAACCTTGCGCGATGATGGCGAATTTTTTCAAGCGGAGTGTCAAATATTCTGATGGTTGGCGCTTCCCGCAATAGCACTGCGCGAGGGCAACTGCCCGAACTGGTGGCTCCGGTGGCCGCTTATGACGCGGTCGCTTCCAGATATCGGGCATACTCGGAGCGCCGAAAACCGTACCTGCACAGAGTCGAAGAGATCGTAATTGCTGAGGCCGGTACCATCAGATCCCTGCTGGATGTGGGAGCCGGCGATGGACGTCGCGGGTTGCGGATAGCCAAAGCGGTGCACGCACGGCGGGTTGTACTACTGGAGCCCAGCGCGGAGATGCGTGCTCAATGCCCGGAGGAAGTTGAAATCTGGCCGTATCCGGCATCTGAGATTCCCGATACAGCGCCGCGGTTTGACATGGTCCTTTGTCTGTGGAATGTCCTGGGCCATCTCCCGGGCGCGCAGGAAAAAGTGCGCGTCCTTTCAAGACTCAGAAACCTGTTGGCCCCCGCAGGGTTTATTTTTGTGGACGTGAATCACCGCTACAACGCTGCGTTTTACGGTTGGACGAGAACCTTTCTTCGCATGGCCCATGATTATCTTGCCCGCTCAGAGGCGCAGGGGGACGTGGTTGTGTCATGGGATGCAGGCGATCGGACGATCCGCACGCTGGGCCATGTATTTACGCACAAGGAGATGAAGCGTCTCTTCAACGCGGCCGGGTTGAAAATTGCAGTCCGGTGGGTGATCGATTACGAGAAGGGCGAAAGGCGGAGGTTTTCCATGTCCGGGCAACTGCTCTACCAATTGACGGCTGCGTGAGCTTTGTTCTGGCGACCGGCGCAATGCGTGAGAATCTCATCCAGCGATTCACACACAAATTCGATCTGCGTTTCGGTTAACGAAGAAAAGAGCGGCAGGCACAGCAATCTTTCGGATATGAACTCGGTGTGGGTCAGGTCACCACAGCGGAATGGGACATTGCGAAGCGACGGCTGAAGGTGGGAAGGCGCAAAATACCTCCCCGACTCAATTCCACGTTGCCTGAGAGTCGTCCATATCTCATCGCGATGATCGCGGGTGAAGTTCTTCCTGAGCAGCACCGGATATGTGAACCAACTCACACGCGCATCGCCACACTCGGTTTCGGGGCATGAGACATATACATTGTTCTGCAATAGGCGCTTGTAGCATGCCGCCAGTTCCGCACGTCGGCGCAGAATCTGCTCGATCCGCGAAAGCTGTTGCAGGCCGAGCGCGCAGTTCAAGTCGGAAAGCCTGCAACTGAATCCCGGTTCGCAATGCTGGAACCATTCCGGGCCGGGTTGACGTCCCTGGTTGCGCAGGCTTCTGAGGCGCGCAGCCAGCGCGGCGGAATTTGTCAGCAGCGCTCCGCCTTCGCCGGTGGTAATCGCTTTGTTGGGATAAAAGGCGAGCGTGCCGATGTCGCCAAGCGCTCCGGCCTTGTGGCCGTCACGTTCCGCGCCCAAAGCTTCACAAGCATCCTCAATTACGGCCAACGAATGGCGGCGTGCGAACTCGATTATTTGTTGTGCCGGTGCCGGGACCCCAAAGGAATGGACGATCACGATGGCCCTGGTTTTCTCACTCAAAGTCGTTGCAAGTTGGAGCGGGTCCGTATTGAGCGTGCGAGGATCGATGTCCACGAAAACAGGCACTGCTTTCCGGTTGATGACGGCATTTGTGACCGCCATGAAGCTGAGGGAAGGCACGATCACCTCGTCGCCTTCCTTGATTTCCAGAGCGTGCAGAGCGAGTTGCAAAGCGCTGGTCCCGGAGTTCACAGTCACCGCATGAGAAACGCCAACGTATGCAGCCAACTCCTCTTCAAATGCCAACGTGATGGGCCCTTGGCTCAGTTGCGAGGAGCGCAGGACATCCACGACCGCGGCGATGTCGGCTTCTGATATCTCCGGTTTGGCGAGTGGGACTTTCATGCGACGTGAGAGAGAATCGGCGCGGGCGCCTTGGCCAGAAGAGACGCTGACAAATCCACCGTGCTCAGAATTTCCGCAATTTTTTCTGCTGAGTGCCCATCGCCGTAAGGGTTTCTCAGGTCGTCAAGGGAGGCTTTGAAGCGGTCAGACAGCGCTCGTCGGACGGCCCAGGCAATTGCGTCGCGTTCAGCCGCACAATCCACAACGTTTTTAGCGCGCTCACGCCCGTTTTGCCGTATGCCGATGTTAACCACTGGCAGCTTGAAAGATGCGGCTTCCATGATTCCGCTGCTGGAATTGCCGATCAGCAACGACAGGAAGGGCATCAGGCTGAGATAGGTTCGGTGGTCGATGCTGGTGATGGATCGCGCGTTAATTCTCCGTGCGGCAAAGGCAATAATTCGTTGCGTGAGTTCACGGCTGCCGGCATCCGAGTTAGGGCTGATGAACAGTAAATTGTCGTGGAGTGCCTCCAGCGCAGCGAATAACCCATCTGTCTCACAAAGGGTGTTGCGGCGAATTGTCACGGGATGGTAGATGACGGCGATGGTGCTTCGATCAAGAGAAATCCGCAGTCGCTGCTCCACGTCTTCCCGAGCCAACAGAGTTCCCTTGGTGAGTAGGTCCAGTGATGGGCTGCCCACGACGTGCACTCGGCTTGGTTCCTCTCCCATGCTGATAACCCGGCGGCGGGCACCTTCGGTGGTCGTCAAATGCACATGGCTCAGTTTGGTGAGCGCGTTTCTTACCGCTTCATCGATGGCGCCTAGGCTGACGTCGCCACCTTCAATGTGCGCGACAGGGATCCGTAGCGACAACGCGACCGCAGCCGGCGCAAGCATCTCATAGCGGTCAGCAATAAGCAGCAGCAGGTCCGGCCGCACCTTTCCCAAATGATCAGCCAACCCCAGTGTTGCCACACCGATGGTCTTAGCCATGCCCACGTCGCTGTCAGAGCTCAGGAGGCATTCGATGTTGGCCGCCGCCGTGAAACCGTCACCGGCAATGTCTTCCCAGGTGTTGCCGAACTCGGCGGACAAATGAGGCCCCATGGTGATCAACGAAAGTTCCACATTTGAGCGCTTGGAGAGCTCTACTAGTACCCAATAGAGGTGCGCGTAATCAGCGCGCGAGCTGGTGATGACGGCGATTTTGCGCTTTCCTTGCATCTTACCCGCTCTGCCTTCCGATGCACGACTTCGTTTGATTCGATTCGGTGCCCTTGCCTCATTCAGCCGATACAGTGCAACAACGTTTGACTAGGCTCAAATTCCGGAACGATGTTGGACAACGCCTGAATCAGGCCGCATTTTTTACGGGCGACAACCAGTTCAAGTAAATGGCCCAGGTCTTCAGCGAATCGGTCGCGATCGAGAACATTGTCATTGACGATGCGAAAGAGTCGTTGTACCTGGGTGTGCTCCAGATGTTCATAGTCGTAAAGAAGCTGCTCGGATAATTTTTCACCGTCGCGCAATCCTGTAACGCAGATGGCGCCGCCGCCGTCGAGCGCAAATTCCCGCAACAAAAAGTTCGCGAGATCCATGATTTTTTGCGGACACCCCATTTCGGCCAAGAGAAGGGAATTTTCGGGAATTTCCAGCGAACGGACAAGAAAAGTGACGGCTTCTTCACGGGTGATGAAGAACCTTGATGCCTGGGGCGCCGTTAGCAGGAGCGGAGAATGAGTTTGCAGCGCATGAATGAAGATAGGAACGACACTTCCGGAAGTGCCTAAGACGTTCCCCAGCCTTAGCGAGATCCGATGGCTTTGTGCGGCGTCCACAGACAGCAGAAGCAATTCTGAAATTCTCTTGGACACGCCCAGAACGCTGGTAGGATTCACCGCCTTGTCAGTAGAGAGATTGACAAAATGTTCTACTTGGGCGCAATCAACCATTTGCAACAGGCGCAGCGTTCCCATGAGGTTGGTCTCCAGAGCGCCAAACGGCTCCGACTCAAGCTGGTGCACGTGCTTGAGCGCGGCGGTATGAAAAACAATATCAGGGGAGTGATTGGAAAAGGTCTCTTCCAGCGCTTCCTTCTCCAAGATATCGGCATGAATGAACTCGACCTTTGGCAAGGTGATGTTTCTCTGCCGGTAATTCCGGTAGAGAAGGCTCAAATTGTGTGCAGAACGATCAAGCAGCACCAGCTTTCCGGAATGGCCGCCCATCATCAGGTCGGCAAGATCTGATCCTATAGATCCAGCGGCCCCAGTTATCAGAATGGTCTTATTGGATACAAGCTCCTGCCAATCCATGCAGCATGAGGTTTGGATTGACCGATGGAGGAAGCCGGTCCAGTCGATTGTGCATGTTTGGGCGGGCGTCCACGACGAAAAGGACAATGTCTCAGCCACGGCTGGGCTCCAAGTCATGCATTCCAAGTAGGACACAAACGACTGGAAAATTTGCGCTCATTCAATGTGGCGGGAAGGCCTACAATTCTGCAAAGCCGAACACAATCAGCCGGATCGAAGCAGCGGGGCAAGAACCAAATACGTTCAGAAAGCCGTGCACTGAGGGGGCTTCCATCCGAACTTATCGTCGAGAACTTCGGCCACGTCTAACACTTCCTCTTCTTTATAGGGGCGGCCGACCACCTGGACTCCTATTGGCAATCCTGCAGGTGACGCGGCCACGGGAACAACTGCGGAAGGATTTCCGAGCAGATTGTAGTGTTGACAGTAAGTCATCGTACGCAGGTAATTGGCTGGATGTTTTTCACCCCAGCCTGCATTCTCGTGGCGGAATGCTGGAATGGTGGAAACCGGACAGAGAAGAACTGGAAACCGCTCCATCTGTGAGAGGACGCCGGCCCGCAACTGGTCCCGTTCTGCCAGAGTGTTTAAAAGACACTCGGCGGTCAGTGGTGGGTAAGAATCGGCCATGTCAAGGAACTCTTGCAGATCACTGCTGAGTTCAGCTATGCGGTCCTTCGACAGGGATTTCAAAAGAGCTGCTCCTGCTTGTACGAAGATCACTTCCCATAAGTCTCGGGCACGGTCGAGTCCGTGAGGCCGGAAGGGTTCTATCCTGAAGCCGGCATCTTGCAAGGCAAACGCCGCCGAACGGATGGCAAGTCTTGTTTCCTTGGTAGGAAATGAACATTCATCGTCCTCATAGTACCCAATCGTGAGTTGCCGAGTTGCATCCTGCCTTCCCGCCCTGACAGCAACTGGAGCGGACACGGGATCTCCGAGATCGTAGCCCGCGATCACTGAAAATAGCAATCTCAGGTCTGCAACCGTTCTGGCCATCGGCCCGACTACGCCGATGAGGGAAAAAGGCGCCGCACACGTGGGATAGTGTCCGGTTGCCGGGACCCTGCCCGGAGTCGGCTTCAAACCGCAGATGCCGCAAAAATGGGCTGGGACCCGGATGGAACCTCCTCCATCGCTGCCGATACCGGCGGCGGACATACACGCCGCAATGGCTGCGGCCTCGCCACCGCTGGAACCACCGGCGGTGTGCGAAAGGTCCCAGGGATTGTTCGTCCGGCCGTAAATACTGTTCGTAGTGTGATATGCCATCAACATCTCAGGCGTGTTGGTGTTGCCGATCACGACAGCGCCTGCGTTTTTGAGACGCGCCACCAAGGTCGCGTCCGCTGAAGCGATGTAGCCTTTCCTGAGGTTACTTCCAGCCTCACAGCGCATGCCTTCCACATCTATACAGCTCTTGATGCTGACAGGTACTCCCAAGAGCGGCCTTGATGGATGACCACTCATCACTGCCACTTCAGCTTTGCGCGCGTTGGCCATGGCCCGCTCGGCGTCAACAGAAACGAAGGCACCAATGGCAGGATTCAGCCGTTGAATGCGGGCGAGATACGCTTCCATCACCTCAACAGGAGAAATCTGCCTTTGTGCGATGAAATGTGCTAGCTCAGAAGCGGATAGTCGGATAATACCGAGGTCGCTAGCTGGCTGTTGGTCGGAGGAGGATCGATGACTCCTTGTGTCTGCACGGCACACTGTTCTCATTCATTGAAGACATCTCTACTTGAAGATTTTGCGACATAAAAGCGACGGAATCCTTACGGCTTCTTCGGAAAAGCAGGGTGCCTGCCGTGAGGAGGTCAACAAGAGCCGGGGCACGGAATGAGGTCCGGACGTCGGCGTGTCGTGTGGTGTGCCGAGACCGTCGGGTCCGCTATGAACTATGTCAGTGAACGCTCGAAGAGTTCATCGACTAATTGGCTTCAACACATTCTCAAGCACTACCATCATACAGAGACTCTAAATAGGCTCTCGGCAATGGTTGGCAATTTTGAGTGGCGCGAGCCAAATGACACGTCTGATCGGCATTTCACAATTGCTGGACTGGATCTGACTCAAAAACGAGTCGCGAAGTACCTTGATCTCTGCGAACGATTGCAGAATTTGTCACGTCACCTGAGCCAGCACAGCGGCGGAATGGTGATCGCTCAGGGCGCTCTCGATTCTGTTGTACCGTTAGAACCTGCCACAATGCCGGGCCGCGTGGTGAAGGTCTTGCGCGACCACTGACAATAACGAGCCACCGCGCGCTTACCGATCTCGTCTTCTGCAAAACGGATGGGGAAGCGTGGAACCCTGATGTGCTCCGGAAGGACGTGCTGTACCCGGTGCTGGATCGATTGCATATCCCGCAGCCGGGCGCGCAATTCCGGCTTTCACCGGTTCCGACACTCTGTCGGGAGCTTTGTGAAACGCCGAGGCTGGCAATCTCAAACTTGCTCAGAAGCTATTAGGCCACAGCCGCTATGAGACGACGGCGAACATCTACACGCATTCGACGTCGGGACCAGGAGCGGGAGACCGCAGTGGCTGTCGAGCAAGCGATTTTCGGTGAATCTGTTCGTAATGTTCGTGAAAATACGAACAACAAGGGCCCACAGGTGATCAATTAAGCAATAGCTACAAAGGTGGGGAAAGAGATGATTTGCTACTCGCAAGCCAAAGAAGAAAGGACGCTTACGGGTTTCGCCCTCAGCGTCCATGGATGAATTTTGGTTGCGGGGGGTGGATTTGAACCACCGACCTTTGGGTTATGAGCCCAACGAGCTACCAGGCTGCTCCAC
>JBARMK010000203.1:0-11406 GCA_049802395.1 Candidatus Angelobacter sp.
TCCAGGAGTACTACAATACAAATACCGCGAGAACAGCTTGCTATGGAAACCCCGTATATTTGTGAGCTCTACCTATTACGATTTAAGGCACATTCGTACATCGTTGGAGTTATTCCTAGAATTGTTGGGCTTCGAAGGCTTTCATTCCCACTCAATGGTGCCAGGCGGCTTTGAAGTCACATCATAGACCACGCGGTTGATTCCTCGGACTTCATTCACAATACGGTTGGAAATTCGCTTCAATACTTCATAAGGCAGTGGAACCCAATCGGCGGTCATGCCATCTTCCGAATGCACCGCACGAATCGCACAGGTGTAAGCGTAAGTGCGCTGGTCGCCCATCACGCCCACCGACATCACCGGCAATAGCACAGCAAATGACTGCCAAATTTGGGTGTACAAACCGGCGCGGCGGATTTCTGTGACCACTATCTCGTCCGCCTCTTGCAGCAGAGCGATCCGTTCTAGCGTGACCTCGCCCAGAATGCGCACAGCAAGTCCTGGCCCTGGGAACGGCTGGCGTTGCAGAACCTCTTCCGGCATACCCATTTCCCGTCCGATGCGTCGGACCTCATCTTTAAACAAATCCTTTAAGGGTTCCACTAGCTTCAGCTTCATCTTGTCCGGCAGGCCGCCGACGTTGTGGTGGGTCTTAATGGTCTGCGAGGGACCGCGCACACTGCGCGACTCGATCACGTCAGGGTAAAGGGTGCCTTGCACCAGCCAGTCGACCTTGCCCATCTGCTGCTCCAGTCGATGCGCTTCCTGGTCAAAGACTTCGATGAACTCATTGCCGATGATCTTGCGTTTCTTTTCTGGGTCAGCGACGCCGGCTAGCTTACCCAAAAAACGCGCGCCAGCATCGACCGCGACCACGTTCAGGCCCAGCTTTTCACGCAAGCTGATCTGAACTTTCTGAAATTCATCTTTGCGCAGCACGCCATTGTTGACGAAAACGGAGATCAGCCGGCGGCCGATGGCGCGGTCGACGAGAGTCGCGGCAACGGCGGAATCCACACCACCGGAAAGCGCGCAAATCGCTCTTCCCTGTTCGCCCACGGTCTCGCGCACCTGCCGGATGGTTTCGTCGATAAAATGCTGCGGAGTCCAGTCCCCACGAGCGCCGCAGATGTCATAGACAAAATTGCGTAACAGTTCGGCGCCGCGCTTGGTGTGATGGACCTCCGGATGGAACTGGACGGCCCATATGCGCCGCAAATCATCCTCCATTGCGGCAAGCGCGTTACTGCTCCTGGCCACCACGCTGAAACCGGCGGGAAGCTCGAGCGCTTCATCGCCATGTGACATCCAGACATTCAACGATGAAGGCAGGTCCTTAAACAGCCGCGATTGCCCGGTGACGGTGATTTCGGCGTGCCCGTATTCGCGTTTGGGACCAGGACGTACTTTGCCTCCGAGCTTGTGTGTGATGAAATGCAGCCCATAGCAGATGCCGAGCACAGGCAGGCCAAGGCCAAACACGCGGTCGTCCGCTGGCGGCGCATCGGTATCGTAGACGGAGGATGGCCCCCCGCTCAGAATGATGCCCGCAGGCCGGTAGCCCTTAATTTCATCGAGAGAAGCGTTGCAAGGCAGGACGACAGAAAAAACTTTTAGTTCGCGGATTCGGCGCGCAATAAGCTGCGTGTATTGCGAACCGAAGTCGAGAATGACAATGGATTGATCTTCCACGAACAATTTTCTCTGATTCGCGACTGAGTGTAAAGATAAATCAGAGCGGCGAAGAATCCCGGGCGGGAAACTTGGAAGATGCCGCCAGCAATTCCACTACATCCGGCTCTGAGTGGGCTGCAGCGAGCGCCAGATAAGCCGCCATGCGCGACAAATAAAGGAAGTCCGCAAGCGCACAGTAGACCAGGAAAAGCGCCATGACCATGGCAAAGTAAGTTTCCGGCGCAGTTCCCACCATGTTTGAAGTCAGGCCGCATACGGCCAGGACGATCAAGAACAGTACCAGCCGCAGCAACAAGAACACAAAGCCAGTGCCAGCGAAGTCCGGGCGCTGCAGCCGAATGGTTTGCCGCGCCTGCCGAAATGCTTCACGGAAACTCTGGCTGGCTCTCCCGAAGAGGGCGGCCAGGGAAAGATACCAATTCAGTACCAGCCAAAGAATAAGGATCAAAGCGATAGACGGCCCAACCACCATATAAAAAGGAAACAAGTCCGGTTTAGAGCCGCGGGTAGCGATACGGACGCCGATTCCCATGGCACCAATCACCAGGAGGCCGGCAATCCACGTAAGCAATGCACGCAGCGACTGCACGGCCATCATGCTGCCGAAGCGGAGTGGAGGCATACCGGGGCTAAGTCGCGTGACGGTGATCCTGCGTCCTGCAGTGGAGAGCAAGCTCCATAGCAAGGCAATCACCAGAGGAAGCACGATAACAGCCATCAGCAACTGCTTCCCTAACCTGAGCACAACGCTCAGCAGCAGGAGGCTTAACCTTTGAGTATCGTGAGTGCGCCAGGCGAAAGAGAATGAGTCGCCGATATTGAGCGGGCCCAGAAGCATGAGGCCGGAGGCGAAGAGCAAAAACAGCGCGATGATGGCGAATGACCAGCGCCACAGAATTTCCACAAGGAAGATGGCCGGATCGCGCTGCACAGCACGACGTCCTTGTGTGATGGGGTTGGGCGGCCTTGTCATTTAAAATGATTCCATCCCCATACCTGGATACAGCTACTTCACCACCACATTCACAAGCTTTCCCGGGATCACAATCACCTTGGTCACGTCTTTACCTTCAATCGCGGCCTTTACTTTTTCATCGGCAAGAACGCGCTCGCGCACGGCGTTTTCAGGGCTGTCCGCCTGAAGGACAACATGGCTGCGCAGCTTGCCGTTGATCTGAACGGCGTACGTGATTTCATCTTCTTTCGTCAGCGCTGGGTCGAATTGAGGCCAGCGGTGACGGAGAAGATTGCCCGATTCCCCCAGAACTTCCCAGAGCTCCGCCGCCAGGTAGGGCGCAAACGGCGCAAGCAATAGAACAAGATTACGTTGCGCATCGGCCAATAGCGCTGGGGGAAAATTGCCGGCGGCAATCTCGTCCTCGACGGCATAGAGTTGATTCATGAACTCCATGATCGCAGCCACTGACGTATTGAAGTGCCAGCGTCCCTGAAAGTCCTCGGTAACGCGTTTTATGGTCTGGTGGAGCTTGCGCTGAATCTGCCGCGCCTTGGGAGAAAGCTCGCTTGAGGCGGAACCTGACTCCTCTCTACGCGGAGAGTCTTGAACTGCCGCGGCATTTCGCATTACAAATCGGTAGGCGCGGCTCAGGAAGCGATGAACGCCCTCAACGCCGGCTTCCTGCCAGTCAAGCTCGCGGTCGGGCGAAGTTGCAAAGAGCGCATACAAGCGGGTGGAATCAGCGCCAAACTGCGCGACCATATCGTCCGGCGAGACCACATTACCCTTGCTCTTGGACATTTTGGCGCCGTCTTTGATCACCATGCCCTGGGTAAAAAGCCGGGTCGCAGGTTCGTCATTATGGACAAGCCCGAGATCGCGCATGAACTTGGTCCAGAACCGAGAATAAATCAAGTGCAGAATCGCGTGCTCAACGCCACCAATGTATTGATCGATGGGAAACCAATAATCGACGGTCGGCGTATCCAGCGGGCGGTCCTTAAGCTGCGCATTGGTATAGCGATAGAAATACCAGGACGAATCGACGAAGGTGTCCATGGTGTCGGTCTCCCGCCGCGCTGGGCCGCCGCATTTAGGACAGATGGCATTCACAAATTCCGGCACTCGCCCGAGCGGAGAACCGCCCTGCAACGTGATATCCACGTTTTCCGGCAATTCCACGGGCAGATCTTCTTCCGGTACCGGTACCACGCCGCACTTTTCGCAATAAAGCATGGGGATGGGCGTGCCCCAATAACGTTGCCGGGAAATTCCCCAATCCTTCAACCGATAAGTGACCGTTCGTTTGCCGTAGCCTTGCTGCTCCGCATAGGCAGACATCTTCTCGATGGCTTCCTGATTGGAAAGCTGACTGAACTCACCAGAGTTGATGAGCAGGCTGTCTTTTTCCGTGTAAGGAAGGACCGGTGGTTCGGGTTCGCCGCGTTCGGGTGGCTCCAAGGTGCGTCGCGGAAGGATGACCACACGAATTTCCAGGTCATATTTTTTGGCAAACTCGAAGTCGCGCTCGTCATGGGCCGGGACAGACATGATCGCGCCGGTACCATAATCCATGAGGATGTAACTGGCCACCCAGATCGGGATTTTTTCCTTGTTGAAGGGATTGACCGCATAACGTCCGGTGAAGACGCCGTGCTTATCGATGCCGGCATCTCCTTCTTCTTTGGCGCGCTTCTGTTCGCGCGTGAGATCTTCGACCTTGGAAAGCAAGCTTGGATCGTTGCCGATCAATTCGCCGACTAAAGGATGCTCCGGCGCAAGTTGAATCGACGTTGCGCCATAGATGGTGTCAATGCGCGTGGTAAAGACCGTGATCTTGTCCGTTCCACTTACCGAACTGTCAACTTTGAAGTCGACAAGCGCGCCTTCACTGCGGCCGATCCAGTTGCGCTGCATGGTGCGCACCTTTTCCGGCCAGCCCTCGAGCTTGTCGAGCCCTGCAAGCAATTCCTCAGAGTAATTGGTGGTGCGCACAAACCACTGCTCCAGCTCGCGCTGCTCAACTTGCGTCTCTTCATGGCGCCAGCAACAACCGTCGACCACCTGTTCGTTGGCAAGCACAGTAGCGCATTCCGGACACCAGTTGACCTTGCTGTTCTTGCGATAGGCAAGACCCTTCTCGTAGAGCTTAAGGAAGAACCACTGGTTCCATTTGTAATACTCCGGCAGGCAAGTTGCGATCTCGCGCGACCAGTCGTAGGCAAAGCCCAGCCGCTTCATCTGCGCCTTCATATGCGCAATGTTGGAAAGCGTCCACTGCCGCGGCGGGACATTGTTCTTGATCGCGGCATTTTCCGCGGGAAGACCAAACGCATCCCAGCCCATGGGATGAAGTACGTTATAACCATTCATCCACATGTAGCGAGCAAGAGCGTCGCCGATGGCGTAGTTGCGCACGTGTCCCATGTGGAGAGCGCCCGAGGGGTATGGCAGCATTTCCAGAACGTAATATTTCTTACGCTTGCTGTCATGCGGCTCAGCGGCGTAAAGCGTGGGATCAGACTCCCAGTGGGCGTGCCACTTCTCTTCAATGCGATGCGGTTCGTAGCGAAGCTCACGCTGCTCGGGCTGGTTGGCGGTGATGTTTACGGTATCCGACATGTTTTTCAACTAATCTATCTGGGCGTAGAGACGTAGCATTGATAAAGTGTGGTTCAAGCTCTTTTCTTTTTTGAACTCGTCACACTCGTTTGTTCAACCAATCCTTTCAACGTCTCAATGTTCCTCAAATCGTCGCCTGGCTCGTCTATCGGCGTTTCTGCGATGAAAGCCGCATGTTCGGTACGTGGATCGTTCAACAATCGCCGAAACATCTGCAAGCCGATCGTTCCCTTTCCAATGTGTTCATGCCGGTCCCGTTTCGAACCGCGTGCGTCTTTCGCATCATTGCTGTGCCAGACAAGCACGTTCTTCAGGCCGACGCTTTCATCGAGCTTATGCATGGTCTCCTGCCAGCCGGCGTCTGAAACAATGTCATACCCGGAAACGTGAGTGTGGCATGTGTCAATACACGCGCCCACTGGACACACCGGCCTCAGGTACTCAAGCAACTGCGCAACCTGGTCGAACGAGCCGCCGAGAGAAAACTCCGCTCCGGCGGTGTTTTCAATCAAGACCTTGAGGTTCGACCTCTCCAGCTCAAGCCCCTCAGCAGCTTCAGCAATTGAATGAGCAACCAACTCGAGTCCTTCTTCGCGGCTGCGTCCACGGAACGAGCCGGGATGAAGCACCAGGTATTCCGCGCAGAGCGCCAACGCTCGCTGCAGTTCGCCGCGGAACGCCGCGACCGACTTGCGATGAAACTCCGGCGTCGCGCTGGCCAGGTTCACGAGATAACTGCTGTGGATTGCCATGGGACCAATCCCATATTTTTCCCGTAGGCCGCGCATGGCGTCGCACTGCGAAGACGCCAGCGAATACGGCTTCCACTGTCGCGGGCTGGAGGAAAATATCTGAAATGTGTTCGCCCCCAGACGATAGGCGCGCTCGGCCGCCATCTCCACGCCGCCCGCAGTCGAGGTATGTATCCCAATACGCCTCGGACCCGGTTTGGGCACTTCACCTTCCGCCCATAGCAGCACATCCTTCATGCTGAGCCGCTTCCGCTCTGGGTCTCCTGAAGACATGCGCTAAATGATTGATTTTAACATGCTAAGATCAACCTCGAATGATCCGGCAGATCCGCAAACATGAATAGCGCAATAGCGAGCGCCACCGCGGCGAAACGTGCCCGAGGGCATGGTCACCTTCTCGGCGCAGCGATTACCGCTACCTTGATTGCGCTGTTTCTATTTCTGCGGATCTGGCGGCTGACGGCGGTCTCTCTAGACGGTGACGAGATATTCAGCCTGCTGCTGGCGCGGTCTGACTGGCACAGCCTCTTTGCTGCCGCCGTGAGAGACGCAATCCATCCACCACTTTTCTACGTGTTGCTGAAGATTTGGGTATGGGTGGGAGGGGAGTCTTTACTTTGGCTGCGACTCTTCCCTGTCGCGGTATCAAGCCTATGTCTGGTTCCTGTATTTCTGCTGTGCAAGGACCTAGGCATCCCGCGAGGAGCATGCAATCTGGCTTTGGCGATTGCCAGCGTGCATCCTTACGCCATTTATTTTGCGCAGCACATGCGGATGTATTGCCTGCTGGGACTGTTTGGCTTGACCTCGATCTGGGCGTTTCAACGCTACTTGCGCGATGACACGCGGCGAAATTTGGCCATTCTCTCTGCGGCAAATCTTCTTCTGGTGTACTCGCACTACTATGGCTGGCTCCTCATAGGATTGGAGTTCTTATATTTACTGTGGAAGCGGCGACGCGCACTGCCCGCATTCACTGGCGCGAGCCTGGCGGTGTTTGTTCTGTTTGTTCCGTGGGTTTGGGCCGCGGCGCAGTCTCTGCATGCGAAAGGCGGCCTGGCAGAAAATCTGGGTTGGGTTCCGCGCCCCAACATCCGCGACCTGACTTGGTTTTATGTGGAGTTGAGCGGTTTCACTGAGTTTCTGAAAATCGGCTCTCGGGTAACGCTGGTAATTCTCATGTTTTTGTATCTTAAATATCGGCGGCGCTCAGAACCCGGCTTCCATTGGTTGGTGGTAATTAGTCTGACGCCGCCGCTGTTTACGTACCTGGTATCGCAGTGGCTGTCGCAATCGATCTGGGGACACCGGCATCTGGTCTTTGCGCTGTGGCCGTTTCTGATTGTCCTGACCGATGCTATCTGGAGTCTACGTCCGCTGTGGCGTACCGTGGCCGTGGCTTTGATTGTGGTGTGGGCTGGATTTGCGATAGCAGCCTATTCACCGGAGAACCATAAAATTCACTGGGACCGGCTTACGCTGGCAATGCTGGACGAAGAGCCAGGCATTGTTGCGCACGTGCCGCTGTACTCGGTGGACCCGTATCTCCATTATCCAATCTGGTTTCATCTGGAGTCGTTGAAGGACAATCGCCTGAAAGCGTTGGGAGCGGGCGTTACTTTCCGAACCAATATCGCGGAGTTGAGAGCCAAGGCGGAGAAATTTGAAGTGAGCAAGGTAACCAGCTTAGATGGGGCGCACGGAGCTTACTTCTGGGTTGGTTATGTGGACTCAGCATGGAGCGCGACAAAATCGCCGAGAGAAATTCTGGAGCAGCGCGGCTGCTCAATCGGGCGCGAACTTACGGCGCGCGACCGCTTCCAAAGCGTAACGCTTTTCCCCGCGCAATGCGTGGTTCCGAACCGCTAAATCATACACTTTAAGAGCTGTAATCCCATGGTTTCCATTGCTACCGATGGCGGAATCACAGTAAACTTAAGCTTCAGCGGAGGTTGGAGTTCCATGCTGGTTGTAATGAAGGCGCAGGCCACTGAAGAACAGGTGCGCGCCGTTTGTGAGCGGATCGAATCACTGGGATATCGCGCGCACGCCATTCCGGGCGAGCAGCGCACGGCCATCGGTGTTACCGGCAATAAAGGTGCTATGGAACCGGGCACGTTGGAAGAGATGTCCGGCGTGCAGGAAGTCATACAGGTCAGTAAGCCCTATAAATTGGTAAGCCGCGACGCCAAGGAAGAAGACACGGTAATAGGGTTTAAGGGGAGCGACGGCAGTTTTGGCGGGCGCGACCTGGGCATCGTGGCTGGACCGTGCTCCATTGAATCGCGCGAACAGGCATTTGCTATTGCCGAACGAGTGGCCAAAGGAGGCGCGCGCTTTTTCCGCGGCGGCGCATATAAGCCGCGCACTTCGCCCTACGCTTTTCAGGGAATGGGCGAAGAAGGTCTCAAGATCATGGCGGAGATCCGCGACCGGTTCGGATTGCGGATCATCACGGAAGCGCTTGACGATGAGTCGCTGGAACTGGTAGCGGAATATGCCGACGTAATCCAGATCGGCGCGCGCAACATGCAGAATTTTTCACTACTGAAGAAAGTTGGACGCCTACGCAAGCCGGTGATGCTGAAACGCGGCATGTCAGCCACGCTGGAAGAATTTCTGATGGCCGCGGAATACATTCTGAGCGAAGGTAACTACGAAGTAGTACTGTGCGAACGCGGTGTGCGCACCTTCGCTGACCACACACGCAATACCCTGGACCTAAGCATAGTTCCTGCAGTGCAACGGCTGAGCCATTTGCCCATCATTGTCGATCCCAGTCATGGTACGGGCAAGCGCAACAAAGTAGTACCGCTCTCGCGGGCTGCAGTGGCGGTAGGCGCCGACGGGCTGATGGTGGAAGTACATCATGATCCGGACCACGCCCTTTCCGATGGGATGCAATCCATCTTCCCCGATCAGTTTGACGAGCTAATGCAGGAGATACGGCAGATCGCCGCCATCCTGCACCGCAACGTGCAGGAGCCTCGGTCGCTGCCAGCTATCGCAAAGGCCGGCAGGTAACTTGCGCGCTTTAGCTCTTGCCAGTTGTTTTCTGCTTGCCATCCTGAGCGGCTGCAAAGAAACACCAGAGCCGAGCTTCAACTATCGCGAATACGCCTACGTCTCTAATGGCGGAAGCAACAGCGTGACGGTGATCGACCTGCGCGCTCTGGCGATATTGACAACGGTTTCAGTAGGACGCAGCCCGACAGGGCTCGCGGTGAATCCCAGGAAGAACGAGATTTACGTCGCAAATACCGAATCCAACAACATCAGCGTGATCGATACGGAGACGAACCGCGTGGTTTCGACCATAGGCGTCCATCGAGCACCGTTTTTTATCGATGTGTCAAGCGACGGCACGCGCGCCTACGTCGCCAACTCGGGGTCGGCCAATCTGTCGGTGGTTGACCTGGTACAGCGCCGAGTTCTCAAAAACATCCCTACGGGCAACGGGAGTAACCTAGCTCGGGTCACCCCTGATGGGAAATTGGTAATCGTGGCGCTGCACGATGAGGACTCGATTGCGGTGGTAGATACCGACAAGCTCGCGGTGCGCGACAAGGTGAAAGTTTGCGCTAAGCCGGTGGAGATGGCGATCCTACCGGATTCAAGCAAAGTTTTTGTCGCGTGCAGCGAGTCCAAACAGGTTGCTGTGGTGGAACTGAAGAGCGATAAGCTGCTCGCGCTGCTCGACGTGGGTAAGACACCGATCCACGTAACGGTGAAGCCTGACGGTGGAGAGGTCTTTGTCTGCAATTATGACGGCAGCTCGATCTCAGAGATGATCACCAACTCCAACGAGGTCAACAATACGTTCCCCATTGGGGACCATCCGGTGCGCGGGCTTGTCTCCGCGGACAATACGCTTTTGTACGTGGCGAACTTCGGCTCGGACTCCATTGCGGTTTACAGCATCGATAATGGTAAACGGACGAGTTCGGTTCCTGTCGGCAGCCATCCGGAAGCTATTTCATTTTCACCCAACCGTCTGTTGTTGCTGGTGGTGAACAGCGGCAGCGGAGATATGACTGTGCTCTCGTTGATTGACAGCAAAGGCCGACCACAGCCGGAAGCGCCGACTCTGGAAACGATGATTCCGTTGGGGAATCAGCCACGGGCGATCACGGTGAAGGCGTTTGTAAGCCAGCGGTGAGGATTTGTTCGGTCAGACGAGGCCGAGACCACCATCAACTATGAGAGTCTGGCCGGTGATGAAATGCGGCGCGGTGGCAAAATACATTACTGCGCTGGCTACATCTTGTGCAGCTCCGTTTTTCTTCATGGGAGTGCGCTCGGCCAGGCACTGCAAAAGCGCGGGATCTTTCTCTCCGGCCTTAGCGTCGATCATGCCAGGTGCAACGCAATTCACGGCGATCTCCGGCGCCAGCGACTTAGCCATGACTTGAGTAAGCATGTGCAATGCAGCCTTCGAGGAACAGTAATGCGCGTGAGTGGCCCAAGCCTTCTTTCCGCCCAGCGATCCCAGGTTGATGATCCGTCCGCGCGCGTTGCGCAAGGATGGAATACATCGTTGGGAAACCAGGAAGGGTCCGCGCACGTTGACCGCAAAAACTTCGTCCCACTGTTCCGCTGTGATGTCCTCAAGTTTGGCAGTTTGGAACAGGCCCGCGTTGTTAATAAGGAGATCGATTTTGCCAAACTGATCCAGTATTTGATGGATGGTTTGGTCAATGCTCTTTTCGTTAGTCACGTCGCACCGAATAGCGAACGCTTTGGGCGCGTCTTTCTCAATCAGGCGCAGGGTGTGGCCGGCATCATCCGCTGAATTCAAATAAGTAAAGGCGACTTGCGCGCCGGCTTTCGCCATGGCGACAGCGATCGCCCGGCCCAGGCGACGTGCGCCTCCAGTCACGAGAACCGTTTTACCGTTTAGATCGGCCATGTTGGCATTGTAATGGGTGATGCGGCAAAAAGACGCGGTGCTGCGGCCCACATCAAGACCTCGCGCATCATGCCAGACCGCGTTGAATCTTTTGTTGTAGTGGGTCTATCCAATCAGGTTATGAACAGCAACCCTTATTTCATCGCTTATCCGGAGCCGGCGGATGCACAGCGGCCGGTCTCCGTGCCGAGCGAAGCCGAGGCAATGGACGCATATTCTCTCGTTGTGACAAGTGTGGCCGAGGCGGTAAGCCCGGCCGTAGTTCGCATTCAGATCGAAAACGAGCGTGGCCGCGGCGGCGGTTCCGGTTTTGTCTTTACTCCAGATGGCTTCATTCTGACCAATAGTCACGTCGTCCACGGCGCCGACAAAGTGACGGTCTGGACGCCGGACGCTGGAGACTTCAAGGCCCAGTTGATCGGAGAAGATCTGGATACCGACTTGGCCCTGCTGCGGATCGACGCACCGGC
>JBARMK010000204.1:0-2060 GCA_049802395.1 Candidatus Angelobacter sp.
ACGCAAACTTGGCAAAAGCAATCTGGAAGTCTCGGCCATCGGACTGGGCTGCATGGGAATGAGCTTCGGCCTGGGGCCCGCCGTGGACAAGCAGCAGGGAATCTCACTGATTCGGGCGGCTGTCGAACGCGGCGTCACCTTCTTCGATACCGCCGAAGTCTACGGCCCATTCACGAACGAAGAGCTGGTAGGCGAAGCCCTGGCTCCGTACCGTGACAAGGTAGTGATCGCAACCAAGTTCGGTTGGGCGCCGAATCCGCAGGACGGAGGCAAGTGGACCGCCCTGGATAGCCGGCCAGAACACATCAAAAAAGCGGTCGAGGGCTCGCTCAAGCGGCTCAAGACCGATGTTATCGATCTCTACTACCAGCACCGCGTTGATCCGAACGTACCCATCGAAGACGTGGCAGGAGCGGTGAAGGACTTGATTCAGGAAGGCAAGGTGAAGCACTTCGGCCTTTCTGAAGCAGGCGTGCAAACCATCCGCCGCGCACACGCAGTCCAGCCGGTCACGGCGCTCCAGAGCGAATATTCGCTGTGGTGGAGAGAGCCTGAAGCCGAAATATTGCCGGCGCTCGAGGAACTCGGCATTGGATTCGTCCCCTTCAGCCCTCTTGGCAAGGGGTTCCTCACGGGCAAGATCAACAAAGAGACCAAGTTCGATAAAACCGATTTCCGCAATATCGTCCCGCGCTTCACGCCGGAGAACCGCAAAGCGAACCAAGCTGTGGTGGATCTGATTGGCAAATTCGCAGAGCAGAAGAAAGCGACTCCGGCGCATGTCGCGCTGGCATGGATTCTGGCGCAGAAGCCTTGGATGGTTCCCATTCCCGGCACAACCAAGTTGCACCGGCTGGAAGAAAACATCGGAGGCGCTGACGTTGAGCTGACAGCCGACGATCTTCGTCAGATCGACAACGCTACGGCGAAGATTCCGGTGCAAGGAGCACGGTACCCGGAGAACCTGCAGAAACTGGTCAATCGCTAGGGTCGGCAGGGGCGGGAAGGGGCAGCATACGGATTATTGGAGTATCAGCGGGATTGAAATCCCGCGAGGTTGTAGGTCGTCCCCCGAAGGGGACTTCGTCATTTTCCTAAACGCTTTCCCGCCGTTCTGCCCCAGCAAGCCAAAATCGGGCTTGCTGGGGAACCCGGAAAACTGCGCGTGGAGTGGGCGCGACCAAAATCGGTATCGAGCGCTGCAGGCGCGAAACAGCCTAGCCCAGGCGCGTGAGCCCTGGGTGTTGGTGGTGTTTTAGATGAGGAGCCCCCGTAGGCGGCGACATAGATTTCTCATAAACGAAGATGTGAAAGTGCGGGTTAATTTTCTGCCGCGGGCCTTGTTGTACGATGTGTCGCCTAAGTCAAGTTTTCATGAGAGGCACGACACATGCCCCATAGCTACGCACAAAACCACATCCATCCGGTATTCAGCACCAAAAAGCGGCTAAAGCTCATTCCAAAACAATTCCAACGCCGTCTGTGGGCCTACATCGCCGGCATTTGCAAAAACAACAACATGCTTGCCTTCGCTGTGGGCGGCATGCCCGACCATGTTCACGTGCTCTTCCGTCTGCCGCCGACCCTACCGCTCATCAGGGCTGTGACGCTGATCAAATCCAATTCGTCAAAATGGCTTCGCGAAAAAGGACTCGGATTCGCCTGGCAGCAGGGTTACGGCGCGTTTGCCGTCAGTTCATCTCACGTTTCCAAGGTGATCACATACATCGATAACCAGGAAATGCATCACCAGAAATTTACGTACGAGCAGGAATTCATCACCATGTTGAAAAAACAGGGTATTCCCTTCGATCCTAAGCATGTGTTTGATTGATCTGTGTCGCCGCCTACGGGGCTCCGCATTGTTTTGTAACTCCGTTACCCAGGGCTTACGCGCCTGGGCTAGGCTGTTTCGCCCTCCGGGCTCAATTGAATAAACTAGCAACCGGAGTCATTGAGAGGATATTTTGCTATTTACGAAGCCATTAGCTGAATTAACTGCTGTGGACATTCGGGAATTTAGCCATCGCTTCAACGAAAGGCTGAGAGTGGAATATAAG
>JBARMK010000205.1:0-3964 GCA_049802395.1 Candidatus Angelobacter sp.
GCCCTATCTATTCTGGTGATGGCTGCGGCGTGCATTTCAGTTTTTGAGATCGCCTATCATGAGTTTCCGCAATTATGGGCCGCCGGGAACCAATACGAAACCCTGCACGTGCTGCTGCAAAACATCCTGCTCCTGGCCATCGCCGCCGAGCTGGGATTGCTGCTTCTTTTCCACCGAGCCAGCGCCGCAGTGGAAGTGGTGATGTTCGTGATCGCGCGAAGAATGGTAGCGACGGACGTCACTGCCTTCGACCTCCTGATGGGCTCCGCTGCGCTCTCGGCGCTGCTGGTGGTGCGCTTCTACTATCTGCCGGGAAAGCCGAAATAAGATTTTGCCGGACGACGGCGGGCACAAAAAATCCGGGGCCATGGCGGCCCCGGAAAATTTCAACAAAAATGCTCAGATGTTATTGGACATTCAAAGCGATGTCATCAAGAACGAATGAGGTTTGCAGGCTGCTGTCTTCAGTTCCAGTGAACCGGATCTTGATGGTCTGGCCCTTCAGGGAGCTGATGTTGATGCTGAACGAGCGTTGCGTATAGCCCGCACCCTTGTTCAAGTTGGAGAACGTTCCCAGAGTCTGCAGCACCGCATTGGAGCTGTTCAGTACCTGGACGGTCAACACGTCGAACGCGGTGTTCGTGGTGGTTTCTGCTGTGTCAATGTGCAGCCAGAAAGTCAGGGTTGCGCTGGTTGCCGTGGACGGTATCGTCACAGTCTGGGTGGCGGAATCGGTGTGCGTGGTGCCGTAGCCATCGAGCCAGGCATCCCATGATCCGGTGTGCGCCGGTTCTGCCGTGGAGTTGTTGAGCACTCCAGCGGTCAGAGTCCAGGGCGTAGCGGAACCGGTTTCAAACCCACCATTGACGATGAGGTTCGTTGTGCCTCCCGCAGAGGTCACGGTCAGGCTGATGGTGGTCGTATGAGTGAGCGTTCCTGAAGTGCCGGTCACCGTGACCGTGGCAGTCCCGACAGTTGCGGTGCTGCTGGCGGTAAACGTGAGAACGCTGGTTGAGGTCGTGGGATTGGTGCCGAAGCTGGCAGTAACTCCCGAAGGCAAGCCAGAGGCCGACAGGCTCACGCTGCCGGTGAATCCACCGGAGGGGCTGACGGTAATCGTGCTGGTTCCAGTGGTTCCCTGTTTCACGGTCACGCTCGAAGGCGAGGCTGAGAGCGAGAAGTTTGGACCCGCCACTGCATTCACCGTGAGAGAAATCGTAGTGGTATGCGTGAGCGTTCCCGAAGTTCCGGTGATCGTCACAGTCGAGGTGCCAGTGGTGGCGGTTGAGCTGGCCGTAAAGGTCACGGAGCTGCTGGAAGTTGTCGGGTTGGTGCCAAAGCTGGCGGTCACGCCGGCAGGCAACCCAGAGGCCGACAAACTCACGCTGCCCGTAAATCCGCCCGAAGGAGTAACGGTAATGGTGCTGCTTCCGCTGCCACCCTGGTTTACGCTCACGCTTGAGGGTGAAGCCGAGAGCGAGAAGTTGGCGCCCGTCTGGGCCGGTGGCGGAAGGACGCAGTTGTTCGCCGAGTTGGAGAACTCCAACTGGATTACATACGTGGTGCCGTTTGCGGTGTACGAACCTTGCTGGGCGTTGCAAATGTCGCCAATTTCGCCATTCGTCATGTCATACCACGCCAGCGGAGGAGCGAACGTCGTTGCGATGCCCACATCCGCGTCCGTAATCGCTTCCGTCAACTCATGGCTGGTAACCGACGTGTAATTGCCAAACACCGTAGAATTGCCGCAGCCAGTGGCGCAACCGCTGCCTGCCTGCATGTCCGGCAATACGCCGTAAAGAACATGCTTCGCATTAAGAGTGCTCGACGTGGTGCCGTGATAGGCGCAGAAACCGCCGCCCACGCAGCTTGATGATCCGCCTTGCGTAATGGTCTTTCCCGGAGGGAAGTAGATCATGTATAGGGTGTTCACGTTGCCCGCGCCATCAAGAAGCGGCCCGGGGAGATGGCCTGCATTGATCTGGGCCAGCAGTTCGGCCTGGATCTGTGTGTCTGAGATGGTAGAGCCGTTGTTGCCTGCTGACGGAACAATCTGAAACAGTCCATCAAACGTGCCGTTCCCGAGAGTCTGATTGGTGCCTCCCGAAGCGGGCGTGCTGTACTGGCTCAACAATGAGGTGTACCCGCTGTTGGTGCCGGTGATGTCACCGAAAAAGTTGCCCATGGTGGGCGAGGAGGTGCCGGCAACTTGCGCGTTGTAAGAGCCGCTGCCGTAGAGCACCTGCACCACGTGGACGTTCGAAATGATCGGACCGCCGAAGTACGTCAGGTGGGCGCCGGCCGGAGCCGCGAACCCTACGGGGCCGCTTGTGATGGGATCTCTCCACGGAACACCGTGCTTAATGCCTTGGACAGTCAGAACAGGGACCTGGGTGGAATTGGCTGCTTCGGATGCTTGTTGGGCCTGCGCCATTACGGGCAGGGCTGCGGAAATCAAGATAAGACACAGAAATAACGCGGGACCGCGAGACAATCGGGACATTCTTTGCTCCTTGTTCGTTCAAGTGAACTTTCTTTCTTTGGCGATGTTGAAACCCCCAAACATCAGGAGGGCAGATTGGAACCGCAATCGTTCTGCTCACAAAGGCTTCAGCGTCACGGGGACAAACTTGACCGGCGTGCAAATGCAAATAGCTGCCGCGACCAATCATCCACGCGGGGCAACGTGTTTGCACGGGCATTCCTGATCTCCTATTTTCCTTTGGTGACGGTGGCCGTTGATTAACGATTTGCGGAGCGGCTTGGTAAACCTATACGGGTCGTGCTTTTGACTGCGGTAAATAATACTGAACCAGCAGCGACTCTGGAAAGTTTTTTTGGTACAGGGTCCTAAAAGGCCAACCGCCGCAGTCCAGGGTAACCGCTGGTTGCAAAGGCCTGCACAACCTTCCCGATTCGGAACTCAATGAGAAGATTTGAAATGGCGATTTGAAATTCAAATCCTAAAATACCGTTGGAAACACAAACAAAGAAAGCGCTGCTTCGGCCAGCGCCTTCAAGTTCGTCTTAATCCGCGAAGCTTTTTGACTGTCGACTATCGCAGGCCAGGGCGGCCTGCGCTCCAACAGATCAAGCTCACCTGCCGTCGTCGTCTCCTGACCCCAGCGGCGTGAAGCGCGCCCGCATACGCGAGACGGTAAAGTGTCGCACCTGGGCGCACCATTGCGAATCCACCGCCTGCGTCAATCCGAAGACGCGCAGATCGAGCGCGAGGTTGGTGACGTACAGGAATTTGCTGTCATTGCTGAAGGCCGGGCTGGCGGGAAACAGCAGGCCGTGAGGCAGGCCATTATGGTCCACGCCGTGGAAGTCTCCCAGTCGCGCCAGCAGCTTGCCGCTTGGACTGACTACGTCAATCTCGTCGTTCTGGTTGGCGGCGACCCAGAGATTGTCATGGGCGTCGATAGCGATTCCGTCAGCCCCGTTGATGCTGTTGACGAAAACCGAAGGTTTGCCCGGTGTGCCGTTGCTGACGGGAATCTGCACAATGGTGTCATTGCCGGTATTGGCCACGAACATCGTGGTGCCGGCGTGGTTGAACTCAATCCCATTGGCGCCGAACGGAGGAATGCCGGTGGTCGTCAACAGCGGATCGGTGACCCACGCAGTTGCCGCGCCGCCGCCGGCGCCGGTCTTCCAGATGATGCCCTGGAACGAATCGGAAACATAGACGTTGCCCGCCTGATCAAAAGTGATTCCGTTCAAGCCGGAACTTCCGGTGACGGTCATAAAGACGGTTGACGCGCCGGTGTGCGTATCCACGCTGAGCACTTTGCCTGCGCCAAAATCAATCACCAGAAAAGCGCCTGTGACAGGATGAAAAGCGACCCCCAGCAGGTGCGGGCTTGAGCCGGCGATGGCGACTTGCCGCAGGAGGTGTCCTTCAGGATTGAATACGAACAGTTGGCCCAGCCCGGTAACAGCGCCATTCTGGTTGAAGCCA
>JBARMK010000206.1:0-2109 GCA_049802395.1 Candidatus Angelobacter sp.
GGAATCAGGATTGACGCGGTTTTTTTCAAAGTAAGCGAAGGTCAGGCTGGCATAGGCCGGAGCATAATCGTGGTCTAGCTCAATGGCCCGGTTCAACAAGGTGATGGAACGATCCAGGTTCGTGGAAACGTCCCAGCGCTCCAGATATGTTTGCGCCTGCTGCTGCAGGGCGAAGGGATTGTCAGGCACAACTTGAGTCGCGCCAGTGCCGCTGGGATTGTTGCGGTTGGTCAGCGAGACAATTTTGTGCCGCAATGAGGGAACAGCAAACATTGAAGCTACAATGGCCAACACCAGCACGATGGCGGCGCTCTTCCACCTGCGCGTGGCCGCCTGTACTACGGCTGCAACCTCTCGCCGTTTCGTTTCCGTGACTCCGGCCACAGCTCGCGGCAAAGTTGTAGTGCTTGCTATAGCGGAGTGCTGTCCTGCGGCGGCACGCAGGTCGCGGCAGAGATCGGCGGAGTTCTGGTAGCGGTCACTAGGTTTTTTCTGCAGACACTTGCCCACGATCGCCGCGACTGCCGGGTCCAGATCAGGACGCAGATAACGGATATCTTTGGGAGCGCCGAAATGCAGGTTGTGCAGCACGGCAAGAAGGTTCTCGCCGGCGAAGGGAAGCTGCCGGGTGAGGATCTCAAACAGGACGATGCCGAAAGAAAAGATATCGGAGCGGGAGTCCACCGGTTCCCCGCGCGCCTGTTCCGGCGACATGTAAGAAAGCGTGCCCAACGTGCTTCCCGGCATGCTCACCAGTGCTGCCGAGCGAGTGACGTCACTCGCCAGATCGCCGCCTGCTTCCGCGGCTGAGGCTGCAGCATCAAATTTGGCCAGGCCGAAATCGAGCACTTTGACCAGGCCGTCCGCGGTGATCATGACGTTGCCGGGTTTCAGGTCTCGATGGACGATGCCGGCGGCATGAGCTTTGGCCAGCGCGTCGGCGATCTGGATTGCATAACCGACCCCATCCGCGTCAGAGAGCCCTTCGCCCAGAACATCGGCAAGGGTGCGCCCGCGAATGTATTCCATGGCGATGAACGCCACGCCGTCATGCGTATCAGTTTCATAGATTGTGATGATATTGGGGTGGTTCAATGCGGAGGCGGCGCGTGCCTCGCGCAAAAAACGCTGGGCCGCGGCCTCATCCTGGCTGCGGTCAGCGGGCAGGACTTTGATGGCGACGTCGCGATTGAGGCGGGCATCGTGCGCGCGATACACCTCTCCCATCCCGCCAGCGCCCAGCGGGGCGACAATCTCATAGCGGCCAAGTCTTGTACCCGCCGTCAACACAATGGCACTCGTTTCGGTGGTTATTCACCACGATTCTACCGGGCTGACATGCGCGGAGTTTCCATGCCCAGGAAATAACCGCATCAAGGCTGCTTTAGTTGCATTATAGGATGGACGAACGAAAATCCGGTATTGCTATTTTGCAGACGCTCGCTTCTTCTCTTCCAGAATCACGTTGCGTGTCTGGCCGAGCGCGCGGTTGAGCGACTGCTTGGGAATCGCCGTCACCAGAGGCTTGAGCAGCCAGCCCAGGCCGATGGGCATGTCGCGTGTGAGCGAGAGCGCTTCACACTGCAAGTAGACGCCGCCATCTTTCTCTTCGAAACGCCAGTAGGTATTCAAACGCCACAGGTAACCGTGACCGGCGCCGACGGGAAGCTCTTCACCATCTGGTTTGCTGGGATCTTTCACCTCGGCAATGCGCGTGCTGATGGAGTTGGAGTACACCTTGGTTGGGTCCACCTGCCCCCAATGGACGTCATAGGTGGTGTTGAAGACCACGGTGGTGAATCGTTTCTGGAAGAGACGCAGAAACATTTTGTAATCGTCGCCATTATGGGAGATGGTGCGGGAAGAGATTACGTCGGGCTTGTAGAGTTCGGCGCGGCGATCATAGTCCTTGACCAGAGGAAGGGTCTGGGCCAGCGTTGCGCCGGGAATAAAGATCAGCCCCACCCAGTGATGGAGCATGCCGTCGGGAATGTCAGAGCTCACGCCGGGCGCTTTGGTTTCCAGTTTTTCCACCAGAATTTGGCCCTGCTTAATCTGGTCATAGTCGCGCCGCTTCTCCTCGTCATTCCGGCCGTCAATATAAAGGAA
>JBARMK010000207.1:0-5478 GCA_049802395.1 Candidatus Angelobacter sp.
GGCGCCGCCTCCGCTGAAGTAAAGCGGGCAATCTCTGCCCTGGCCCAGGCCGAGCTGAACCTCAAATACACAAAGATCGTGGCGCCGGTGACCGGCGTGCTCAGCAAACGCAGCGTTGAACCGGGCCAGACTGTGCAGTCCGGCCAGCCGCTGTTTTCCATCGTGAATCTGGACGACATTTGGACCACGGCCTATTTCAAAGAGACCCAGCTCTAGACCATGTAGGTGGGACAGAAGGCCACAATCAAGGTTGATGCTTACGGCCGCGAATACAACGGCAGCGTGGAGTCGATTGGCGGCGCAACGGGGGCGCGCTTCAGCCTTTTGCCGCCGGAGAACGCCACGGGCAATTACGTGAAAGTGGTGCAGCGCATCCCGGTACGTATCCGCTTTGATAAAGACCAGGACCCGAATCATGAGTTGCGTCCAGGCATGTCGGTAGAGCCGACAGTGTTTACCAAATAACCTCAGCTCCCTAACGGGCATGAAACCGCGAGGCCCATGACCGCCGAGCGGCAAGCAACAAGGCAAACAAACCGATTCGCAAACAAAAAGCTGTAAAAGCGGTTTGGAGCAGAGCGACAAAATAAAATGTCCGAGAGCAAGCCAGCTATCAATCCGTGGATCATCGCCATTTCGGTGATGCTGGGAACTTTTATGGAAGTTCTCGACACCACCGTGGTGAACGTGTCGCTGCAGCATATTGCCGGCAGCCTATCCGTGACGCCGGAAGAAGCCACATGGGTGCTGACCTCGTATCTTGTTGCCAATGCCATAGTGTTGCCGCTCACAGGGTGGCTGGCCAATTATTTTGGCCGTCGCAATATATTGTTGCTTTCGGTCGGCGGCTTTACCGTCTTTTCTTTTCTCTGCGGCATCGCGCCAAACCTTCCTTTGCTGATCGTCTTCCGTATCTTTCAGGGTGCAACCGGCGGCGGTCTGCAACCGCTATCGCAGGCCATCCTCATGGAGGCATTCCCTCCAGAGAAGCGCGCCAAAGCCATGGCTTTCTGGGCGCTGGGCATCGTTGTCGCTCCCATGCTGGGGCCGGTACTCGGCGGCTGGATCACTGACAGTTACAGTTGGCGCTGGCTTTTCTACATCAACATTCCTATCGGAATCGCAGCCGTCGTTATGGCGCTGTTGTTTATTCATGATCCGCCATACATCAAGCGCGGCGAAGGCGGCGTGGACTACTGGGGCATTGGCTACCTGGCGCTCGGTATCGGCGCGCTCCAGATCATGCTCGATAAAGGCCAGGAAGACGATTGGTTCGGATCGCACTTTATTCTTATTCTGGGTATTTTGTGCGTGATCGGATTCGTGCTCTTTGTTATTCGTGAACTCGTCACTGGCCATCCGGTGGTGGAGCTCAGGATCTTCAAAAATCGCACTTATGCCACCGGTGTGTTCTTAATGACCGTGCTGGGCTTCGTGCTTTATGGCAGCACCGTCTTGCTTCCATTGTGGCTGCAAACGCTGATGGGATACTCGGCCCTTGAAGCCGGCATGGCCATGCTGCCACGCGGCCTGGGATCGTTTCTCTTCATGCCGATCGTCGGCATCCTCATGGGAAAAATCGAGGCGCGCAAACTGCTGGCCGCCGGATTGATCATTGCATCATTCAGCATCTGGCAGCTCTCGCGCCTGAACCTGAACGCCGGTTACTGGGACATTTTCTGGCCGCAGCTTTTGCAGGGCACCTCCATGGGACTGCTGTTTGTGCCGCTGACCACTATCACTAACGGCCTGATTCCCAAAGAGCAGATGGGCAACGCCACCAGCTTGTTCAACCTGATGCGTAACATCGGAGCCAGTATCGGCATCGCCAGCGTGACCACGATTTCGGCGCGTCATAGCCAGGTCCACGTCAACACGCTGGGCGCAAATGTGAATCCCTACAATCCAGCGGCGCAAACCATGCTGCAGGGCTTGAAGCAGGCATTCATGTCCCGTGGCATGGACGCCGTTACTGCCACCAAGCAGGCTTATGCCGGGCTCTTTGGGATGGTGCAGCGCCAGGCATCGATGATGGGCTATATCGATACGTTCTTTTTGCTGGCCATCATGTTCGCCGCCTGCCTGCCGCTCATCTTTCTCATGAAGAAGGCCCCCAAGGGCGGAGGCGGCCCCGGAGCCATGGCGCACTAACTGCCATTTGCTTTTTGGTTTAGCTACAGAAAACCGATTGAGTAAGCGCAGTGGAAGGCCCTTAGGGCTTTGCGGACAGCGGCTGCCAGAGCTCAATCTTATTCCCATCCGCGTCATAGATCCAGGCGAAGCGACCGTAGGATGCATCCATTCGTTTGGCGTCAATCTTTACTCCCTCTTGTTTCAAGCGGTCGAGCAAAGCATCCATGTCGTCCACGATGTAGTTGACCATGAACGGTGCGGGGCTGGGATCGAAATACTTAGTGGAGGCGGGAAAAACAGTCCAAACTGTAACGTGTTCCTTTTGCGGGTCGTCGTGTTCGCGCCACGGAAGCATCACGCCCTGGCCTTTGTCAGCGAGTCCAAGATGCTTCGAATACCATTCGCGCATCTGATCACGATTCGCCGATTTGAAGAAGACACCGCCGATTCCAAGGATGCGCCCGCGCTGCTCCATTTTGGCAGGCGGTTTCGACTTTTCAGCTTGCGAAGATTGCGCCTCTTGTCCGCCTTTTGGGCCGGCCGAGATGAGCAACAGCGAGCCGAGCGTAATTGTGCTCCAGAGTATTTTTTGCATTTGCGGATTATACAAGTTTCGAAATGAAGAAAACGGTTAGCGCAAGATTTGCCGAGATTCACCGTTTCTAGATCGCGCATGAGGTCTCGAAACTTAGCCCCGAAGAGGGGCGCAATTATTGAGCCCAGGCCGTCAGGCCTGGGCACTGAAAGCAAAAGCAACCCTTCCGCTCTGCCGAAGGCCGTCGCGCAGCGCGAAGCGCGGAGCGACTATGGAAAGATCAGCGCAGCGCTTCGAAATCAAGCGCGAAATAGCACATTGTCAGAGCTAGCCGTTGGGACAGTACGGGCAATGTGTATGGGCATGACGTTCAACTAGAAATACAACAACTCTTATTGTGCTCCTTGCAAGAGTTTGATAACGTCGGTTTTACGGATTGTAGGTGACAAGTCCCACCTGCTACGCCATCGTTCGTCTCATGTTTGAAATCACTCCCTACGATATTTCGCTTTTGAGTGATGAGGATCTGCGGAGCCTTGTCGGACTTCTTTCTGAATCGGAGATGAGAGATCGGGGTTATTCACCTGCGTTCGTAACGTGGGGCGGACACCAAGACGCAAAAGATGGTGGCGTCGATGTACGTGTCGCCCTTCCAATTGGCTCAGCAATCAGTGGCTTTGTGCCATCTCCTTCTACCGGCTTTCAAGTCAAAGCGGAAGACATGTCTCCAGCCAAAATCTCGGCTGAAATGCGCCCGTCAGACGCGATTAGACCCGCAATACAAGAATTGGCAAATCACTCTGGGGCATACATCATCGTGAGTTCCAAGGGATCAACCTCTGATTCTTCGCTCCGAAACCGTCGTAACGCAATGCTCAAAGCTGTCGGAGAACACAATGCTGTCTCGCTTAAATTGGACTTTTATGATCGGACGCGACTTGCAACATGGGTGCGGGATCACACGGGATTAATTCCGTGGGTAAAAAGGAAAATCGGGAAGCCTATTCCGGGCTGGAGCTCATTCGGTGCCTGGGCTTACAAATCCGAGGGGCCCAGTGGACAATATCTGGTGGATGATGCGCTTCGCATCCATACAGGGAAGGAACAAGCTGAAAGTGGGCTTAGCGCCCATGTGGGCATTAACTCTATTCGCGACATCCTGCGCGAACCAGCACGCGTAGTGCGACTTGTCGGACTTTCAGGGGTCGGGAAAACCCGATTTGTGCAAGCTCTTTTCGACGAACGGATTGCACAAAATAGTCTCGATCCTTCTCATGCTGTATACACGAACATGGCTGATGCTCCTGAGCCCCAACCCGTCAGTCTGGCTTCTGATCTGATCGCTTCACGCTCGCGCGCAATTCTGGTCATTGACAATTGTGCACCGGAGCTCCACCGGCGTCTCTCTGAGGTGTGCCGGGGACCCGGAAGCACTTTAAGCGTCATTACCGTGGAATACGACATCCGTGAGGACGAACCGGAAGGGACTGAAGTTTTCAAACTGACACCATCCTCAATTGAACTAATTGAGAAACTTGTTCGGAATCGCTTCCCTAATGTGTCGGTAATTGATGCACGAACGATTAGCAATTTTTCAGATGGCAATGCACGGATCGCAATCGCTCTTGCAGAGACCATCGTCAAGAAAGAGACGATTGCCGGTTTGAGTGATGAAGACTTGTTCCGCCGTTTGTTTGAGCAAAGACACGGACACGATGAATCACTTTTGCGTGCGGCACAAGCATGCTCGCTGGTTTATTCATTTCAAGGCGAGGATATCTCCGACGGCGATCAAGCTGAACTTGCAAGGATCGGGGCTCTAGTTGGGAAAAGTGCACAAGAGATGTACAGCAGTGTCGCCGAACTTAGGCGTCGTGATCTTGTTCAGCGGCGAAGCGTTTGGCGAGCAATCCTGCCCCATGCGATTGCAAACCGCTTGGCTGCAACAGCACTTCAGAATATTCCCTTTGAGTCGATCGAAGCAGAAATTGTGAACGGCGGATCCGAGCGGCTAGCAAAATCCTTTTCGCGAAGGCTCAGCTATCTCCATCAGAGCCCAGAAGCGAGGACGATAGCAAGGAGATGGCTGGCAGCCGGAGGGCTCTTGGAGAACCTTCCGAACCTCAACAGCCTTGGCCAGACAATGTTCAATAATATTGCGCCGGTTGACCCAGAAGCTACGCTCTCGTCGCTCGAACGTGCATGCCTCGATTCAGAAGGTATCAGCGCTTTGCAGGAATCGCAGGGTTATGTTCATATCCTGCGTTCACTCGCCTATGATGCTGAATTGTTCGACCGCTGCGCCGCATTAATCCTGAAAATCGCAGAGCCCCAAAATGTCAACGGTACAAGGAATGTGGCATTAGATGATACACGGAATGAGGCAATAAAGGTTTTCACACCTCTTTTTTACATTCATCTTTCAGGTACTCATGCAACCATAAAGCAGCGATTGAGAGTCATTGATCAACTGCTTCTCTCTGATGATGCCAAGCGACGCAGCTTGGGTCTAATGGCATTAAAATCTGTGCTGAAGACTTCGCACTTTGATGCTTCTCATGGTTTTGAGTTTGGCGCCCGCCCCCGTGACTATGGCTATTGGCCTCGGAACCGTAGTGAAATAGAGGACTGGTTCGGATCAACCCTCATGCTTGTTGAAGCCTGGGCCTGCTCGAACAAGCCCGACGCTCCGCAAGTCCGCACTGCACTGGCATTAGAATTGGAAGGCCTTTGGAATCGTGCGGCTATGTACGATGCACTGGAAGGTTTATGCCGCTCAATTATCACAAAATATTTCTGGCCAGAGGGCT
>JBARMK010000208.1:0-5450 GCA_049802395.1 Candidatus Angelobacter sp.
CATTCATCCGTGGATGCACGGATATCACGCGGTAGTAAAGGGGCCGTACGCTACTACTGATGATAGCGGGGCTTACACCATTCACGGGGTTCCTCCCGGCAGTTATACGGTCACTGCCTGGCAGGAAGAGTTGGGCACTCAGACACAGAAAGTGACCGTGGCTGCGGGAAAACCCGGAAGCGCGGATTTCACCTTCAAGCCGAAATAGATAGTTGACGGGTGGCCGTCACAACATATAACGTGGCGGCCTCGCAGTCTCATTTCGTAAGCCAGATCGAAACATGCTTTGGGGGGCGAAGCGTCATGGCGAAAATCTTTGCCGTTACCGTTATCTTAATTGCAATTGCGTCCGCGATTCCCATCCTCCGGCATACTTGGGTGGCGCCCGTGGACATTTCGACTCATGGCGTGATGATCGATGAGCAGATGTCAGAGACTATGGCAGAGGCGGGAATCGCGTTTCTGGCTGCGCAGTTCGTTCTCGCCATCTTTGTGTGGATGTTTTCCGGTCGAGGCAAAGACGCCAAGATCACCACTTTTCCCGGCGGCGCCACCGGATTGGTGGTAGCCGCTTTCCTCCTTGTGGGTACTGAGGTGCTGGCTCTGGGCATTTTCGGAGTAAAGGCTTGGGCCGACGTTTATCTCACGCCACCCTCAGCCTCAGCTATGCCCGTTCAAGTCCAGGCCGGACAGTTCGCCTTTTATTTTCGCTACCCCGGCCCCGATGGAACATTCGGCCCGCTGCATCCCGAACTGATCAGCGAAGCCAACGAGAACTTCTTTGGGCTGGATACCACTCACGATGCGGATTCCAAAGACGACATTGTCACAGCCGAAATGGCGATCCCGGTGAACAAGGAAGTCCATCTGCTCATGCACTCGAAAGATCTCGGACATTCGTTTTTCGTCCGGGAGTTGCGAGTGCAACAGGATTTTGTTCCTGGGTTGGATGTGTCTCTTCATTTCACCGCGACCAAGGTTGGAAGATACGAAATCGTCTGCACGCAACTTTGTGGTTTGGGACATTACAACATGAAGGCATACCTCTCTGTCCTGTCCCAGGCAGACTTTGATGATTGGTTAAAGAAGCAAGCGGCACTGCAGTAGGATGCATCCACTTTACTAGTGGGCAGACATCTCGTTTGAGGTGAGGCCATGCACGATACATCAGCACATGCGGCACAACATCACGCCCCGACAAGCTTTATTAGCAAGCACGTCTTCAGTCTGGACCACAAGGTCATCGGGAAACAATACTACGCTCTGGCTCTGGTGGCGGTTTTTACGGGCATGGTGCTGTCATGGATAATGCGCCTTCACCTGGGATGGACCAGCCTGGCAATTCCCGGTCTCCATTTTCTTTCTAAAGCCGGGGCTCCTGGCGACGTGATGACGCCGGAGTTTTACCTGCAACTGATGACGATGCACGGCACGATCATGGTGTTTTTCGTGCTCACCACCGCACCTTTTGCGGCCTTCGGAAACTATTTTCTACCCATCCAGGTCGGCGCGGAAGACATGCCCTTCCCCCACTTCAATATGATGTCGTTTTGGGTCACATTCGTCTCCTTCCTGGTTCTGATGGCATCGTTCTTCGTGGGTGACGGTCCAACCTTAGGTGGATGGACCCAGTACGCGCCGCTTAGCGCCGTGGGTTCGGTCGGAGGCCCGGGCGAAGGATTGGGCACGGTTTTGTGGGCAGCTTCGATTGGAATTTTTTGTGTGGGGCAGTTACTGGGCTCTCTGAACTTCATCACGACCACGCTCGACATGCGGACCAAGGGCATGAGCATGATGCGGCTGCCGTTAAGCGCCTGGGCATGGTTTGTGACTTCCTGCATGGGCCTCACTGCTTTCGCCGTGCTGATGCCAGCTACAATCCTGCTGATTCTGGATCACGTAGCCGGAACCAGTTTCTTCGTTCCCTCCAACCTGGTGATCAACGATCAGATACAGCCGCATTCCGGCGGATCAACTCTGCTTTGGCAGCACCTGTTCTGGTTCTTTGGACATCCCGAGGTTTACATCGCCATCGTGCCAGGAATAGGCATCGTCTCCCATATTCTCATCACTAACCTGCGCCGGCCGCTGCTCAGCCATCGCGTGATGATCTACTGTATGGGAGCTCTTGCCGTTCTCAGTTACATGGTTTACGGGCATCACATGTTTGTCAGCGGAATGAACCCATATTCCTCCCTGGCATTCTCGTTCCCGACGCTGGTAATCACCATCCCGGCGACGATCATGGTTCTGATCCTGCTGGGCAGCATTTGGGGCTCCCGGTTGCGCATCAATACGGCGTCACTGTTCGCTCTTGGCTTCATCTCCATGTTCGTTAGCGGCGGAGTCAGCGGCTTTTTCTTGGCCCAACCTTCAGTCGACATCATGCTGCATGCGACCTACTTCGTAGTCGGCCACTTTCACATGGTAATGGCAGTGGCGGCAATTTTCGGGATCTTCGCCGGCACCTATTTCTGGTTCCCGAAGATGACCGGGCGCATGATGAATGAGACTTTAGGCAAAATACATTTCTGGCTCAGCTTCGTGGGCACGTATTGTATCTTTATGCCATTCCACTACTTGGGCATGGCTGGCAATGTGCGCCGTTATCAGGCCTTTGTCGATGATTTCATGCAGCCCCTCATTCCGGTTCACAAGTTCATTACGATTGCTGCGATCTTGACCGGCGCATCGCAGTTCATTTTTCTCTACAATCTGATTCACAGCCGGTTCTGGGGCAAGCCCGCGCCGGATAATCCTTGGGAGGGTACTTCGCTGGAGTGGAGCACGCCCACGACTCCTCCGCCACACAACAATTTTGGCGATCATCTGCCCGTGGTTTACCACGATCCCTATCAGTATGGCGTGAAGAGTTCGACGGGCGATTACCTTATGCAGACTTCGCCAGACCAGGTTGCAAACGCGAAGGATGAGAAGTAGCAGATCTGTAGAAGTGAAGATCAGAAGGGAAGTTGTGCAGTATGGCAAGTACGGTTCATGAACCGCCACAAATCGATAAGCGACGTTTGCCGGATCTGAAGCAATCCGGAAACGGCGGTTGGCGGAATCTTGTGCCCGCGAACGGCGATCTGCGGGCGATAAAAGATTACTCTCCGCCACCATCGTCGACGGGAATTTGGGTGGTGCTGTTTGCCATCACCATGATGTTTGCCGCTTTCACCAGCGCCTTAGTGGTTCGCAAAGGTTCGTCGCTGGACTGGCGGCATTTTGCCCTCCCCTCCATTCTTTATTTCAATACTTTTCTGTTGTTGATGAGCAGTGTGACTCTTGAGGTCGCCCGCCGGCGCGTAGCCGCTTTTATGGGCGGTCTGCGCAAGGAAAATGAAAACCCAGCGCGGTGGCTGTACATCACATTGTTTCTGGGACTGCTTTTTGTGGCTGGCCAATACATCGCATGGCGTCAACTCAGTGCTGAGGGAGTTTTTCTCGCCACCAATCCTAGCAGTTCTTTTTTCTACGTACTCACTGCGACCCATGCGCTGCATGTACTGGGCGGCTTAGGCGGAATTATTTTTGTCATCCGCAAGCTTAACCGGGCTGCGTTGCGGCGCAACACCTTAGTTGCAGCAGCGCGCTACTGGCATTACATGGACGTGCTTTGGATATACCTGCTGTTGCTGTTGTGGATGAATTTTTAATCGTCTCAAGAAAGCAGGAGGCGCCGTGAGCCAAGCTGATTTGACAATGGGAGCACACTCCGCAGGTATGGTGGCGGAACCCCCGTTTTCCATGCCTACCAAAAAGTTGGCAATGTGGTTGTTCATCATTGCCGACACCATGACATTTGCCGCATGCCTGGTGGCTTATGGATTCCTGCGCGTGGGTACACCCACTTGGCCGAGGCCTTTTCACAGCATCACTAACGTCGCGATCATGACCTTCATCCTGCTGAGCAGCAGTTTGACCATGATGCTCGGAGTGCAATCGGCGAAGACCGGGGATAAAGCTGGAGCCTTTCGTTGGACTATGATCACCGCGGCGCTCGGCATCGTATTCGCCCTGCTGCACATTCGGGAATGGCTGGCGCTGATCGACGAAGGCATGACGCTTTTTAAAAATCCGTGGGGAACTGGATTATTTGGCGCGTCATTTTTCAGCATCACCGGCTTGCACCTCACGCACGTTACCTGTGGCGTAATCGCTCTCATCGCCGTCGGCTTGCGTTACAAAGGTGGTCGATACAACGCCGACGATCTTGAGATTATGGGCCTCTACTGGCACTTCGTGGATCTGGTTTGGATGTTTGTGGTGCCACTGGTATATCTGTTGAACCTTTCCCACTAGACGGACGAGGGAGCTGAACATATGGCAGTCACGCAACAACATAAAGAAAACGCAACCGGTAAGTACCTGATAGTTTATGTCTGCTTATTGGCTCTGGCTGGAATTCAGTTCGTGATCGCCTATCAGAATATTGATCCCGGCCAAATGTTCGTCCGCATGATGATCGTCGCCTTCGTGGAGGCACTGCTTGCGGTTCTGATTTTTATGCATTTATGGGCAGAGAGCCGTGCCTTCGTGATTTTTGTGGCTGTGTTTACAATTTTTGTGCTGCTCGCCATGCAATATGGATGGACTGACAGTTTTCGCATGGAGCATGGCGGCGCGCCTTATTCCAATTATTCGAAGTAACGGTTATTCGAAGTAGCAAAGAGGAAAAATGAAGTTAGCTAAGCCGCTCCCGTTGCTTGCCCTTGCGCTGCTGGGATTGACGTTGCTGGCGTTTCCCGTCCCGGTGTTCGCCCAGGGTTGCGCGCTCTGCTATACTCAGGCCGCTTCCGCAGGTGCTCGCATGATTCAGGCTTTGCGAAGTGGAATTCTGATTCTGATTATTCCTCCCACCCTCATGTCCGTCGGTATGATTTTTATTGTTCGGCAGAAACGCAGTCAGTTTAAGCGGAGCGAAGCCGCAGACGATTCTGGTCAAGACTGGTAAAATGGCCACCACTACTTTAATGGCAAACTCTCCGCAGACTCTTACCGCCAAGCTTCGGGATTACTACACTCTCACGAAGCCAGAAGTGAACCTGCTTATTCTGATGACCACGTCGGCGGGCTATTATCTCGCCTCCCGAGGACCATTCAAGATCGCAGGCTTGGTCAATACGTTAGTGGGCACGCTTCTGGTTGCCAGCGGAACTGCAACCCTGAATCAATGGATGGAACGGGTGTTCGACGGCCAGATGCGTCGCACCGCGAACCGGCCTTTGCCTTCAGGACGTCTCAGCACGCACGAAGCGCTTCTCTTCGGCATTTTGTTGAGCGTGGCCGGCGGAGCTTATCTTGCAATTACAGTAAATCTGTTATCGGCATTCTTGGCAGTCTCGACGTTGCTCTCGTATCTGCTGATCTATACACCGTTGAAGCGGAAAACCCCGCTGTGCACGCTGCTGGGTGCATTCCCTGGTGCGATGCCGACTTTAATTGGA
>JBARMK010000209.1:0-11944 GCA_049802395.1 Candidatus Angelobacter sp.
CTGAGCGACGCGAAGGACGATTGCTGAGGGAAATGGCGGAGAGAGTGGGATTCGAACCCACGTTAGAGTTTCCCCTAAACACGCTTTCCAAGCGTGCGCCTTCAGCCACTCGGCCATCTCTCCGGCGCAGGTCGGGACCCAATCATTATACAGGCCTGTTGAATGTGGCTAGGCATTCGGTGGTTAAGGGCCGTTGGCCGTTGGCGAACTTCCCAGCACCCGTGTCGCACAAACAACGAGGGCGGCCAAAAGGCCGCCCTGTGCTCATCCAAAAATTTAATTTTGTCTTATAAGACCACTCTCGTCGCCCGATCTCATCCGGCGCGGCGAAACTAGCAACTCGTGGCCAGGCTGCTGGCGAAGATCCTCTCAAAACAATACTCGTCAATTACCGCCGCCACGGCTTTCTTGCCTTTTTCGTCCAGCGAGGAGCGCACCACGCGTCCGGTGCAATTCACCTGGACATCGGTGTCAGTCCCCAGGACGGAGGCAGGCAGCACAATGCGAAAACGAATTACGGTGCCCACATCAAGCGCGCTCACGGTGTGGAACAACACGCCACCTGCGGATATGTCAGCGGTTTCGGCAAAGTATTCGTGTGCGTCCGCTGTGCGTACCGTTATGGGAAGTCTGAGCGGAAAACGGACTGAACTTCTGGTATCTGCTGGCCCTGAGCCCGCAACGGGAATCTTTGCTTCTTTCACCCTTGCACCTCTGACTGTGAGGCTACACCGGTAATCAAAACACCCCAAGATTACTTTGGTATTCGCGGTAAACCAAAGGACATGCGCTTATGCTGATGGCCAAAAACCAGCTCAGAATTTGGTAACTTCCGTGAAGTTAAAGCCGCGGATTTTCATTGCCGGCACCACCATATCGAACGATTCTTCGCCGCTCGCACGCACCGCTTCACCCATGGCTTCAACGTTATTCAGCATTTCGATCAGGCTCTGGTTGAAGCGGAAATTCAGCAGGCCCTGCTTTACTTTGCCGCCTTCCACCAGGAATGTGCCGTCGCGCGTCATGCCGGTAAGAATTTTCTCATATGGGTCCACTTCGCGGATGTACCACAACCGCGTGATCAAAATCCCGCGCTCGGTCCCCGCAATCATCTGCTCCACGGTCTGCTCGCCGCCCGGCGTGATGAAAACAATGTTGGCCGGCGCTTCGCCCACCTCGTTTGGCAGCGGGAAGCCGTGCCCGGTCACGCTGATCTCCCCGACCTTATCTTTATATTCAGACTTGCGCATCTTTTCCGCTGTTCCACGCGCATATACCAGGCGGCGAATCACGCCTTTTTCCACTAGGCTCACCCGGCGGCGGCGCACGCCTTCACCGTCAAACGGCGCATTTGACTGCAGCGGATGCGCCACATCGTCAATGACGGTGATGTTTTCTCCAAACAACTTTGTTCCGATTCGGTTGTTGAGAAACGAACGCTGGTCCAGGATTGCCAGCCCGCCAAAGTCCCAGAACATAAAGCCGACCAGGTCGAGCACGGCTGCCGGCTCCAGGATCACGGTGTATTTTCCCGGCGGGAGTTCTTTGGGGCCGCTTGAGTCCCGCGCCTTCTGCGCTGCGATTTCCGCCAGCCGCAGCGGATCAACATTCTTCACGTCAGGCGAGTTCGCTTTCTGCCATCCCGACGAGCTGCCGGCCAGCATGGTGATGGAAATTTCCGCAGAAGTCTGCTTGTGATAGACGCTAAGCCCATTCGAATTGACCACGGCTTCAACGTATCGCGAGGCGGAGAAAATTCCGGCGGTCACCAGCTTGTTCTCTTTCGCCACAGCAACAATCTTGCCAACGCCTTCAGCCCGTTCCGCGGGAGAGAGAGAGGCGGTCTGCTCAAACCACCGTGACGGCGCTTCCGCTCCTTTGCCTTCGTCGGCCTTGGCCATCGGTAGAAGCTCTGGATCTGGCTCTTGTACCCTGGCCATGTTCTCGGCCGACTGCACGGCCCGCTTAAGGCTCTCGTCATCAAATCGGTTCGTTGTGGCGCGCGCTGTCTTGCCATCAAAGGCCACGCGGATCGACGCAACCTCATTCACTTCAGAGACATTCTGGTGGATCGTGTTGTTGGCGAAGCGAGTCAGCGCGAAATCAGTGGAAGAAAAAATTACTTCTACCTCTGCCACGGAGGAATACTTCTTTACCTTTTCAAAGATCTTTTCAGCTTGGTTCTTGTCCAGCATTCCTGGTCTTCTCCGCGTCTCCGTGGTGAAAATTCCCATTTACTATTTGCCAATTGCCATTGCCATTTACTAATTCCCCTTGTACGCCGTGCCGATCTTCACATTCTTGAATCTCGCCGGCGACGCCCCATGTCCTGTTCCCATGGTCTGCATGGGCTGGCCCTTGCCGCAGTTGGGCGTTCCCCACAGCGTCCACTGGTCGCGCGAGCAGATGGCATCCATCGAGTTCCAGAATTCCGTGGTGATACCCGAATACGACGGATTTTTGAACATGCGGCCCAGCTTGCCGCCTTTGATCTCCCACCCAATTTCGCAGCCAAACTGGAAGTTATAGCGCTTATCGTCAATAGACCATGAACGGTTGGTCTGCATGAAAATGCCGTCATCGGTGCCGGCGATGAGCTGGTCGAACGTCAAAGGCTTTTCTCCGGGAAGAATGCTGATATTGGTCATGCGGACCAGCGGAATGCGGTTCCAGCCTTCCGCGCGCATGGTGCCGTTGGATCGGTTCTCGCCAATGGTGTGCGCCGTCTCGCGTGAAGAAATGTAGCCCGTAAAAAGTCCGTCGGTAATAATTGGCGTGCACTGCGCCTGAACGCCCTCGTCGTCATAGGCAAACGTACCGAGACCTGGGCCATGGTGCTCCGTAGCATCCGCCACAACGTTGACCAGTTCGCTGCCATAACGCAGCTTGCGCAATTTATCCAGCGTCAGGAATGATGTGCCGGCAAAATTCGCCTCATAGCCCAGCACACGGTCCAATTCAATTGGATGGCCGATTGATTCGTGAACCTGCAGCCCGAGTTGTGACGAATCCAGCACCAGGTTCATCCGGCCTTCCGGACAACGTTCAGCCTTATGCAGCGCCACGGCCTCTTCACCAATACGCCGGGCGTTTTCCAGCAGCTTGAGGTCGTCGATTAGCTCATATCCTCTGTTCTGGTGCTGGCCGCCAAAAGAATTTGGATAAGACCGTTTCATGATCTCGGTCCCCTGGAAGGCCAGAGCAGAGAAACCCGCGCCTGTGGTCACACGCGTCTGATGGATGTCTGAGCCATCAGTGTTACAAAACCACTGCTCAGAGCGGCCCAGTTGCATACTGCTCTCGGCCAGCGTCACGCCCTTTACCGCGAGCAACTCAGCGTCAATCCGGGTCAGCAGATCAAGGTTTTGCTCTACAGAAGTTGTAAATGGATCGATCTTGTACGGTGAGGACCACTCAATTATTACGGCTGGCTCCGGCGCAAGACGCACTGGCTCTTCTTTCACGCGCGCCGATGCTTTAGCTATCTCCACCGCCTGCGCGGCTGTCTTTTCCACGGCCTCGCGGCTGAGATCGTCGGTTGCGGCAAAGCCCCACGCCTCGTTCACCAGTACGCGAATGCCGATCCCGAGGGTTTCCGAGCTACCGGCATGGCCGATCTTGCCGTTCTTGGTGGCCAGCGCGCGCTGGCGATGGTCTACAATACGCGCGTCAGCATAGCCGGCGCCACGCTGCGTCGCCGTGTTCAGGGCCCAATCAGCAAACTGTTTCATGCTCATAACAAACTTCGATGATAAATGATTTCTTCCTGCTGGGTGCAGCAGCTAAACTGGCTAGTCATGTCGCGAAAGCCTGCGCCGATCAAGATCGTAAATCTCGAGGACGGCATGCCGAAAGTGGAAGAAGCACGCTTGCGCATGCAGCATGAGCTTCAGACGGCGCAAAAGCAAGGATACGCCGCGGTAAAGCTGGTACATGGATATGGCTCCAGCGGGGTGGGTGGCGCGTTGCGGATTGAACTACAGAAAGAGCTGCAGCGAATGGCGAAAGCTGGAAGCATTCGGGCTTTCATCGCCGGAGAAAATTGGCGCATCTCCGACGAAACCACTTGGCCCCTCCTGCAGCGCTATCCGGAATGGAAACAGGATTCCGACTTGGGCAGAAACAATAAAGGGATCAGCATGGTGATGCTATAACTTGTCACCTTGGCTTGACCTTAATATCGGAAACGACCGCCGCAAGGCCTCCAGGGCTGCTGGTTTGCATCTAAGACGGAGTACGGCAGCAGTTCTGAATCCGCAATTGAAATATGAGAAAAGGAACCATGCGAAAGTCTATTCTGGGAATCATCGCTTGTTTACTGCTCATCTGCGGTCCTTATCAGGCCTGTAATGGATACTCTGTTTTGACGCACGAAGAGATTGTCGATCTGCTCTGGGCGAAACAGATCCGGCCACTTCTGCTGGAAAAATATCCTGGCGCCAGCGATGAGGACCTGCGCAAGGCGCATGCGTATGCCTATGGCGGATGCCTGATACAGGACATGGGCTACTATCCTTTCGGCAACACACTGTTCAGTGATCTGGTCCATTATGTCCGGAGCGGAGATTTTGTGGAATCCCTGCTCAGTGAAGCCAGCGACGTAAATGAATACGCCTTCGCCCTCGGAGCATTGACCCATTACGCCGCCGATACGGTTGGTCACCCCGTGGTCAACGCCGCTGTCGCACGCGAATTCCCCAAGCTAAAGGCAAAGTTTGGCCCGTCGGTAACTTACGCGCAGGATAAAAAGGCCCACATTCGCACTGAATTTGGTTTTGACGTAGTCCAGGTAGCAAAACAGCGTTACACCTCCGACACGTATCACGACTTTATCGGCTTTGAGGTTGCCAAGCCGGTGCTGGAACGCGCATTTCTCAAAACTTACGGTGTCAAGCTGGAAGACATTTTCGGCAATGTCGATTTGTCGATCGGGACTTTTCGTTGGGCCGTCAGCCGTGTCATTCCGCAGATGACCCGTGTCGCCCTGCTGACCAAGAAAGATGAGATGGTCAAGGAGAACCCGAGCTTCGCCAGGAAGAAATTTCTCTATAACCTGAAACGCACGGCCTACGAAAAAGAATTCGGTAAGAATTATAGGAAGCCCGGATTTGGGGCTAAAGTTTTGGCGCTAATTTTCAAAGTGATCCCGAAGGTCGGTCCGTTCAAGGCCATTGCATTCAAAATGCCTTATCCGGACACAGAGACTCTGTACTTAAAAAGCGTAAATGATACGGTTGACCGGTACGCCCAATATCTGCGCGACCTCAAGAACAATGAGATGGCACTGGAGAATAAAGATTTCGATACCGGAAAACCCACGCAACCGGGCGAATACCCGTTGACCGACGCAGCTTACGCCGTGCTTCTGGATAAACTGGCTAAGGCTAAGTTCGCCGGTACGCCGGAAGGCCTGAAGAATAATATCCTCGCCTTTTACCAGGACCCCAACTCGCCCAACTTTATCAAAAAGAAGCGCGACAAATGGAACAAAACAATGCTTGAACTGCAGGAATTGAAGACCACAACAGTGGCGGAAGGAACGGGTGGGAAAGAATAAGACGCGATTTCTTTTGCCGAACGCGGACGGTTGCTAACCTCTTGTCTGTCCGATTAGTCCTATATAGGTAGCGCCCGTGAGGGCTTTCATGAACGTTCGAGCCAAAACCGGCCTAGCTCTGCTTACCTTATTTTGCGCGCTGGTGTTGCTGGCCGTAACCACCCGCACTCCTGCGTCTCCTGGACGCCTCGTCCTGGTCGGGAGTACCTCCGTCGCTCGCTTCTCCCACACAGCAACTTTGCTTGAAAATGACAAAGTTTTGGTGGCTGGAGGCATGTCCCGAAATGGGGTTTGGCTTGATTCAGCCGAACTCTATGACCCGGTTATCGATCGTTTTGTGCCGGCAGGCAAGATGAGCAGTGCTCGCGCCGGAGCAACAGCAACGCTATTGCCAAACGGCACGGTGCTCATTGCTGGAGGCAATGATGGCTCAGGCAAGAGCCTAGCTTCAGCGGAGATTTACGATCCAGCAACAAACAGGTTCTCAGGCACCGGAGGCATGAGCACCCCTAGAAGCCATGCCGCCGCTGTTCGGTTGATGACCGGCAAAATACTCATCGTTGGCGGCAACGCAACGGGAGACAATGACCAGCTAACAACGGCAGAAATCTATGATCCTGCCACCGGACGCTTTGTACCCACGGGAAGCATGCATAGCCGGCGAAGCACTTTCTCCGCGGTTGCGCTCAAGGATGGGCGGGTCCTGGTGATGGGCGGATTGAGTGGTGGCCAATATCCTTATCACAAAGTAGAGGCCACTGCGGAAATCTACGATGCAGAAACCGGCCATTTTACTCAGACCGGAAGCATGGAGTTCCCGCGCTATAAACAAGGCGCGGCGCTGCTGCCGGACGGCAAGGTCCTGGTGGCGGGCGGATCGAATGAAGACGGACGGCAAACTATGTATTCCAACACGGAGATTTTTGATCCACAAACGGGAATGTTTGTTCCGGGCACACCCATGAAGTTCAAGCGTTTCAAGCTGATCTCCAGCGTTGTGGCCTTGACAGACGGTCGCATCCTGATCGCAGGCGGCGCAGAGCGGGCTGAGATTTACAACCCGGCTCGAGAAACATTCACTCCGTTGGGCGGTGATCCGCTCGATGGGTTCCTATTCTCAACGGCGACTCTCCTCCGCGATGGACGCGTTTTGCTGGTGAATGGTTATGGACGTCACCCAATCGACGGTGCCGTCAACCAGGCGCTGGTCTGGCAGCCTTGATTTAGCCGGCGGCTTTGCAGAGCCGACGCAGGCATCAGTGCACAGGTTCCGGCTCTTCCACCCAGTAACTTCGCCGGGCCAGGATCACGTATTCGCCAGGCTCCCGCAGTCGCACCCGTAATTGATGTAGTCCGGGTCGCGGATTTTTTGGCTCAAAGCGCAACAGGTAGCGGCTGTGCAGATGGTTGGTAAACTCCGTCATGAACTTTTCAAAGCTCTTGCGCGATTTGAAAAGCTCATATTCGCCGCCAGTGAGCGATGCGATGCCTTTGGGCGCGTTCTTGCGCAGCGCCTGCCGCGCCAGTTCCATCAACTGGAGAATATCGATTACACCGGGAGTCCCCTTTGTCGGCTCCTTGCCGCGCAGTGTATCCAGTGCGCTGGAAACGGTAGGCGAGAAAGCCAGCGCGTACACCACAGTATTGCTGTCACTGATAGCAGCGATTACGTCATCCAGGTTCACCGCATGGCTGCCGTGGTCGCGGGTTTCGCTGATCAGCAGAAGAACGCGCCGGCTGTCCTGCGGCTGTTTGTCCAGCAATTTCACCGAGTAGTGCACCGCGTCGAGGATTGCTGCGCCACGGCGGTCACCGTCTTCCATGTTCCTTAAAGGACCCATCACCATATCTCTCAGGCGGGCTTCCGTCTGGGCGGATTCGAAGGTGAAGTCCTGCAGCAGGTTGATCTGGCTATCGAACGTCACAACGGCCGTTTGCACCTGCGGCTGGCCAACGATCTGGTCCAGCAGGCTGCTTATGCCCTTCATACGTTGAAACTCGGCCAGCGCAGTACGCCCGGTCTGGATTGCAATCATCAATGAGACCGATTCCTGCGGCTCAGCTTCATCCATGCTGACCTGCTGCTCCACGCCGTCGTCTTCAATGATGAAATCCTTGGCTTGCAGGCCAAAGACGAGCTTATCGGCTGCATCTTTCACCAGAGAGGGCACGAAAACAACATTGGATTGTGAACGAAGTGTAGGGACCTTCTGCTCATCCTTTTCCTGGGCTGCGCAAACCCGCAGGCCGCAGGAAACCAAGCAAAGAGCTCCCAGACAGCACAATATTCTCGATTTCGGAGCACTGTTCCGGCCTCTGCGTTCCTCTATCCGGCCAGCCAACATGTTTGGTTCCTCCGCAGTCTTGCCATCATCCAACCAGGTGCCATGAATACATCCGATCCGCTACGCCAGCACTTGGTCAATCTGCTCACCAAAGCAGAAGCGCATGTTGATCTTGAGAGCTCAATCAAAGATTTTCCCAGCGAACTGCGCGGCCGCAAGCCTGAAGGCTCGCCGCACACGGCATGGCAGTTGCTGGAACATATTCGCATCGCGCAATGGGACATCCTTGAGTTCAGTAAGAATGCCAAACACAAATCTCCCAAATGGCCGGAGGAATATTGGCCCAGGACTGAAGCGCCCCCGGACGCCAAAGCCTGGGACAAGAGCGTGAAACAAGTGCTGGCCGATCTCAAAGCCATGTGTGACCTGGTGCGCGATGCTAAACGCGATCTCTTTGCCGAAATTCCTCACGGTGATGGCCAGACGCTAATACGCGAAGCCTTGCTGGTGGCCGACCACAATACGTATCACCTGGGGCAAATGGTGCTGCTCCGCCGTATCTTGGAACGGAAATAACGCGGTTTCTTGCGGGTGAATGTCAGTTTCGGCCAGCCGGGGGAAACTGCTGGAGGTAAGCCTCGCAGAAGCCGGTGAATACGCCGTGATATTGATCAATGAACTTGGGGCGAATGGGGTAATCCACGATCGCCCAGATTACGATCCCCGCCAGGATCATGACCACGGTTATCAGTGCGACCAATCCGCCGTCGACGCCGAAATTCGGCAGGATGAAAGCATCAGCGATGCCGATGAGAGGAATCACCCAGGCCAGGTTAACGGCCAAGCTGCGGCGCTGCGCATGTTGCGCGCAGAGAGGCACAGTGAGGCGCATGCTCTTGCGCACAATCAACGCCACAATCAGATAGACCAGCACCCCGGCAAGAATTAGCAGATAGAGCGCCGGATGATGCCAGGAGAAATTCTTGTGCACCGGCTTGCCGTTGGCTGGCGCTCCGCACTTGACGCAAGGCGGCGGGAGCGGGATGTTCCAGCCCTGCACGGCAGCAGGGACGATGAGTTTTCCGCCATCGCGAAGTATGGGGCAGGCGGCAGGCGCGGGCGTGAAAGATGCCATCAGATACTCTTTTCTACCTCAGGGGAAGGCAGATCATATACCAATATGCGGTTCACTAAGCACGCAAAAACGGCAGCTCTTATAAGAACCGCCGTCGGTTTGCGTGCTACCAATTGCTGATGCTGCCCTAGGTCCCTTCGCTCCAGCTTGCCAGGTACTCCTCCTGCTCCGCCGTGAGCTTGTCGATCTTTACGCCCATCGACTCCAGTTTGAGCCGCGCCACTTTCTTGTCCAACTCTTCCGGCACGGGATAAACCTTGCGCTCCAGCGATTGATGGTTCTTCACCAGATATTCGGCGGAAAGCGCCTGGTTGGCAAAGCTCATATCCATTACTGACGCCGGATGGCCCTCGGCGGCAGCCAGGTTGATCAGCCTGCCTTCGCCCAGAAGATAGATTTTGCGGCCGTCTTTCATTGCGTATTCGTCAACAAAATCGCGGGTCTGGCGTTTGGCCGAGGACATCTTCTCCAGCGCGGGGATGTCGATTTCAACATTGAAGTGGCCGGAGTTTGCCACAACCGCGCCATTCTTCATCGAATCAAAGTGCTCGCGGCTCAACACGTTCTTGTTGCCGGTGACGGTCACAAAAATGTCGCCGATCTTGGATGCTTCCGCCATTGACATCACGCGGTAGCCTTCCATCACCGCTTCAATCGCCTTGGTGGGATCGATTTCTGTAACGATCACGTCCGCACCCATGCCCCGTGCGCGCGACGCCAGCCCGCGCCCGCACCAGCCAAAGCCGGCTACGACGAACTTGGAACCGGCAATCAGCGCATTGGTGCAGCGAATCACGCCATCCATGGTGGACTGGCCGGTGCCGTAACGATTGTCGAACATGTGCTTGGTCAGCGCGTCATTCACGGCGACGATGGGATAGCGCAACTGGCCGTCTTTGGCCATGGCACGCAAACGGATCACACCGGTGGTGGTCTCTTCAGTGCCGGCAATGATGCCTTCCAGCACGTCTTTGCGCTTGGTGAGCGCCACCGACACCAGATCGGCTCCATCATCCATGGTCATGTGCGGTTTGTGGTCCAGCGCGGAGAGGATGTGTTTGTAATAGGTGTCGTTGTCTTCGCCCTTGATGGCGTGGACCGAGATGTTGTAATCCCGGACCAGCGACGCAGCCACATCATCCTGCGTGGAGAGCGGGTTGGAAGCGCAAAGCACCACCTCCGCGCCACCATCGCGCAGGGTGATGGCCAGGTTTGCGGTCTCGGTGGTCACGTGCAGGCACGCAGAGACGCGAATTCCTTTCAACGGCTGGTTCTTGATGAACTCTTTGCGGATGCTCTGCAGCACCGGCATGGACTGGTTGGCCCACTCAATGCGGCGCTTACCCAGATCGGCCAGCTCAAGGCTCTTAATATCAAACGAGGTTTGCGGAACCACAGATGTTGACATGTTCTCCTGTTCAAGTGCCTGCAAGAGGCGTGAAGTTTTAACTAAAGCTGTCTACTAATCAATCTCGAACCCGTGGGATGGCGCAGGCCATTAGGCCTGCATGGAGATTGTTTGCGAATGCAAGCTTTAGCCACCAAGGTACCCTCAGCGGCTAAGCCCTGCTCCACGACTCTATCTGGCAGCACCCACGTTTGCTTTGGACTCTGCATGGCCCAGTCCCTGCTCGCGAAGTTTGGCGGCTTTGTCCGTTGCCTCCCAGGTAAAGTCAGGGTCTTTGCGGCCGAAGTGCCCGTACGCAGCGGTCTTCCTATATATAGGGCGACGGAGCTTCAGGGATTCGATAATCCCTTTGGGCGTGAGCTGGAAGTTCTGCCGGACCAGGCTTTCCAGCTTCTCTTCGCCGATTTTACCCGTGCCAAAAGTATCTACCAGCACACTGACCGGTTCGGCCACGCCGATGGCGTAGGCCAACTGCACTTCGCATCGATCTGCCAGCCCCGAAGCCACAATGTTTTTGGCAATGTAGCGCGCCATATAGCAGGCCGAACGATCAACCTTAGTCGGATCTTTTCCGCTGAAAGCGCCACCACCATGACGGCCCATGCCGCCGTAGCTGTCCACGATGATCTTGCGCCCGGTCAATCCGGTATCGCCCATGGGACCGCCGATAACAAACCGGCCGGTAGGGTTGATGTGATATTTCGTGTCTTCATCCAGCAGGTTCGCGGGAACCGCAGCCTGGATCACGTGCTTCAGGATGTCGGCGCGCAACGTTTCGTTGTCGATGGAATCGGCGTGCTGCGTTGAGATCACTACCGCGTCCACGCGTCGGGGCTTGTGGTCTGGGCCGTATTCAACTGTGACTTGGGATTTGCCGTCAGGTCTGAGGTAGGGAAGCATGCCGTTCTTGCGGACTTCAGTGAGGCGCATCGTAAGCTTGTGCGCCAGGTCGATGGCCGTGGGCATGTAATTGTCGTTTTCGTTGGTGGCGTAACCGAACATCATGCCCTGGTCTCCGGCGCCGCCAGTGTCCACGCCCATGGCAATGTCGCCGGACTGCTTGTTAATGCTGGAGATCACCGCGCAGGTGTTGGAATCAAAACCGTAGAGCGCGTTGTCATAGCCAATGGATTGCACGACGCCGCGCACAATTTTCTGGAAATCGACGTAGGTCTTGGTAGTAATTTCACCGGCGATCACCACCAATCCAGTAGCGGTCAGGGTCTCGCAGGCGACGCGGCTGTAAGGATCTTCCGCCAGGCACGCATCCAGAATCGCGTCAGAAATCTGGTCTGCAATTTTATCCGGGTGGCCTTCCGTGACCGACTCAGAGGTGAACAAAAACTTTTCGCGTGAAGCCAATGGCTTGCCTCCTAAAAATTTCGTGTCACCTCTATCAGGGACACATCAGGATGATATTCAAAGATTACCCAAAGAATCCAGCCTGGAACAACATCTTGGCGTTACAACCGGCGGAAACGCAGCCGAATGGAATGTTTTGCGCAGTGAGATGAGCCAATTACAATGTTATCGGTCCAATTCGATGGATCAATTCTTTG
>JBARMK010000210.1:0-2779 GCA_049802395.1 Candidatus Angelobacter sp.
TGTTCACTTGGCTTCCTGCGACAGGAGCGGCCTTTCACCTTGTAACCAATGGAAACGTTAGCTCCTTCGAACGTGATAACCCGGCACCAGACTTTGACCCCGACTGGGGGTGCAACGTTGTAACCTAACGCCAGCCTTCATCGGCTAGCGCAACTCTGTCTTGAGCAAGCCCCCCTTCCAGGGCAGAGTTGCGCACTCCGATTTGTGCCGACCGGCAATGCGCGTGATTGCGGACATACATAATGTCCAGTCTCCCTTCCTCTGCCGGCTCTCGAAGTCGGCGCCCAAGGATTTGTGGACCGTACGAGGTTTTCTCGGCGACAATCCGCTGCAAGTCGCCGGAAGCAATCCAGCCGTTTGGCCCAGCATGCCTTTGCAGCCCTGCGAGCACTTGCTTTCCGCTGCTTTTTGCCGAGCTTAGTTGCTTTCGCGCCTAATCTCCCTGCGTCCGATGTATCCATCAGCCGAATATAGCGAAGGTTCCATTTGGCCCCGCGCTGGGGCGGGGATAACAACACTTGCGCGCGGGCCTGCATATGGTTGAATGGGGTAGGACGATAGCATCCGAGAGTTCCATGAAGCACAGTCAGATATTTGAAATTCCTGACCCGGAGCTGAATGAGAAACTGATGCCGGCGAACGACAATGATCGGCTGATGACTCCGACTATGGAATCATTGGAAGCGCAAAGCATTCTGGCCCCGCGCGATTACACCAGGCCGGGCAGGCGCAATCAGATTGGTGTGATCGTCACCGTCGCTCTTTGCGTTGCCGCACTCGCAGCGTTCGTAGCGGCATTATTGAAATAATCGCGGACGCTTTATCGCGCCAATGCCGCCCAGTCGTTGGTGCCGCAGGAGCTTTTTTTGACCACAGAACCATCCTTGGACATATCCGAGAGCGGTTTGTTCGTTTTGCTGCGCCTGGCTCAGTTTTTTAACGAATGCCGCCCACGTCAGAGAAACTCCCGCAACCGTGCCAGTTCAACAATGTGCTCGGGTTTCAGCACTTCGGTCACCAAGGGAGCCTGGGGTTTGGTATGAATCTCATATAAGTGGTGCTGCGAAGCAGGCCTGCTCATGAAGTGCTGGATGCACTCGTCTAATGTTCCGTCAAGCAGCAGGTAGGGGTTTGCGTATCGTGCATCCGAATTCCGCCTTCCATGCAACGATGGGTATTTTCTCAAGCTGGCTGGCGCGGAGAAATTGATCTCATGAGACATGATCCATGCCCCCGCAATAGAGAGCAGCGTCATAGGAGAGTGAGCGAACCGAGGCCGTCAGCGCTTCGACTTCTTCGACTTCTTTTTCTTCGCAATCTTCTTGGCTGACTTCTTTGAAGCTTTCCGTGTGGTCTTTTTCTTTGCGGCGGCCTCTGCTTTCGCCTTCTTCGGCATCATTTTCTTGGCCGTCTTTTTCACACTTCCGAAGGCTGATTTGGCAGCTTCTGTTGTAGCATGCGCCGCGTCGGCCATCATGTCGGTCGTCTGTTCAAGTACTGATTTTTCATCATCCATGGCAGCCTCCAGAAGGGGCGAAAAAAGCACAGGCTAACCGATTCGCTGAATGGCGTAGATCTTCAAAAGCCTCCAAACTCGCGTTTTAGGGCCTTTTTGAACGTTTCAGAGGGGTGTTAGCCTGCGGCCTCGACCGAAGTTTTACTCGTCATCGGACTGTACGACCCGTGGGCTGCGAGGAAGGCTGCGGCGGCTTCAAACGCGACCTGGCCCAGGCTGGTGAGGGAGTTCACGTCCAGCGGCCTGCCGTTGGCGGCCACGGTCAAGCGAATGAGGTAGTACGAACCGAAGCGGAAAATGCTGTGAAGGCGCTGGCCAACGTTCGAACGTGGGGTACGCGAGAGGGGTTTCGCTTCGACCATGTCCAAACGATTGATGCTCGCCATCGATCGGTACGCCGAGACAGCCATGAATGTCGTCCGCGCCGGAGGAAGACGGCAAACGCAAACGCTTACTCAAACATCCGGTGTGCTTCGAAAGTGCCGTCTCACCCCGCCGGTCTTTTCCATCTTTTGGTGTCCAGCCGCTCCTGTTGGCTGGCCAAAGTACGCCATGCGGCCTCCATCCGCATGAAGGCAACCCTGGTCTCCTCGTCTTCGGCTCGTTCAGCTAGGAAGGCGCAGTCAGCAGCATTATCACGATAAAGATCAGCTAAACTCATTCCCGCTAGATGGAGCCGGTGCAGCCCGGTTCAACAGAAAAGCTGGATGAAATGTTGGTAAGACGAGCGCGGCAAGGACGTTGCGGCGTCCACATCAAATGCCGCCGGGAACGTCGATGCCGGCTTCCATCATGTCGCGAAGGAATTTCCGCACCAGCAGGACATTGGTGTTCTGCAGCACGTGATTGTTGCCGAACTTGAATTGATTGGCCTCGGTCACGATCAATCCCCCGTCGGTGTCGCGAAGAACGCCTTTCTTCTTCAGCGCATTGGCGCGCCGGCGGACGGTTTCGATCGGCATCGCCAGGAAGCGGGAGAGCGCGGCGCGCGAGACGCCCTGCTTGATGGCGTCGGGCTCGACGGTCTCGACGCTGCCGAAGCGGCGATCGAGGTCGCGGTCCTTCATGATGGGGATCACGTTGGCGTTCAGGACGGCGTGGATGATCACCAAATCGATGGGATCGAAGTCGTAAAAGCGGAGCATCTCGCTCAGCGCGCACAGCATATAGGCCAGCGAATGGCGGGAAATGCTTCGGATTCGGTCCGCGGCGTTTTTGTCGTCTTTACTTTTGCCTGCCATTAAATGTCCATCTGCGCGAGAA
>JBARMK010000211.1:0-12614 GCA_049802395.1 Candidatus Angelobacter sp.
GGGCTACACGGACACCGGCGCAAGTCCGAACCAAAGCAACAAGCCGGTGATCCTGGCCGCCAATGGAGAAGGCGGCAAGCCAACCATTAAGGCGAAGAAGAAGAAAAAGCTCCTGATTTTCTAAACCGGGGAAATCTTTCTTTTAGCGTCACAACCTGCATCTGCTCTGGATGCGTCATATCAAGGTTATGGATGTAAAAGCCTGGATCGCCATTGTCGCTAATTTCATAGTCATTGCTGGGTTGATCTCCTACGGGTTCAACCTTTTTGCCGAATATCATGCTACGGGTCGCTGGGCTAAAAATGTGACGGGCCTGCTGGCGGGAATCGGCATGCTGGCTCTTGCCGCCTCCATGCTGCTGACGCCGCGCAATGCGTTGGTAATCCTGCAAGTGGCGCAAACCGGCGCGGCGCGGGTGTTTCTGGTCATCAGCAGCATACTGTTAATGGCGGCAATTGCGGCATTTGGCATCATCAACTACTCCAGGCCCCTTCGTCTCTGGCATGAACGACGCATTGAAAGGGACTTGCGACGTGAGCTCCCCAAGATCCCCTAAAGAGGCGGCTGCTGCGACTGAAGAAGCCTTGCGGTGGCCTGCTGCGCAACCCACCCAACTCAATACTCCACCTAAGCCAATCTCACGCTTCCGCCGTGTTTTGCTAAAGATGATCACCGGAGCTGCGGACGTAGATCCAGCTCTGGTGATCACCGCTACCGTCGCGGGCGCGTTGTTTCGCTATTCACTGCTCTGGTCGGTGCTGCTCTCGGTTCCAATCCTGGTCTCTGTATTCGCAGTCTCGGCACGCATCGGCTCTGAAACCAAACGGGGACTGATGGACCTGCTGCGCGGGCAGTATGGACGTGCGCTAGCGCTCATTTGCGCTGCCATCGTATTGTCCATCAACATGACTATGATCGTGGCCGATCTGATGGCTGTGACCGATGCTTTCTCCATCATCATTCAGTTGCCACGCATGTTTTTCATCGCCGCAACGGCATTTGCCGTCTGGCACATTCTCATCTTTCGCGACTATCGTCGCGTCACGCGGATACTGGCCATACTCGCACTTCCCTTGCTGATCTACGTTGCCGCAGCGGTGTTGGCGCATCCCAACTGGCCGCGGGTGATTCGCCACTCCATAGTTCCCACTATTACAGGCGGTTCTGGATATCCCGCGGCAGTGCTCGCCATTTTCGGATCTCTGCTCACACCGTATGTGCTGGTGTGGCAGACCAGCTCTCGGCGCACCGAGCTAAGGGCAGAAGCCATGTCCACCGAACACCGTGCTGGCGTGATTGTTACCACGGTGCTTTGCTACGCCATCATGGTGGCCGCGGGAGCTCTGCTCCAAGTGACCCACGTCGGCGATCTCACAACGCGTATGGCTGCGGAAGCGCTTACACCCGCTCTTGGCCCGCTGGCGACGGTTCTGTTCGCTCTCGGCCTGATCGGTGCGGGCATGGTGGCTTTGCCTGTGCTGATCGCATCCATGTGTTACAGCGTTTCTGAAGCCATGGGCTGGCCTAGTGGGCTGAATGAAAATCCCTGGGAAGCCAAACGGTTTTTCGGAATGATTTCCGGAGCCGTCTTTATTGCCGGCGCGCTTAATTTTGTTCGTATCAATCCCGTTGTCGTACTTTATTGGTCGCAGATTCTTGCCGGGATCCTCGCGCTGCCCATCCTTGGGTTCATTCTGCTTGTCTCCAATGATCACCGGCTCATGCGTACGACTAACACCTGGTGGCAGAATTTTTGGATCGGCGCTGGATGCGGCGCAGTGTTGTGCGCTATTCTCCTCGCCTTTGGGTGGAAGTTCCTCCAGTGATCGATAGCTGTACAGAATAACCGCAGCTTAACATCAGAGAAAACTCAAACTGCACCAGTGCCCCTGATCGTTCCCGCTTGCATTCCTGGCACTCAGGATTAGAATGTCTCCCCTATGCGAAAATTGCCGATCCTGATCGTTGTTCTTGCGCTGGCTGCCGTAAGCCAACAGCCGCAACCCCCGGTTGAACTGACTTCCGAGCCCAGTCATCATCAGGTGCTCGATAACGCCTTTGTCCGCGTCTTCGCGGTCACGATCGATCCCGGAAAATCTACGCTCATGCACCGCCACGGCCACGACTATCTCACCGTCTCCATCGGCGACGCGCAGATCATGAACGCCAAGGAAGGCGCGCAGCCCGCTCCGGTTACATTTAAAGATGGTGACGTCCGCTTCGCGCCAAGTGGTGTGGTTCATGCAGTCACAAATACTGGCAGCACGCAATTCCGCAATGCCACCATTGAACTGCTGGGTCCGACCACCAACCAAAAAGCATGTGCTGAAGCTTGCTCCGTCTCCGTGCCGTGCGATTCCGCGGATAAAGCTGCCTGCGTTACCGTGAACAAGGTCTTCACCGCCGACCAGTGGACGGCGACTCTGGTTACGCTGCCGCCAGGCGCTAAATACGCGCAGCATGCTCATCCGGGAAATTTCCTGGTCGTCTCCCTGACTGATGGCGATGTCACCATGAAAAGCCAGGGCCAGCCAGACGTTCCCACGCATCCCAAAACTGGCGCGGTTACTTGGAACAACCCTGTCGTTCATACCGTGACCAACACGGGGAAGACCACCGCGAAAACTGTGGTGCTGGAGTTTAAGGGCCAGCCCTCGGGCGGAGGGTCGCAATCGGCGAGCGCCAGGGACGCATTGAAATCACAGGACCACAAGTAAGCCGAGGTTTTCCATCGAAAGGCGCTATTGCATCTCGTTTTACCCGCAAGTTCATTGGTCTTTGGAGACGCCGCTCTTCAGGCGTTTACCGGCTTGCGGGTTGAACTGGATGTTTTTACAATTCTCCTATGAGAAAGTCCCGTGTGACGGGACTGGTGTTTCTGGCCGCAGCCGCTCTGGCACAGCAACAGCAGTCCGTGGAAATCACCTCCGAACCCAGCCATCACCTGGTTTTCCAAAATGAGTACGTGCGCGTATTCGACGTCACGGTTGCGCCCAAGGCATCAACGCTGATTCACCGCCATAATTCCGACTATGTTTTCGTGACCCTGGGCGATAGCGACGTGGTCAGCGCACGCGTCGGCGAAAAGCCGGTAGCGCTGCATCTCAAAGATGGCGAGGTCCGCTACACTCCGGGAAACTTCGCGCACGCCGCGATCAACGAAAGCGATCGTCCGTTCCATAACATTACTATCGAGCTACTCAAGCCTTCGACCAACGTAAAGACCTGCGCGGATGCGTGTGATTCGGGCGTTCCCAGTACCATCCGCCGCATTTCTGCCGATCAATGGACCGTGTCGCTTGTCAGCTTGCCGCCGAATGCGACATTTGACAGCCAGCTTGTGGGCCCTACTCTTCTAGTTGCCGTAACGAACCTGAAACTTAGCCGGCAATCCTTCGATGCCCGTGGCCATTTCGAGCGCCGGTCAGGCGGTTTTGATTGGATTCCAGCCGGCCTGAAGGAAACGATCAGCAATAACGCTTCTGCGTCTGCTCAATTCGTGACCCTGCAATTCAAAGCGGCCCAGCCATGACCATCACTGAAGCCAACCTGCATCCGGACACGCCCGAGGCGCGCGAATACAATCGCCTGCGGCGCTGGATTGAGCTTGGCGATCTTGTCATCAGCTTCGGCTTTCTCATTCTGCTGCTGGCCACCGGATGGACAAATTCCCTGAGCGCGCTCTCCCGCCGCATGGGCGGCGACCACTATGTTTTGAATCTTTTCCTCTATGTCCTGTTCCTTAGCCTCGTCAGCAAAGTGCTGGGCTTCTCGCTGGATTTCTACAGCTTCCGCCTGGAGCATCGCTTCAACCTTTCCAACCAGCGGCTGGGCTCCTGGCTCAAAGATGAATTCAAAAGCTGGCTGCTTGGATTGGTATTGGGCGCATTTCTTGCCGAAATTGTTTACGCGCTGGTCCGCATCTCGCCGCCCTATTGGTGGATTTTTGCCTGGCTGATCTTCATGGGCCTGTTCATCTTCTTTGCTCAGATCGCACCCGTGGTGCTGTTTCCTCTTTTTTACAAATTCGCTCCACTGCAAAACGAGGAGCTGAAGGCCCGCTTGGTGCGTCTGGGCGAACGCGCCGGTACGCGCGTACGCGGCGTTTATGAATGGAAGCTTTCCGAGAAAAGCAAGAAGGCCAACGCCGCCCTGACTGGGATGGGAAACACGCGCCGCATTATCCTGGCAGACACGCTTCTGCAGAATTACAGCAATGACGAAATCGAAGCGGTGCTGGCCCATGAACTTGGCCATCACGTGCACGGCCACATGGTGAAGATGATTGTAGTGCAGGCGGTGGTCACTCTCGCAGGCTTCTGGGCTGCGAATGAGGTGCTTCGCTACGCCATCTTCGAACAGAAAATGTTCCAGCACCTTTCTGACTTTGCCAACCTGCCGCTGCTTGCCCTGGTCGCCAGCGGCCTTTCACTGTTGTTGATGCCGGCCCTGAATGCCTATTCGCGATTTACCGAACGCCAGGCCGATCTTTATTGCTGGAAGTCCGTTTCGGACATCACGCCCTACATCACCGCCATGGAAAAGCTGGGCAAGCAGAATTTGAGTGAGAGCCATCCTTCACGATTGGTCGAGCTGCTCTTCCACTCGCATCCACCAATCTCTAAGCGGATCGCAGCAGCTGAAGCCTGGGCCAGAAACCACCGCCCCAACCTGGCCACTTAGCCACAAGCTATCTTCCTGCCCTTACCATCTCTTCAACTCTGCGTAAATCTTCTTCCGTGTCTACACCCACGGTGTTGAAGGGTGTCACCGCGACGTAAATATCGATTCCATTATCCAGAAAGCGCAGCTGCTCCAATCTTTCCGCAGCTTCCAGCTTCGATTCTGGTAAATTGCAGAATCGATCAAGCGCTGCACGCCTATATGCGTAAAAGCCCAGATGCTTGAAGTACGCCACGGTGCCAGTTTTGTCGCGATCAAAGGGAACCGTGGAGCGTGAAAAATAGAGCGCACGTCCGTTCAAGTCCGTTACTACCTTCACCGCGTTGGGATTATTCACGTCCTGTGGCGGGCATGGCGTCTTGATGGTGGAAACCAGCACCTTGGGATCGTGCATCGGCTTTAGCAGCGCATCCAGATGCTCTGGCCGCGCCAGAGGCTCGTCGCCTTGAATGTTGACGTATACATCGGCGGGGACCCGCTGTGCTACTTCATAGACGCGGTCCGTTCCGCTGCGGTGCTCTGCGGATGTCATCTGCGCCTTCCATCCGCGCGCCTGCGCGAATTGCATCACCTCGTCGGAGTCCGTGGCAATGATCACATCTAGCAGCAGAGGAGACTGCTTTGCGGCTTCATAGACGCGGGCAATCATCGGTTGCCCCGCGATTTCGCGGAGAACCTTGCGCGGCAGCCGCGTGGAAGCCAAACGCGCTGGAATGATGGCCACCGCAGAGAAAGAAGCACCCATGCAGCGCGTTACCTCTTCCGCAACTGTTGCAGCTTCTGCGACTTCTCTTCCACGCTCTTCACCAGCTTTCCTTTCATCTCCTTGAGTTTCCCCGCAACCGTGGTATTGCTGAGCCCGATGATCTGCGCGGCCAGGATTCCCGCGTTCGTCGCGCCCGCTTTGCCGATAGCGGTAGTCGCCACCGGAATCCCTGCCGGCATCTGCACAATTGCCAGCAGTGAATCCATGCCGTTCAGCGGCGTGGAAGGAATAGGCACGCCGATCACTGGAATTGTCGTCTCCGCGGCAATCACGCCGGCAAGATGCGCTGCTCCGCCTGCCCCGGCGATAATCACCTTGATCCCGCGTCCCGCGGCGTTGCGCGCATATTCTGATGTGCGCGCCGGCGAACGATGCGCCGACGTCACATCAATCTCATACGCCAGGCCAAAATCATCCAGCGCCTTGGCGGCTTCATTCATGATCTCCAGGTCAGAATCTGACCCCATCACAATCGAAACAAGAGGATTCTCTGCCATCTTTATCTTTATCCTTGTAAGCTATTTATGCCCTTGCAGGGCCCGCGCTCCAATATCGTTGCGGTAGTACATATCTTCAAAACTGATCAGCCGCACTGCTTCATACACACGTTGAATCGCCTCGTCCAGTCGCGGCGCGCGCGCGGTCACTCCCAGCACTCGACCGCCGGTGGTATAGAACAGGCCGTCACGCTTGCCGGTTCCCGCATGAAAAACCTTTACGTTTCCTAGTTGCGCCGCTCGGTCCAGCCCGGAAATCTGCTTGCCACTGATAAAGCTGCCCGGATATCCCCCTGAGGCCACTACTACGCAACATGACGCGTCACTCGACCACTTAAAATCTCCGGCGCTCACGCGCCCCTCTACTGAGGCCTCAATCGCATCGAGCAGGTCGCTGTCCAGCCGCATCAGTACCGCCTGTGTTTCCGGATCGCCGAAGCGGCAGTTAAATTCCAGCACCATCGGCCCGCGCGCGGTAATCATCAGTCCGCAGTACAGAATCCCCCGATACTCCGCACCCTCTGACTTCATGCCCGCAACCACGGGCCGGGCAATGTGGTTTACCAGCCAGTCTGCCATGCCGTCTTCGAGTAACGAATCAGTGGAGTACGCGCCCATACCTCCAGTGTTGGCGCCTTTGTCGCCGTCGCCCACACGTTTGTGGTCCTGAGAAGGAACCAGCGGGACCACGCGTTCACCATCGCTCAGTACTAGAAATGAGACTTCCTCGCCTTCGAGAAATTCTTCGAGCACGACGCTAGCCACCGGCACGCCCAACAGCTTTCCGCTGAACATATCCATACCCGCCGTCGCCGCTTCTTCCTTGCTGGCGGCGATCACCACTCCTTTGCCTGCCGCCAGGCCATCGGCCTTTACCACTACTGGGGTAGAAAACAGCCCCAACGATTTGCGCAGCTCGTCTTCCGATGTGCAGACCGCATAGTGGGCGGTTGGGATCTGGTGCCGTTGCATGAACTCTTTGGCAAAACTCTTACTCGTCTCAAGCTGTGCGGCTTTCTGTGTAGGGCCAAAGATCTTCAGCCCGCGCCGGGTAAACTCGTCCACTACGCCCAGTGAGAGCGGCAACTCCGGCCCCACTACGGTTATGTCTGGCTGGATCTGATGTGCCGCCGAAAGCAGGCTGCTCAGGCTCTTCGCGTCTCCGGGCAGGCAGGTGGCTTCCTCGCAAATGCCCCCGTTCCCGGGCAGGCAATAGACCTGCTTCACCCGGGTGGACTGGCGAAGCTTCCACACCAGCGCGTGCTCCCGACCTCCTCCGCCAATGACCAATACTTTCATGAATGAATCGGACTCAATTACCGCGACTTGTGAGGATATAGCATCTGGCGCTTAATCGGCGATAAACTTACGGTATGGACGAGACCACCTGCCCGGTTTGCTTGCTCGAAATGGAACAGATCGAAAAGACCACCTTCAGTGGCCGCGACATGCGCGAGTACCAATGCCCCCAATGCGGCCGCAAACAAATTGTCGACCGTGGCAAAGCCCTGTGGGAAGTGCTGTCAGAAGCGAATGAAGAACCAGGAAAGCAATAGTACCCAACCTTCAACTTCGCCTCGAGTCCATTTTGCTGATTCGCGTTTTTCGGGCTCATCAGCACAAATTTGCGGCTAAGCCTTCTATCCCACCAATGCCGTTTCCGGTTTTGGCTTGCTCGTCAACAACTGCCGCAACACATATTGCAGAATGCCGCCATGTTCGTAATAGAGAATTTCCTGCGGGGTATCGATCCGCACCAGCGCGCTGAACTCAGTGCAGCCGCCATCCGCATTGGTGGCGCGGACCTGCACCTGCTTTCCGCCGGCAAATTTGCTCGCCAGGAGTGGCGGCAGGCCAATAATCTCATAGACCTCATCGCCCTGGAGCCCCAGCGATTCCGCATTCTCTTCCGGCAGGAATTGCAAGGGCAAAATGCCCATGCCCACCAGGTTGGAGCGGTGTATGCGCTCGTAGCTCTCCGCGATCACCGCACGTATGCCCAGCAGGAGCGGCCCCTTCGCCGCCCAGTCGCGCGACGATCCCGACCCATATTCTTTTCCTGCCAGTACGATCAGCGGGACGCCTTCGGCAATGTATTTCACTGAAGCGTCAAAGATGGACATAATCTGCCCGCTGGGAAAATGCTTGGTGATGCCGCCTTCCGAGCCCGGAGCAAGCTGATTGCGCAGGCGCACGTTGGCAAAGGTGCCCCGCACCATTACCTCATGGTTGCCGCGGCGTGAGCCGTATGAATTAAAGTCACTCGGCTGAACGCCGTGCTCCTGTAAATATTTTCCTGCCGGACCGTTGGCCTTGATGGAGCCCGCCGGCGATATGTGATCGGTGGTCACGCTATTGCCCAATTTCGCCAGCACCCGCGCTCCCGTAATCTCCTTCACTGGTGCAGGGCGTGCCGGCATGTCGTCAAAATATGTGGCGCGTTTGATGTAAGTGGAGTCAGAGTCCCACGTATATGTTTCGCCTTTGGGGACTGTCAGCTTCTTCCATTCATCGTCGCCCTCAAAAATCGTCTCGTAGTTTTTGGTAAACATTCCTGAATTGATGGCCTGGCTGACCGCATCCTGTACTTCATTCTGCGTTGGCCATATATCGCGCAAGTAAACCGGTTTGCCGTCTTTGCCATTCCCCAGTGGATCGCTGGTCAGGTCCAGATCAATGCGGCCAGCCAGCGCGTAAGCCACCACAAGCGGTGGCGACATTAAGTAGTTCGCCCGCACCTCCGAGTTGATGCGGCCTTCGAAATTTCGATTGCCGGAAAGCACTGAGACCGCCACCAGTTGTTTTTCCGTGATCGCGTACGACACATCCTGCGGCAGCGGGCCGGAATTGCCGATGCACGTGGTGCATCCATAGCCCACCACGTGAAATCCAAGTTGCTCCAGGTAGGGAATGAGCCCGGCGTTTCGATAATACTCAGTCACCACGCGCGAGCCTGGCGCCAGCGAGGTCTTGACCCAGGACTTGCGCTTGAGTCCTTTCTCCACCGCTTTCTTCGCTAGCAGTCCGGCCGCCATCATTACCGACGGATTGGAAGTATTGGTGCAACTCGTAATTGCCGCAATCACCACCGATCCATCGTGCAATTGCTCAAACACATCTTCGCCTATATCTTTCTGCGCCGCCGGCACACTCGTATCTTCCGGAGCAATCGGGGTGCCGCCTTCACCTTCGAACCGTTCCACCTGCTGCGGCGCAACTTTTCTGGCAGATTGCGCCGGACGCGGTCCAATCAAAGTGGGCAGCGCCTGCTCAAATGAGTCCTTTGCTTTCGATAGCGGCGTGCGGTCCTGCGGTCGCCGCGGCCCAGCCACGCTTGGCTCTACTGTGCTCAAATCAAGCTCCACTACCTGTGAATACTCGGCGTCCTGCGTCTTCGCCGTATGGAACAGCCCCTGCTCTTTGCAATAAGCTTCCACCAGCGCAATCTGCCCGGGTGTGCGGCCCGTGGTGCGCAGGTAAGCCAGTGTTGTTTCGTCCACCGGGAAGATGCCGCAGGTAGCGCCGTACTCTGGCGCCATGTTGGCTATGGTAGCCCTGTCCGCCAGCGGCAGGGACGGCAGCCCCGGACCAAAAAACTCTACAAACTTCCCCACCACCCCGGTCTTGCGCAGAATTTCCGTGACCGTCAGCACCAGATCGGTGGCCGTGGAACCTTCGCGTAGCTGCCCTGCGAGTTTGAACCCCACTACTTGAGGAAGCAGCATGGACACTGGCTGGCCCAGCATGGCCGCCTCGGCCTCAATTCCGCCTACGCCCCAGCCCAGCACGCCCAGACCATTGATCATCGTCGTATGCGAATCCGTTCCCACCAGCGTGTCTGGATACGCCACCCGTACGTCACCTCGCTTCTCCCAAAAGACCACGCGCGCAAGATATTCCAGATTGACCTGGTGCACGATTCCCATGTCCGGCGGCACAGCTTTAAAATTTCTGAAAGCTGATTGTCCCCAGCGCAAAAAAGCGTAGCGCTCTTTGTTGCGCTCGAATTCGAGTTGAGCGTTGGTGGCAAATGCTCCCACTGTGGCGAACTCATCCACCTGCACAGAATGGTCGATGACCAGCTCCGCAGGTTGCAGCGGATTAATCAGCGTGGGATCGCCGCCCATCTTTTTCATGGCATCGCGCATAGCGCCAAGGTCGACTACCGCGGGCACGCCCGTGAAGTCCTGCATCAAAACGCGCGCCGGAGTGAACGCGATCTCTTTGTCCGGAATTGACTGCGGCTTCCACTCGGCCAGGAAGCGCACGTCGTCCGCGGTCACGCTGCGGCCGTTCTCAGTGCGCAATAAATTCTCCAGAAGGATCTTCAGTGAAAAAGGAAGGCGCTGGGGTGAGCAATCATGCTCTTCCAGCGCATCAAGACGGTAAATTTCGTAATCCTGGTTGCCGACGCGCAACTTGGCGCGGCTGCCAAATGTATTCATCACATTCACCTTCCTTATTGGATTCGCATTTGCCGCTGAACGCTCCACAAACTCGCGAGCGCCGGAGCTTTAGAATTCGCCGCCGATCATGCGGTAGAGCAGCAGAAGGTTCAAGCCGACGATGATGGCCGTGACCACGTACGCCATGTAGTTTGTCCGCCGGCTATTTACCAGGTCAGACATCACGGCATACGAACGCGTCAGTATGACCAGGGGGACAAGAGCAAATGGAATCGCGAAACTGAGCACAACCTGAGATAGTAACAAAATTTTGAGCGGATCGAGTTTCAGCGCGATCACCACCAGCGCGGGAACGATGGTAATCAGGCGTCGCAGAAAGACGCTGAATTTGATGTCCAGGAACCCTTCAATAATCACCTGGCCGGCCATGGTGCCGACGGTGGACGACGAAAGCCCGGAGAACAATAGTGCCAGCGCAAACGCGGTGCCGGAAACAGCAGGCAGCAGGGGCCGCAGCGTCAGATGCGCTTCGTCAAAGCTGAATTTCACTCCGCTTCCGTAAAACACCGCCGCCGCCATCACGATCATTGCGGAGTTGATCAGCCACGCGCCGTTCATCGCCGCCAGCACGTCCCATAGTTCATAACGCAGGTGCCGCATGGTAAGCAGCCATTTCTCAGGATGGTCGCTGGCAGCGTCTTCTTTTACCCGATGCTGCACCAGAGCGGAGTGCAGATAAATTACGTGCGGCATCACGGTTGCGCCCAGCATGCTGACCGCGATGTAGATGCTTTTTGAGTTGATCTTGGGCACCAGCACACCTTTAGCCACAGCGCCCCAGTTCGGATGTACGATGAACATCTCAAACGCGTAGCAGGCGGCGATGGCAAAGACGAACGCCATGATTAGCTGTTCGAGACGCCGGAATCCGTACAACTCCACCGCCAGCATCAGAAAAACTACTACCGCCGTAATCAGCGCCGCCGCAAACAGTGGAATTCCAAACAACAGGTAGAATCCCAGCGCCGCGCCCAGAAATTCCGCCAGGTCGGTGGCCAGAGCGGCCAGCTCCGCCGCCACCCACAGGCCAAAATTTATTTTTTTGGGAAAGTAAGCTCGGCAATTCTGCGGAAGCGTCTTGCCCGTGGCAATGCCCAGCTTTGCCGAAAGATACTGAATGAGTATGGCCATGGCATTCGACCAGAGCAGCACCCACAGCAGCGTATAGCCGAACTGCGCGCCGCCCTCAAAATTGCTGGCAAAATTGCCCGGATCGATATAGGCAACACTGGCAACAAACGCCGGGCCGAAATACCGCCACATCTCGCCGCGTTTGAGCGTGGGCAGCAGCTTGAACCGGAATTTTTTTGGTGTCTCCGTGCCTGAGGACGACATAAGAGCAATCCAGTATAAGGGATGAGCGCCACATCGCACCTTAAACGCCCAAAGCGCTGGGCTGGCAATACTTTCTTGCAAAAGTTTTCAAAAAGCCCGGAACTTGCCCCTCCGCCCTGGTGTCTGTCAACTATGTAGAAATCTATCTATCCCCCGAAAGAAGGAGGTCTTTGTGGTCATTCGATATGCCCTTGTTCTCGCAGCATTGCTGATTGTCACCCCGAACAATCTAACCGGTGTCTGGACCGGAGAAATGAAAGACGCCGAAGGCGGCAGCGGCGGAGCTTATCTACAGCTCACCCAGGATGGCGAACACATCTCCGGATTAACCGGCGCCAGTAAAGACCACGCATGGCCCATCAAGAATGCCGTGTATGCCGATGATCACCTCACCTTTCATGTCACCTCAACCGATCCGGAGAATAAGGAAAAATCCGAATGGACTTTCAACCTTAAAGTCGAGGGAGACCGCATGACAGGCATGGCGGAGGGAAGACAGGAAGACCGCTCCTGGAAGGCCGATCTCCTGTTAACGCGGCAAAAGTAACAGCCGGAACAATTCAAATTCCGGGAAAGCTTGGTTTGAATCTGCACTGGGAAGCAACTCTCTTCAAACGGTGCCGAACCGTGGCGCTGTGTAAATCATCAGCGCGATCACAATATTCATCAGAGCTGTAAGCGCGGCCGCCAGCAGCATGCCCTGGGCCGTTCTGGGCTTTCCTTTTCGCCGCAGCAGACGCCAGATCGGAACAACGTAACCCACCTGTACCACGCTGATCGTGCCGACTAACACGTAAAAGGCAGGAAGCATGCGCACGTCCGCGACCAGCAGCAGCCAGCCCACGCCGAACTGCGCAATATTGAGC
>JBARMK010000212.1:0-7602 GCA_049802395.1 Candidatus Angelobacter sp.
TCCTTTAGGGCCTTTGACGACGTTGAACTGAACCGGCTGGCCCTCTTTCAAACTGCGGAAGCCATTCGATTGAATAGCGGAGAAGTGCACGAAAACGTCTTCCCCGTTCTCGCGGGAAATAAAGCCATAGCCCTTCGCGTCATTGAACCACTTCACTGTTCCTTGTTCCATGTGTTACACGCATTCCTTGTTTCTGAAATTTGCGCCTTTCTGAGGGTAGTGCAGGCAGGTTAGCAAGGGGGTGCATTGCTGCTGTACAAACGCTTCTGAAACAACGCGAGGGACATTATACCCTTGGAAAACCGGCATTGTCTCTAGAAAATAAGACTCACCTTAGAATCCGAAATCGTTCGATATGATACCTTAGCGTAGCGGTGCAAATGATTGTAGGCACAGGAGTTGACATCACCGAAGTTCCGCGGATCAAAGCGGCGATGGAGCGCTTTGGAGACCGGTTTCTTAGACGAGTCTTCACTCCGGAAGAGGCCCGCTATTGCCTGGGTAAAGCCAATGCCAATGAGCGCCTGGCCGCCCGTTTTGCCGCCAAGGAAGCGGGAATGAAAGCCATCGGAACCGGTCTGCGCTTCGGGGTCACATGGCAAGACGTAGAGGTGGTCCGGCTGCCGGGCCAGCGCCCGGCGATTCAGTTCCATGGCAAAGCGGCAGAGTTCGCTGCCCGGCTTGGCTGCAAGCGCACGCACCTCTCTCTTTCTCACACTAAGGAGGAGGCGATCGCGTATGTGATTTTGGAAGGAGAGTAGCCGGGGAGAAGGTCGGCCGCCAAATCAGAAAGTCTTGTGGCATACTTAAGACTCCGGAGTTCATCCGCCGAGATGGACGAAATTCCTGGTTGAGTGATCGCATGGAAACGAGGCCTCAATTGAAACCAGCTCCTCTGGCCCCTCGTATTCTAGCGGCAATTCTCGACTCAACCTTCGTGTTCCTGGGTTTCTTCTACATCGTATGGACGTGGGGAGAAAGCAGCCCCAACGGAGCAAGAGCACTTACAGGAATTCCAGCTCTTTTGCTCATGCTTGGCATCTTGGCCTACTGGGTTTTTCCGGAATGGCTTTTGGGGTCAACTATGGGCAAATGGGCTTGCGATCTGCAGGTCACAACACTGAGGGGTGGGAATATCTCCCTCATGCAATCGCTGAAGCGCAACCTTCTTCGGACGCTTGATTTTTTCCCTTTTTATCTCACGGGCTTTGTGACCGCATCCATTACGCCAAACCGGCAGCGCCTGGGTGATCTTTGGGCAAAGACAATCGTCGTTCGTAAGAAAGAAATCAAGCAGGAAACAGCTCAAAGCGTTCCATGAAATCAGGCGCATGGCTCCTCTAGATTCCGAGGAGGCAGAGATCCCTCTACCTTCGATATCAAGATTTCACAAAAATCCTCGCCTGTGAGACCCTGATTCACGATGTCTCAATCCTCTCTGGTTGCAGAACCCCAGGCTCTTTCTGTCGAAATGTCACTTCGGGCCGTAATGCTGGCAGTGGCGCTGGTTAGCTTTGCCAGCCTGCTGCTGGAACTGGCGCTTACGCGGCTGTTCAGCGTGGTCCTGTTTTATCACTTCGCCTTTTTTGCTATCTCGGTGGCGCTTCTGGGGCTGGGGTCGGGCGGCGTGTTTGCTCACATCCGTCGCGAGTGGCTGGAGCGGTTTGGCATCCGTGCTCTGGGCGCCCGGCTTTGTCTGTTAAATTCCATCTTCATTCTGGCCTCAGTGGAAGTGGTGTTGCATACGCCGGTCTCGCTGGTGGTCACGGGCCGCAACTTCGGCAAATTGACCATCATCTACCTTGCGGCGGCCGTGCCTTTTTTCCTGACCGGCCTGCTCTTCTCGGTGCTATTTGCCCGCTCGACGAATGCCATCTCTCAGCTCTATGGCGCGGACCTTGCCGGGGGCGCGTCAGCTTGTCTGGCGGTTGTGCCGCTCTTGAATCTGATCGGCGCGCCTAACGCTCTTTTGTTGGCCTCGGTGGCAATGGCTTTAGCTGCCGCGCTGTGGGCCGGGGATTCCCGGCTTCGCAAAACCGCGTACGCTTTGGCGGCCGTCTTCGTGCTGCTGGCTGCCGCAAACTATTCCGGCAAACTGGTGGACGTGATCTACGCCAAGGGCGCGTACCGAGACCCCAAGTGGGTTGAGTATGCGCGCTGGAACGCCATCTCCCGGATCGAGGTCAACACTCAACTGGGCGGACGTTATGTGGTGATTGACGCCGACGCGACTACGGCCATCATGAACACAGATCCGGCGCTCTGGGACCACGACGGCACGCCCACTCCAACACATACCGGCTTGCCGGCCAAGCCGGGTTTTAACTGGAAAAAGAGCCTGATGGCCGCGGCGCCCTCGGTAGCCAATGTGCTGCGCCCGCGGGGCGAGTTTGCCATTATCGGGCCAGGCGGAGGCGTGGATGTGATGCGGGCCGTGGCCAACGGCAGTCCCAGCGTCACAGGGATTGAAATTAACCCGATCATCGTGAACAACGTGATGCGCGGCCGGTATGCCGATTACTCTTTCCATCTTTATGATCTGCCTCAGGTCCACATACACGTTCAAGATGGACGTTCCTATATCCGCAGCTCGCGCGATAAATATGATGTTGTGCAGATGACCTTGGTGGATACGTGGGCCTCCACCGCTGCTGGCGCTTTCGCATTAAGTGAAAACAATCTCTACACGGTTGAGGCCTTTCGCGAGTACTTTGACCATCTCAAGCCCGACGGGATGATCGCCATCACGCGGTGGGAGTTCAAGCAGCCGCGCGAAGCGCTGCGCGTAGTCTCACAGGCCATTGAAGCATTGCACGGAATCGGCATTTCCAACCCTAAAGATCATTTTGTGCTTATCGCCGACGGCAATCTCGACGAAGATGGACGTCCAGTGCTGGTGCTGGCCAAGAAAACGCCTTTCACGCCGGCTGAATATGACGCGGTGGAGAACCATGTTCGGCTCAATCCGAATCTGGTATGGCTCAACCCTGCGGTCGTTAGCCATGATCCATGCGGCCCTAATGTGCAGTGCGTGGTGCCTCAGATGATGAACGGGTTTGTGGTGAAACCCAAAACGCCACTTCCTCCACTTCCGCCCGCTGCGGAAGCTTTTCAGAAACTGATTGCCTCCAATGACCCGGGCACCTTTGCACGAGACTACACCTACAACGTGGCGCCCGTAAGTGACAGTGCGCCATTTTTCTTTTTCACGCTGAAGACCAAATACGTTTTAGAAAACATCCTTGCTGGTACTGGGCACGGCATGGACTGGCGCATCAACCTTGGCGTCGTCGTGCTTGGCATGCTTTTGATTATTTCGGCGCTGGCGGTTCTGGCATTCCTGATCCTGCCGCTCGCGCTGCACCGTAATCGCAAGAATGATAGCCACAAGACCGGACTCGTTCCGTTGCTTTACTTCATCGCCGTGGGTTTCGGCTATATCGTGGTGGAGATCTCCTTGATTCAGCGGTTCGTCCTTTTTCTGGGGCATCCCACATACGCGCTGACTGTAGTTGTCTTCCTGCTCCTGCTTTCCAGCGGCGCGGGTAGCGTGGCCGCGCGCCACCGTATCGCCAGCGGCAATAAACTCCTGCCGTTGCTCGGATTGATTGCGGCGCTGATTGTGCTCAACGTCGCCGTGCTGCCGTGGCTTCTCTCGGCTGCGGTGGGGCTGGCCTTCGCATTCAAGATCCTGATCAGCTGTCTGGTGCTTGCGCCCCTGGGGTTCCTTATGGGCATGCCGTTCCCAACGGGGTTGCGACTGGTAAAGACCGTGGAATGGGCATGGGCGCTGAACGCCGCCGCCAGCGTGATGGGGTCGGTAATGGCCATGGTCATCGCGATCCACTTCGGGCTCACAGTGACCTTGCTATGTGCGGCGGTTGCTTACATGCTTGCAGCCCTTTGTTCTCGCACCTGGCGCAGGGCCGTCCTTATCTAGTATTCCATTGGCACTCGCGCCCCAGTTGGCGCTGCTCGAACCCGTTTCGCTACCGAAAACTGTCTATTTCTAGGGACTTACAAAGCTATCTGCTATGATTTTCCGTGTAGTACCAAGAACACTCAATTGCCAAGTCAAAAGCAACTCAAGTGGTCTGAACTCCGCGTCGGAATAACTGTTATTGTCGCGTCGATCACCCTGGCCATTCTCGTCTTTCTCATAAGCGGGACCAGCGGCCTTTTCACCAAGAAAATCACATTAGTTTCATATTTCGACAACGCAGAGGGAATTCGTCCGGGCCAGCCAGTGGATTTGGCTGGAGTTCCCATCGGCAATGTAACAGCTGTACGCGTGGTGCCGGGACGTCCAACCTCTCCGGTGCAGGTCACGATGAAAATCAACGCAAAGCACGCTGAGTTTATCCGGACAGATTCCAGGGCCACGATTGAAACGCAAGGCGTCCTGGGTGAATCATTTGTAGATATTGACAGCGGCAAAGCTAAAGGACCCGTCGTTAGCGATGGCGCAGAATTGCCGCCTGGGAGCGCCCCGGGATACCAGGACGTGATTCGCAGCAGCCAGAGTACCTTGCAAAATATCGATACTCTTCTTAATAAAGCGAACCTCATTCTGGCAGAAGTCCAGGGCGGAAAAGGCACTCTGCATCAGGCAATTTACGATCCCGACATGATCAACAAGATCAACGCCATCCTGAACCAGATTCAGGGTCTCTTGAATGACGTTAACAACGGCCAGGGCACCATCGGGCAGCTCTTTAAGGACAAAACACTCTATCTCAAGGCGAATGACGCCATCGACAAACTGGACCAGATGGTGGATGAGATCAATCAGGGCAAGGGAAATCTTGGCAAACTGGTTAAAGACGAGACGCTTTACAACAACGTTAACCTGACGGTAAGCAAAGCTAACAAGCTCATCGATGACATCAACGCCGGCAAGGGCACCGCCGGGAAGCTTTTGAAGGATGAGGACTTTGCCCGCAAGCTGCACAACACCATCAATAAGCTGTCGGCCATCGCCGACAAGATCGATTCCGGCCAGGGCAGCGCCGGCAAACTGATCAATGATCCTTCGATCTATAACAATGCCGATCAAATGCTGGTGGAAACACGCAATCTCATCAAAGCGATGCGTGAGAACCCAAAGAAATATCTCACCATCCACTTCCGGGTGTTTTGATCAGAGGGAATACGTTTTAACTGTCGTCTCAAAGGGCTGCAAGGTTACGCAGCTCTCCGACGCATAGTGTGTGGAGCGACTTACAATAATTTTTAAAAGGATGAATCAATGCGTTTCTCACGTTTCTTAGGGTTAGCACTCTTCCTGGCGGCACTTGTTGCACAAGGCGGCGCGCAAAACAGCAAGGCAGCGGTAAATTCCATGGAGTCTGCGCTGGACAAAACCGCCGATCCCTGCGTGGACTTTTACCAATTTGCCTGCGGCGGGTGGACCAAGGCCAACCCGATTCCGCCCGACCAATCGATCTGGAGCCGCTTTGGTGAACTGGCTGAGCAGAACCGCGAGAAGCTGCGCGACATTCTGGAAAAGTCAGCAAAGGCCACCAATCGCACCGCTGATGAGCAGAAGATTGGCGATTACTTCGCAGCCTGCATGGACGAACCTGCCATTGAGAAGAAAGGGATCGCTGCTCTCAACCCGGAGTTCGATCGAATCAATTCGCTCAAGGACAAGTCCGGTTTGCCAGGGCTTATTGCTCACTTGCACAGCGCGGGCATCAACGAATTATTCGGCTTTGGATCCGGAGCAGACTTCAAGAATGCAAAGATGGTCATAGGGCAGGCGGACCAAGGCGGTCTCTCGCTGCCGGATCGCGACTACTACCTGAAAGATGATCCCAAGTCGGTGCAGGAGAGAAAGGCTTTTGAGGAACACGTCACCAACATGTTCAAGCTCCTGGGTGATTCACCGGATAAAGCCGCTGCTGAAGCCAGGGCGGTGCTGAACATTGAAACCGCATTGGCCAAAGGCTCCGGTGATCGCGTGGAACGCCGCGAGCCGGAACGCATTTATCACAAGATGTCGGTGGCTGATTGGCAGGCGCTTGCGCCCTCATTCAACTTTCGTAAGTATCTTACCGGAGTGGGGGCTCCCTCGCTCGATAGCCTCAACGTCGCTGAGCCAAATTTCTTCAAAGCGCTGGACGCAGAGCTAAAAAGCGTTCCTCTGGATGATTTGAAGACCTACCTGCGCTGGCAACTGGTGCACTCGCAAGCGGACTCGCTCCCCAAAGCCTTTCAGGACGAGAGTTTCAACTTCTACGGCAAGACTCTGCGCGGCGCCAAAGAGCTGCAGGCCCGGTGGAAACGCTGCGTCGCTTCTGCAGATGGAGATCTGGGTGAAGCTGTAGGCAAAGTTTTTGTAGAAAAGTATTATCCGCCGGAAGCGAAAGCGCGGACTCTGGCGATGGTCAAGCAGTTGGAAGATGCGTTGCGGCATGACATCGGCGATCTACCCTGGATGTCGGACGTTACCAAGAAGCAGGCGCTGGTCAAGCTGGATGCCATCCAGAACAAGATTGGCTATCCCAGCAAGTGGCGCGACTACAGCATGCTGAAAATCGAACGCGGTGACGCGCTGGGGAATTCGCTCCGCGCCAATGCCTTCGAAACCCATCGCCAACTACAGAAGATTGGCAAGCCCTTGGACAAGCAGGAATGGCAGATGACGCCGCCAACAGTAAACGCTTATTACGATCCCACGGAAAATGACATTAACTTTCCTGCGGGCATCCTGCAGCCGCCGTTTTACGATTTCAAGGCGGATGATGCTTTGAACTTCGGCGGCATGGGCGCCGTGATTGGCCACGAGCTCACCCATGGCTTTGACGATCAGGGTGCGCTCTTCGATCCTGAAGGCAATCTCAAGAACTGGTGGACTCCGGAAGACGAAAAGGCTTTCAAACAGCGCACGCAATGCCTGGTGGATGAGTATGACAAGTTCGTCGCCGTGGATGACGTTCACGTGCGCGGCAAATTAACGCTGGGAGAGAACACCGCAGACAACGGTGGTTTGCGCATCGCATATATGGCGTTGATGAAATCCCTGGCCGACTCCGGCAAGCAGCCGGAAAAAATTGACGGCTTCACGCCCGAGCAGCGCCTGTTCATTGGGTGGGGACAAATATGGTGTCAAAACCAGAGCGACCAGATGGCACGCCTGCTGGCCCTGAACAATGAACATGCACCGGGAAACTTCCGTGTAAACGGCGTGGTGCAGAACATGCCGGAATTCCAGAAGGCCTGGGGTTGCAAAGTTGGCCAGCCGATGGTCGCACAGAATGCGTGTCACGTCTGGTGATCTTAAATTCAATTGACATGAGACGTAGCATGCTACGTCTGTACCAGGTTGTCCAATTAATTGTAGGTTATTGCGCGCTGGAAGAATCGAGGCTGATAAGCCCTGTCGATTGCGCCTGCTCATGCGCGTGGTACGACGACCGCACCAGCGGGCCGGACTCCACGTGACGGAAGCCCATCTTCAGCGCCTCGGTCTTTAGGAAGGCGAATTCTTCCGGCATGTAATAGCGAGTCATCGGCAAGTGGTCTTTTGACGGACGCAGGTACTGCCCAACCGTGAGGATATCGACCTTGCGCGCGGCCAGGTCACGGAATACCTCAACC
>JBARMK010000213.1:0-2627 GCA_049802395.1 Candidatus Angelobacter sp.
GAGAAGTCCTTTCGCGATTGAGGTAAAATCCCTGCCATGCTTTCCCGCAGGGCTTTTTTCAAGACCGCCGGTCTGGGCGTAGCCACCGCTGCGACCACAGGTTTTTCTCGTGAACTGTTGAACTGGACCGAACCGCAGCGCGTCCCGCAGCGGGGCGGGCCCATTCTGCTCAACAGCAATGAAAATGCTTATGGTCCGTTCCCCAGTGTGCTGGCGATGAAGAACCCGTTCCTGGACGCCAACAGGTATCCAGATCGCGGTTATGACGGGCTGATCGAGCGCCTGGCCGCTCTGCACAATGTAAAGGCGGAGCACGTCATGCTTGGCGCAGGCTCCACGGAGATATTGAGGGTTGCCGCTGCCGCCTTTACCGGGCCGGGCAAAAAGCTGGTGATGGCCACGCCTACATTCGAAGCCATTGAATTTTACGCGCGGGCGGCGAAGGCCGAGGTGGTCAAGGTCCCACTGGCTGCCAGCTACGCGCATCAACTGGCACAACTGGGCGCCGCCGTGGGTCAGGATGGCGGGCTGATCTACATTTGCAATCCTAACAATCCCACGGGCAGCCTCACGCCCCGCCGCAGCCTGGAGAACTTTGTCCGCGATCTTCCCGCCAATGTCTATGTCTTGATGGATGAGGCATATCACGACTTTGTTCCCGTCTCCGCCGATTACATCTCGTTCCTGCAAACACCGGTGAATGACGAGCGCGTTATCGTAGCGCGTACCTTCTCCAAAATCTATGGCATGGCTGGACTCAGGCTGGGATACGGCGTGGCGGCAGCCGATACCATCAAGCTGATGGCCCCATATAAGCTGGAAGATAGCACAAATATTCTCGCTCTCCGGGCCGCGCTCACTTCGCTGGACAATGAGGATGAACACAAGATGGCGGTGCAGCGCAATGGCTTTGACCGGGATGCCTTTCTGGGGCAGGCGCGGTCACGCAAGCTTGAAGTCATTCCTTCCTGGACCAATTTTGTGATGTTTGACACCAAACGGCCCATTCGCACCGTAATCGATCACTTTAAGAGAAACAACATTCGCATTGGCCGTCCATTTCCTCCTATGGACACGTTCGCCAGAATCTCGCTGGGCAAGCCGGAGGAGATGAAGCAATTCTGGCAGGTGTGGGACAAGCTAGGGCATTGATCGACGTTCCGCATTGCTAGATGGCGCATGCAACCGCCTTTATCCAGCTGCTCTCTACTCCGATTTGGAGAAAGACAACTTCCCTTGCCTGCCCGCCATCTTTAAATAAAGACCACCCATTTCCAAGGAGCAGTGCATGCCGATTCTGGTTCAAGCCGCTAAATTTGCCACCAACAAAATGCCCAAGGTCATCAATCCTACTGCCCACGCCGTCATTGATTATGCGATGGCTGCATCTTTTTTCGGCATGGCGGCATTTTTCTGGCGGCGCAACAAGCGCGCAGCTATAAGCGCCCTGGTCTGCGGCACCGCGGAGACGATTACTTCCCTGTGCACTGACTATCCGGGCGGCGTAGTGAAAGAAATTACGTATGAGACTCACGGTACTATCGACTTCGGCCTGAGCGGATTGGTGGCGAGCCTCCCGGACATGCTCCGCTTCAGCGACGAACCAGAATCACGCTTCTTCAGAATACAAGGCCTGGCTCTGGCGACTGTCACTGGCCTTACCGACTTCACCGGTAGCGGCGAAGGCGGACAACTGGAAGAGCTGGACAGAAGGTCGGCGTAGCAAAGCAGCAATTAGCAGTTAGCAATAGCAATTAACGAACCGCGACGCGCGCGGGGATTCGGGTTGTGGTTTGCCAATTGCCAGTTGCTACTTGCTGGTGCCGCTTTCTTTCTCCTTTCCACAAGCGAGTGCGCTATACTCCGATTTAACTTCATCCCCCGAGGTGCTGTGCGCTCATGTCATTGAAACTTGCCCGCGAACTTGAACCAGAGACGGAAACAAGGGCCGGCGACGATTTTCCCGCGCTGGAAGAAAAAATCTACAAAGCCATCGAATTGCTGAAATCGGCGCGTGAAGGCAAAGCCGCCGCCGAACGCGACACTCACCGCCTGCGTGAGCAACTTGAGCAGCGCGAAGAAGATCTCGACGTGCTCCGCGGTGAAATGGTTTCCCTGCGTAAGGAACGCGAGGAGGTCCGCGCCCGCGTGGAAAAAATGCTCAAACAGATGGATGCGCTGATCACTGAGAGCTGATTATGCCTTCCGTCGCCCACTATATGACCACCACGCAATTTGATTTGCACGGGTATGAAGTCACGCGCACGCTGGGGTTGGTGCGCGGGATCATCGTGCGCTCGCGCTCCATTTTCGGCACCATTGGAGCCAGCCTGCAGACGCTTGTGGGCGGCAATATCACGCTCCTCACCGATTTATGCGAGAGGACCCGCGAAGAGGCCCTGGACCGCATGCTGCAGCATGCCGGCGAGATCGGCGCCAATGCTGTAGTCGGCGTCCGCTACGATGCCACGGAGGTGATGCAAGGCGTCACCGAGGTGCTGGCTTATGGAACCGCGGTGGTGGTCGAGGCAAAGCGTGGTTGATCGCGAGCGCAGAGCAGCAGCGAGATCGGCTCGCGCCCCGAACCCTGTGTACCAGCAGTTCAAGAACCCCAAACAAGATGGTGT
>JBARMK010000214.1:0-3652 GCA_049802395.1 Candidatus Angelobacter sp.
GTGCGGTGCCGGTCTTGCCCGCGGAACTGTAGCCATCGAGAATCGCTTTCTTGCCCGTCCCTCGAAGAACTACGCCTTCCATCATGTGTTTCATCTCCGCCGCCGTCAGCGGAGAGATCACCCGCCTGCCTAGCGCGGGATGGAACGCAATCAACTGTTGCGCGCTCCGCGGCGGCGTGGTGCCAGCCACGATCCTGGGCGCAACGTATACGCCATCATTCGCGATGGTAGAAACCATTGACGCCAGCTGCACCGGCGAGACGCCGATCTCCTGTCCCATGGAAATCGCGCCGATGCTGACTTTAGACCAGCGGCTCACCGGCTTGGTCATGCCGCGGGTTTCGCCCGGCAATTCAATCTTGGTCTGCGCACCGAACCCGAACTGGCGTATGTAGCGGTCAAACCGCTCTTCGCCCAGCCGCAACGCAAGTTTGATCGCGCCTACATCGCTCGACTTCTCCAGCACCTGTGTGACCGTCAGCCCTCCATAGGCTTTGTGGTCGTGAATGCGCAGCCCGTTCACCACGATAGAGCCCATTTGGCAATCGACTACCTCGTCAGGATTGGTGATTTTCTCTTCGAGCGCCGCGGCCAGGGTGACAATCTTGAACGTGGACCCGGGCTCATAAATGTCGCTGACGGCGCGGTTCTTGAGCGCCTGCGGATTCACTTTGTTAAAACTATTGGCGTTGAACGTCGGCCAGTTCGCCAGCGCCAGCACTTCGCCCGTGTGTGGATTCTGGACAATCACCGTGCCGGCCTCAGCGTGGGTTTCGCCAATGGCTCGCGCCAATTCCCGCTCGACAATGTACTGGATCTTTTCGTCGACGGTGAGCACCACGTTCTCACCCGGCTCCGGATTTTTCTCCACACGGCCCAGCCAGCGCCGCTTGTTGTCCATTGTGATCAGCATCTTGCCCGGCTTGCCGACCAGCGCAAGCTCAAACTCGCGTTCGACGCCGCCCAGGCCTTCGTCATCCAGCCCAACATAGCCCAGCACCTGGGCGGCGAGCTCGCCTTTGGGATAAAAACGTTTCGATTCCTTCTGGAAGTAAATGCCTTTGAGGTTGAGCGAGCGGACGCGAGCACTGGTTGTGTTATCCAGCTTTCGCGCCACCCAGGCAAAGGCACGCGAGCCGCGCATATGGTTCTCGATCTCGGTGGAATCGGCTTTCAGTATCCGTCCCAGGATCTGCGCGGTGGAATGCACGTCTGGGATTTCCGACGGCACGGCGAAGACTGAGTCGACGCTGACCGTCATGGCCAGCTCATTGCCGCGACGATCGTAGATGTTGCCGCGGACCGGCGAAACTTCTATAGTGCGCTGCTGTTGTTTGGCAGCGCGCTGGGTGTAGTCGCCGTAGTCAATCACTTGCAGCCAGACCAGCCGCCCGCAGATGACCAGAAACCAGAACAGAAGAAAGCCGGCAAGAATATAGAGCCTGGCTTTAGATTTGTCGCTGCGCTCCAAACCGCTCAAGAGCATTCCCTCCACTTAAATTCTGTCAGCGCCCGGAGCAGCAGGCTCGGCGCGCAAACCGGCCTCGCCTTTGGTATTAAAAACAATGACGTCCCCAGCAGTTTTTCCGGAGACGCCATCAAGCTGTCGCTGCGCTCCAAACCGCTCAAGAGCATTCCCTCCATTTAAATTCTGTCAGCGCCCGGAGCAGCAGGCTCGGCGCGTAAACCGGCCTTGCCTTTGGTATTAAAAACAATGACGTCCCCAGCAGTTTTTCCGGAGACGCCATCAAGCTCCGGAAACGACCGGGGCTAAGTGTTACCAACCAAAAACTTATTGCACCGCGATGACAGCCACCGGCGCAGCCTGCGCAATGATAGGAGCTCCGACTTCATCCGGATCCATCCGGATGACCTGCCCCGGTTCGGGCGACTCCAGCCCCATCTGCCGTGCTAGCGCATCAATCCTGCCGGGATCGCGCAATGACGCCGATTCCAGCTTGAGTGCGCGGTTCACTTCCACCAAACGGTCACGCTCGGACTTTTGCGCCTCGATCCGGTAGCCATACTCAATGGAGCTGAAATGCTGCCAAGCATAGAACATCACGAGCAGGAAAAGAGCGGCCACGCTGGCGGAAAACATTCTGATCTCCCGCCGGCGTTGCGGATCGCTGATCTTGACCAGCCGTGAATTATCGATGGTCTTCTGAAAATAGAATTCCGGGGTGATCCCGGCTACGCTCCGCCGAACGGCGGCGTGCGAATCCACCGGCGTGATCATTCCCGTAATGTGCATTGCCGTCGCAGCCATTTACGCTACCTCAACCATTTGTTGCCGCCACTCAAAACGAGGCAGCGGATATTGGCGCTCCAGCGCCTCGGCCCCAGCCCGCGCAAAACCGGCGCGGTCCGGGGACCCCGTGATTTTTTCCTGGTGGGCGTGCTCTTCCGCACGCACCACACTGTTAATCAGCTCTTCAATCGTTGTTCCTTGAAACATCGTCTTGTCCTCTGCTTTTCTCGAGGGATCTTTTATTCCGGGGCGGCACCGTTGACAGGAAGGTGTAATTCGCCCAAGTACAAAAGGAAGGCAGCGCCTCCCCGGAAACTTGCTGCATCTCTGAGTTACGCGATCCCTACCACGGGATTCTTCGCTTTGCTCAGGATTTCGCCTGCGGGCTCCGCTCCGCTTACGCCCGCATGACGGCTCAACTTTATTTGCGTTCCGCGGCCCGCAGCTTCGCGCTGCGCGACCTTGGATTGCGATCGATCTCTTCTTCCGTCGCCGTAAGCGGCTTCTTTGTAAGAACCTCATAGATGCCGGCTTTGGCGCCATCCCGCAATGCGTCTTTCACGATGCGGTCTTCCAGGGAATGGAAGCTGATCACCACCAGCCTGCCTCCCGGTTTGAGGACCTGCGGCGCCGCTTGCATCAGCGCCTGCAGGTCTTCCAGTTCGCGGTTTACGAAGATTCGGATTGCCTGGAAAGTTTTCGTCGCGGGATGAATCTTTTCATGAGCTCCGTGTTTCATTGACCGGAGCGCAGCCGATATGACTTGTGCCAGATGAGCGGTTGTTCTTATCGGCCGCGCCCGGACAATGGCTCTGGCGATTCTCCGCGACCTCCTTTCCTCACCGAATTCGTAAATCACATTCGCGAGATCTTCTTCACGCATGCGATTTACCACTTGATCGGCGGTGCGCTCACCCTGCGGGTCCATTCGCATGTCGAGCGGCCCATCAGCCTGAAAACTAAATCCGCGCGCCGCATCGCCGAACTGCAGCGAACTTACGCCCAGGTCCGCCAGCAGCCCGTCGGCTGAAGCCAACGGGACATGCTGGGGGAGCTCGGCGTAAGAGCTGTGCAGCAGGGTAATCTTTGGATTGCCCCCAGGACGGTTATCACCTCCGACCCCAGAAAGCCTCTGCCGCGCCAGTTCGATCGCGTTGGTATCTTTATCGAAGCCAATCAAATGACCCTGTGGGCCGAGGCGCTTTGCGATTTCCAAACTGTGCCCGCCCAATCCCAGGGTCGCGTCGATATAGGTGCCGCCGCGCCGGATTGCCAAAAAGTCGATCGCTTCTTTTAAAAGAACTGAAACATGGCCAACTTCCCCACCGCCATGCGCTCCCTGAGGAGCTTTTTCGCTGCCAAACTCGTCCGCCACTAAATGCCCAGTTCGTCGAGAGTTTT
>JBARMK010000215.1:0-6721 GCA_049802395.1 Candidatus Angelobacter sp.
CTTTCGCGCTTTCAATGGATTCATCCACCGCCTGGCCGTGATCTTTATGGGCTTTCAGGTCGTCAGCCATGGCCTTGGAGCCGCGTTTCAGGTAGGCAATAAAATTCTCATATTGTTCACCGAGAACCTTGTGTGCATTGGACATATCAAGAGCGGACATCTTACCGGCACGGAACCGATCCGCGAGTTCCGCAACCACCGTCATCACCGGAGGAACCTTGTTTTTCCAGCCGTCGGTTGAAATGCCCAGACCTTCAAAAGCCTGCTTTGTCTCCGTTGAGCCGGACTGGACCTTCCCCATAGACTCCCGCAGAGAAATCAGATGCTGGTCGAGCTTGTCACTGGGAATTCCTGCTTCCTCCATAGCATCTTTGATCTCAGTGAATGTCCCAGCCGTAACACCCGTGACACGGCTCAAATTCTCCATTGAAAGCAAATTCTCTTTGATTTTGTTCGTGAGTTGGACCACAGGACCTAGATCTATGCCCGTCAATTTGGAAAGCCCGGCGGCGATGGCCTCGGTGGCATTGCTGGCGCCCATATCTCCGCTGGCCAGCTTTGACATCACTGCATTGATGGCCTCGCCTGCCTTTTCCATCGCGTTCTTGATGGAGTTACCCATCGACGTGGCGGCTTTGCTCGTCTTTCCACTCATTGTTTCGGAAAGGCCATCGAGCGATTTGCCGGCAGAGGAGATGGCCGCTTCAAATTCGCTTGCCTCACCTACGATCGCAAAGGCTACGGTCCCCATGTTTGTAAACCTCCGGGAGTTTGTTGCTGGTTTTGCCCCCGGCGGACGCAACCGCCAGGTTTAGTTCGTCAAATTTGTCAGTTTTGGCAGATCGGCGTTTCGCGGTGGAACGGCCTTTGCTCCCAGCGGTCAGGTACGCTGATACCAACACATGAACCGGCGGGAAGGTCTGCCAATAGTCAAAAAGGTCATTTACTTCCCAGAGGGTAAGGCGATCAATGTTGCGGAAGGTCCATCCGGTAGCGGTGGCAATATGGCCATATAAAAATGACCAATCAGCTATACCGGTACCGGTATCGGTTCCCCCGCCGTTGTCTTCTTAAGACCGGAAACCTCCAGGACCACACTCAGCAGGTTGTTGAAGTCGTCCAGCGTCAGTCCATTTTCCAGTTGGTCCAGGGTGAGGTCCTGCTGCACTTTGCGAAGAGAGCTGAAGATCACCGGCAGGTACTTCAGCAATGAAGTGACGCCAGTGGAGGGTACTGAGGCGCCATCATTGAATATGGCATCCAACTGGCGAAGTTCTCCCAGTGTAAGCGAGGAAACCGCGAGTTGCCCGAGCGATGTGGACACGGTCTGTTGCTTGAGCATGATTTTCTCCTGATCAGAAGCAGAATTTTTGATTTCTCGATTCAAGGAAAACGGGCCCGGCCGAAGCCAGACCCGTTATCACCAGCACCGGTTATTCGTTGGAATAGATATCGATGACCTGGCCGGATGCATTGGCAAAGGCTTCGAAATCAAACTCAGGAATGATGAAATCTTCCTGCTTGGTGGCAAAGCTCAGTTTTGAAGCGACCACCGAGTACAACAGGACGGAGAACTGATTGGTGTTATAAACCGTCTCCAAAAGTACCTGAATGGTGGGAGCGAAGCCCATGAGCTGATTCACGATATTGAGCTGAGTTCCGGGCGTTGCCTGAGTGAAAGTGTATGAAATCAGCACGGGCGCCGTAGTATCCGCGGCGGCAAAGGTATAAACGCCAGTGGCGGTGTTGACGCTGTACTGGCCCTGCACCGGTCCGGAGGCAACTCGTGTAAACGGAACTCCGGTGACGGCGTAGCGCACGCCCCAGTCCTGCTTGAACTGAGCCGCGTTGACGACAGTAATCGTAAATGGAGTAGCCGGAATGGTGGCAGTTTCATCCAGGGCCGTTTTGATCATGCCCGCGCCCATCTGCTGGCCGAAGAAGAGGTCGTTGAACATCTTGCCATTGATGGCGGCAAATTTGGACTTGCCAGTGATCTTGCACTTCCCGCGGGCCACAGCCTCAGGAAACTGTTTCTGGCCATAAAGCTGCTTGACGTCGCCCGAGATATCGAGTGAGACATCCTGCAAGGTTCCGAATTTCATGGGAGTGGGGTTAGAGGCGGTGTTGCCGCCCACAGGAAATCCCCAAAGTGTGCCTGCGCCAAATTCAAACATTTTTTCTTTCTCCTTTTTGGGGAGCCCGCCCTGCACTCCCATAAAGCTTAAAGCGGCCAAGGCCGCTGAAATCGAGTTACTAAGCTGTGGCGAGGATCTCTACCGGGATAACGGCCAGAGCCATTGCGCCCTGCACGTTCTCAATGATTTCGATCTTGCCTTCAATGCGGCAGTGCGACACTCTGCCGGCCAGGGACTGCGCGATCCCTGGCGTAGCGTTGCGAATAGCGGCCTCCACCGCATCCAGTAGCGAATTCAACTCGGTGGAAGGAACGGACCCAGGCTCGCTGTCGCCGGACGTGTAAACAACCAGGTCCGCTGACATCTTTGCGCGGATGGGCAGACCGTTCACTCCGGTGCCAGCAAGTTCATCCCTTTGCACCTGATAAAGCGATGGACGATCGGCGGGCGAGACCTGCGAGGGGTCCTGCCAGCGCCGGCTGACCGTTTTGAATGGGCCAGCAGGCGTCAACAGGGCGGCCTGCAGCGTTGAAAACAACGCGGAATAGATTTGTTCACGAGGAAAAATCATAGCGATACCTGCACTTGCTGGATTGCCTGCTCCAGCAAAGCCGGCAATGCCTGTTGCAGATCGTTGATGGCAGGACGCAGGTACGGGCGCGGACGCAAATACGGGCGCCTCCCTTCTTTCTTTTTGAACGGGCCGCGCCTTCCGGCATAGCCGCCGTATTCGTGAATGGCCGCGTACGGCAGGCTTGACCCAATGCTGATGCTCAGCTTTTCGCCATCAGCGGTGGCCTGGATTGATTGCAGGACAGAGTTCAGCAGGTCACCGCTGCGCGAGGCCAGCATGTTTTCTGAAGAACCGCCCGATCCGGCGAAATATTTTGGAACAGCGTTGCCCAGAGCCTGACAAACAAGCGGGCCGAGCGCTCGGTAAATTTGAGCGAGAACAAGGGGAGAGAAGCCCGCGAGGCGCTGCTGGAGTTGCTTCAATATGGCGTCATCAACTTGTACCGTAATCATCTGGCGAGCCTCCGGTATTGGTTAAAGACAGACATGGAGCGCGGCGGAACATCGGTCATATCGAACGCAATCGTCACCTGCCCGCTCATGCTGTTGGACTTTTCGCCAATGCGCACCCGCTGCCGATAGGACAGAGCGAAGGCTTCAATCGCTGCCTGCCTCAGATCGAGCGGCACACTCGGATAGCCTGCGGTGTAGGAAATTTGTACGTTCTGCAGGCCGCGACAGAAACGGAAACCACGCAGCAGGACGCGCCGCGCGTCCCACAAAAAACCCGCGGTCACCGGACTGGTGGCCTGCTGAATGGGAACGCTATCGATGGTCACGCTGGTTACGGAAGCGATGGGAAATTGATGGGGCAGAAGCCGATCTGAATCGTTTCCATCGTATGCTTCCGTTAAAGAACCTAGCACCGACGCCAGAATGTGCGGGCGATTGATGTACTGCAACACCTGCAGGCTGGCGTTGGTGATCAGGCTTTGCAAGGTAAAATCGTCATTGTTGCCCTGATTGGGCAGCCAGGCTTTGAGATCTGCAAGAGTGCAAAGATCGTCAGGAGCAGCAGACATAAGTTTTCTCCAGGTTGGAAAGCAGACTCCGGAGGGCCTGCCTGGTTTGACAGGCCCTCCAGGGCTGGCGCTGATGGTCAGAAGGAAGCAAGACAGCCCAGGAGAGAGTGAGAGACTGGACTGCCTTGCTCTTTTCCGCACCTGTTGGGACAGGTTCGGAGTATCAGCAGCGATCTGTGGGCGGTCCCAGCCGCTGATGACGTTATCCGTTGGCTACATTTGCAATGACACCAAGGGAGAACGGCGCCCGACAGACCAGTACCTCATCGGCATAGACGCCATAAACATACTGGCGCGAGACGACAGGCCACTCGATCTGGTAATAGTCACGGCGGCAGCGGACAAAAGAAACGTTGTCCACACCGGAGAGCGGATAGGGGATCTCCGAGCTGTTGAAGAAAATAGTGCCCGGAGCAAGGTTGGGATGGATACGGATATCCAGGAATTGCTGCGTGAACTTGTTCCAGTACTTTGCGATACTGGCGCCGCCCAGCAGCGCAGGTTTGTCGTCGTCAGATCCAGTCCCGCCCGGCAAGGTGAAGCGGAACAGGGGGATACCGCCGGACGCGACAATCTTTTTGTTGATATTGCGCGCTTCCTGCGAGTTGACCCAGATTTCCGTTGGACTGAGACGCTTGTTGTCCCAGAACCACTGGAGCGCTGTATCAATCTCGACGATGCCATTGGCCTGATCGGCGGTCAGAACGTTGCCGTCAAGAGAGGTGAAGTAACCGGCATTGCTCTTGAGTGCCTGCGTCAGGAAGCCATCGAATACGAGCGCATTGGCGGAGCCATCGACGTTGGAGTTGGCCGCGTTGGCAAACTGCGTGCCTGCGCCCGGCGCGGTGAGATTTACCTTGTTTATGCTGGTAATCGTATTCAAATTGGCCGTGGCCGCGCTGGTACCGATATACCATGCGTATCCGGCCGTACCTTTCACGGCGGGAACAGTCGCGGTGACATTCTGCGTACCGGCAGTGGTGAGGACAGAAGCAGACGCAATGCTGATAGCGCTTGCGCCAGCGCCATACTGGGTTGAAGTGCCGTCAATATTGACGCGGGTTACCTGACCATAGCTGACGCCCGAAGCGACGGAGGTATTGGCCAAAGCGCGTGCCGTGAGCGCGGTGACGAAAACCACAAGAGTTTGTCCTGAGCCCAGGGTGCCGCCGGAGTTGGGGCCGAGAGTGATCGTGGGTTGTGGCGCCTGGCCCAGCGCCATCGATGCGTTGCCGTTGAGGATGACGTTTTCTTCGCCGATCATCACCGCGCGCAGCAGTGACTGGACAAGAGTAGCTTTGTTGTCGAACTCCTTGCCGCCGGACCAGACTGCTTCCCAGTCAATGGAAGCTTCCAGTCCGATCCCGGCGTAAGAAGCAACGTAATCCTGCTCAGTTACGCTCATTTCTGCCGAGCGCCTGCCCGGGGCAACACCCAGCTCAAAGCCCTGCGTGTTGACGCCGGTCACAGCCTTCCAGCGCGTGGCCAGATCGCCGCGATCGCTTACCTGGCGCGGCAGACGATTGCGCAGCGGCGTGATGACGGGATAAAGCTGGAGCGCCGGTCCGCGGAGGTCAAATGCATTCAGATTGCCAGGCGCACCGCTGATTAGCGCCTGGCTGATGGTGGTTTTGCTCAAGGCCGACAGATCGGCCTTATTAAGCAGATCGAATGTCTGCTGACTCAAATCGCCAAACATGTTGATTCCTTTTCTCCGCCCGGAGATATTTGTGCTTCTTGTGAAGGTGACACGCGTAGCTGCTCGCGTTGTAGAAATGGCTTATCGCAGGTATACGGATGCCGGCTGCGGTTTCTGCAGCGTCCGCTTGAGCAACTCGTGAACGCTCGGTTCGCCGGCTGATTTGGCCAGAACAGGACGCGAATCGTCTTCCTTGGTGACGGTCTGCGCGGGAACGCCGGTGCGTGCGACCCGTCCGCCGGGCTCCGGCAGTACAAGTTTTTCCAGCAATGAGAGGAGATTGGTCAGCGATTGCTGGATCTCCTGGTTATTACTCTCCATTTCGCTGCGCAAGCCAGCCACTTCCTGCTCCACTTGGGCCAGCTTGGCCAGCGCCGAGGCGGAAGTGGCTTGCGCCTTTTCCACCTGCCCGTTGTCTTTGGTATCCAGCATTGTGTTTTGCTCTCCAGTCTTTACTCCGGAACGTCGGTCGCCCGAAAGCTTTTTCATTTCCGCCGAAGCAGCGCGTACGGCGCTGTCGGCGTCATTCTGGTCCAGCAGCGCATCCACGTGCTCGGTGGCTTCGCGATGGCTCTGGGCCATTTTTTCCATACAGTCATTGATCGCGCCGAGATGGGCGAGCGTCTCTTTCGAGTGCCGGGCGCCGATTTTGTTTGCGCGATCATGGTTAACAGCGGCCTTGAATTTTCGAACTTCGCAGGTGCCGTCGGCTTTCACGGCGGTAAAGTGCGCGCCGGGAACGCAAGGGTTATCGACGACGCTGATTTCGACGGGGCTGGCGGTGAAGCGGACAAACTCACCGTCCTTCCATGCCTTGACATAAGCGCCGCCGATGCTGAAGCCGGTGTAGACCCCAAGCGCGCACTTTTGCCAGGCGACGCTGTCGACGATGCGAGCGCCAACTCTGACTTGCTTGAGCTGGTCATCGAAGTCGATGGCGACGAGTTTGCCGACGGCGCTAGGCTCGTGCATTTCGCGAACGTTGCCCAGGCTCTTGCCGTCGGTGGCTTTGGCGATCTCGTCACTCCAGCGCTTGAAATACGGCTTGGAGGAGTCGTAGTCAAAAATTTCGCCTTCTTTGTCGACAACTTCGGCGGTAGCGATGCCCCAGACTTCGTGTTTTGATTCGTCGATCTTGGCGATCTGGGCGAAGAGGTTCATGGATTTCATGTTGGCTCCAAAGGGAAAGGCAGCCGGTGGCTGCCTTGTGGTGGTGATATATGTCGTAGTTAGTCGCTGGCTCGGGATACGAATTCGAGGTCTTCGCAATCGGGAATCTGGTCGACCGA
>JBARMK010000216.1:0-3675 GCA_049802395.1 Candidatus Angelobacter sp.
GCCTTTACGCGATCTGCGAACGCAAGAAACGCCCGGCAGAAGCGCTGTCTTACAACTCCCTCGTCCAAAGTTGGCCGGAAATGTCGCGATTGGCACGTGAGGGCGTCAAACCAAGGGCCGAACAGGCAGCAATGTTCTCCGAGGAATAAGCAATGGCAATCACCAACCAAGAGCGCGTCGGCAAAGCGCTTGAGCTACTCAAGGAAGGACTCCGTCCCTTCGTCGAGCGTGAGTTGAAAGCACAGCATGCGCAGATGTGGTTCGATCAGGCGAAAGCGTCAGTCGGCGAGTCGCTGAGCCTGTTTGGCACTGAAGCCCAACCCAAATGGGAAATTGCAACGCTGCTGGCCGTAATGTGGAACCAGTGGAACTTGGTTTTCCGTAAGACATTAGGCCAGGCCGAGCGCACGCTGGTCAGTGAGTTACGCGACGTAAGAAATAAATGGGCACATCAGAATCCCTTCTCCGGTGACGACACCTATCGCGCCCTAGATTCAGCCAGCCGCCTGCTGACCGCCATCTCCGCGCCCCAGGCCGCCGAGATTGAGAAGGTGAAGATGGAGCTGTTGCGTGTCCGCTTTGACGAGCAGGAGCGCAGCGAAAAGCGCAAATCTTCCGGGACTGCCATTGAAAGCCAGGCCACCGGAAACCTGAAGCCCTGGCGAGAAGTGGTGAATCCCCACAAAGACGTGGCCAGTGGACGCTACCAGCAGGCTGAGTTTGCCGCCGACCTATGGCAGGTCCATATGGGCGAAGGTAGCGACGAATACAAGAAGCCGCCAGAGTTCTTCCGGCGCACTTACCTCACAGAGAGCCTGAAGCGCCTGCTGATTGGCGCTGTTCAACGTATGGCTGGGCAGGCGGGCGACCCCGTGGTGCAGCTCCAGACCAACTTCGGCGGCGGCAAGACCCACTCCATGCTCGCCCTCTATCATCTTTTCTCCGGCGCGCCGGCGGGCGACCTCTTAGGCATTGATGCCTTGATGGCCGAAGCAGGCGTGAAAACACTGCCGAAAGTGAATCGCGTGGTCCTGGTCGGCAACAAGATTTCTCCCGGCAATCCTGTGACCAAGCCCGATGGCACGGTTGTGCGAACACTTTGGGGTGAACTTGTCTGGCAGCTTGGCTTCGCTTCAGGCGGAGCCAAAGAAGCCAAGAAAGCTTTCAGCCGTGTGCAGGCCGATGATGAAAAAGCTACCAGCCCCGGAGATATGCTCCGCACGCTGATGAACGATTACGGTCCGTGTCTGATCCTGATTGACGAGTGGGTCGCCTACGCCCGCCAATTGCACGACCAAAGCGATCTTCCCGCTGGCAGTTTTGAGACGCACTTCAGCTTCGCCCAGACGCTCACTGAGGCCGCCAAAGCAGCCAAGCACTGTGTGCTGGTAATCAGCTTGCCTGCGTCGGATACCACTGGCTCACCCCACGCCGTTGCGGAAGACGTGGAAGTCGGCGGCGAACGTGGACGTATGGCGCTGGAGAGGCTTCGCAACGCGGTTGGCCGCGTGGAAGCTTCATGGCGTCCGGCCAGCGCGGAAGAAGGTTTTGAGATCGTGCGCCGGCGTCTGTTCGAACCGCTGGTGGAAAAATCTCAATTCGTGGCCCGCGACACGGTTGCGACCGCCTTTTATGATTTCTATGGTTCCCAGGCGCAGGAGTTCCCGCCCGACTGCCGCGAGACTGATTACGAACGGCGGCTCAAAGCGGCTTATCCGATTCACCCCGAGATATTTGACCGCCTCTACACCGACTGGTCCACGCTGGTGAAGTTTCAGCGAACGCGCGGCGTGCTGCGGTTGATGGCCGCGGTGATTCATTGCCTGTGGGAAAAGGGCGACCGCAATCCTCTCATCCTACCGGCAAACATCCCCATTGATGACCAGCGCGTGCAGTTCGAGTTGACGCGCTACCTTTCCGACAATTGGCTGCCGGTGATAGCGAAAGATGTAGATGGGCCGAATTCGCTTCCCCTCCGGCTTGATAGCGAAATCCCCAATCTGGGAAAGTATGCAGCTTGCCGTCGTGTTGCCCGCACCATCTACCTGGGTTCTGCGCCGACAGCGACAGCAGCGCATAAGGGAATTGAAGACCGACGCATTAAGCTGGGCTGCGTGATGCCCGGAGAATCGCCCAACATATTTGGCGACGCTCTACGTAGGCTGGCGGGAGCGGCAACATATCTCTATGAAGATGATCGAGGACGCTACTGGTACTCAACACAGCCCACGGTGACCAAGATCGCCGAAGACCGGTCGGAACTTCTTAAACGCAACAACGATTCGGTGGTCCAGGAAATCGACAAACGCGTCCGGTTTGATTTGCGTAGTACAGGCGACTTCCGGCGAGTTCATGGGTTACCGGAGTCGAGCCAGGACGTGAGTGATGATCCCGAAGCGAGGCTGGTGGTCTTGGGCGTTGATCAGCCCTACAGCAAAGACCCGAATTCACCTGCCGTTGTCGCAGCCAAAGCGATTCTGCAATCCCGGGGCAACAGCCCGCGACTTCTGCGAAATGCCCTGGTGTTTCTCGCACTGGACCAGACACGTCTTCAAGACCTGGACGAAGCTGTGCGCCGCTATCTCGCTTGGGATTCAATCGTGGATGAACGGGAATCTCTCGAACTGACGCCTTCGCAAGTAAAACAGGCAGAAACCCAGCTTGCCTCAGCCGATAGCGCGGTCACCGCGCGTCTCCCCGAGGCTTACCACTGGTTGATCGTTCCCGTACAAGCCACCCCTCAAAGTGAGGTTGACTGGCAGGCATTTCGGCTGTCGGGCCAAGATCCGCTCGCGGTGCGTTCATCGAAAAAACTCCGCAAAGACGAACTTCTGCTTGCAGGCTTGGCTGGAACGCGCCTGCGTATGGAGTTGGACCGCGTTCCCCTTTGGCGCGGCGATCACGTGCCCATCAAACAGTTGGCAGAAGATTTTGCTCGCTATGTCTATCTGCCTCGTGTTGCGGATACGCAAGTCCTACTCAATGCAATAACTGATGGACTGAGTCTCCTGACTTGGGAACAAGAGACCTTTGCCTATGCCGACGGCTATGACGAACCAACTGGGCGGTATCGCGGCTTGCGCTATGAGGCGCGAGTATTTCTCACAGACGTCAACATCGGCATGCTGGTCAAACCCGAAGTTGCGCGCCGCCAGATTGCCGCTGATGCCGCGGCCGCTCAGGGCGCTGGAGCGGGCATGGCTTCTGGTCAACCCACCACTAGGAACGGCGGGACTGTTTCTGGCCAGCCGAGTACGTCGGGGCAAGCGCCCCTTCCAGTGCCGGCGACCCAACCAAAACGATTCCACGGCACCGTCATCCTTGATCCTACGCGCGTAGGACGCGATGCAGGCCGCATCGCCGACGAGGTCATTTCTCACTTAACTGGTCTCGTAGGGGCGAAGGTAAAGGTCACGCTAGAAATTGAAGCAGAAATCCCAAACGGTGCCCCTGACAACGTAATTCGTACGGTGACCGAAAACGGCAGGACATTGAAGTTCACCAACCAGGAATTTGAAAAAGAATAAGAGTCAGGTTCACGACAGCCCCCGCACTTTTCTCCGAAACGCTCTTCGATTGAAAGAACAAACCCAACGGTAGCTGCGCATCTTTCTTCCACTCCGCTGCGCTCCGGGTGGTCGCCGTTCGGCCACGGCTCGGACGGTCACGAGGTCT
>JBARMK010000217.1:0-5312 GCA_049802395.1 Candidatus Angelobacter sp.
GATGCAAACTCCTTTACAACGCATATAAATTTGACTGGCGAAAATCTGACAGAGATTCTCTATTTACAGGAAAATCTAAGTGGGAGTTACAAAGCCAGAGCGAATAGTCTGGCAGCAGATGCCGCGCAGCGATTAGGACATTCAGCAGACGAGATCGCCTCCTTACGTCATCGCGCAGCTGATCTCTATAATGTCAACGGCGAGTTTCAGAAAGCCGATGAGGAGCTGGCCAAAGTGGAAATCGCCCCTGAAAACTTTTGGGCACCACCGACTCTGCCCGCGGAGGCCAAGACCGCCGTTCTCGCTGGAAGGGTCCTGGAGAAGCTTGCTGGGACTAGAACCACCCTTAAGACCACAATACCTTCTGAAATCCTGGAAAACTCCAAATGCATTGTCGTCGTCCCATCACTCTCGGCTGGACGGGTATTTACCGGAAGCCGTCAGGGAGAGGGAGTAGCAACATGCCGAGACTCTACCTCCGGGTGGACGAATCCCATCACTGTCAAATTAGAAGGGGGCGGTTCTGCCTTCGGAGTTTTTAGGAAGCCTTCCGATACAGTCCTGCTGATCATGAATGATTCGGGAAAACAGCTGCTATTTTCCCAGGATTTTAAAATTGGCATCGAAGCCACAGCGGAGGCTGGTCCAGTGATGGATGGGAGTTCAAATCAAGGAATATGGGCAGGAGCGAGCGATATTCTCGGCTATTCCATCGAAGGAGTTAATGCCCATGGTCAGAACCTTATGGGAACTACGCTGAAGTTAGGCATGAACGAAGAAGTACTGTACCCAAACGCACTGAGCAAGCCATTGCAGGATCTTACAACGACGCTTAATAACAAGAGTCCGAACTAAGCTTAGGTAGGGCGGGTGACCCAACCGCTTCGCCCGGTATTGGCGAAGGGTGAGCATCAAAAAACATGCCGTAAAAAGCAGAACAGGTTACTTCCTCTCTGCCGAAGGCTCGCGCGCAGCGCAGCTGTTCTGTCCCACTCCAAAGAAAATGGGCTGGCAACATGCCAGCCCTCAAGTGTTCTGTGTACCGTCGGCGTTCGCGTTAGGGTGTAACGGTAAGCGTACCGTTAGAAATTGTCACTGCATAATTGCTGATCGTGCCGGATGCGTCCTTCAGCGTGGGAACGATAGGATATGTTCCCGCTTCGCTGCCGACGGTCGCCGGGCTGTCATGGGTTGCGGTAATGTCCTCACCGTTCTTCACGCCTGATACTGTTCCGGTGAAGGCGGGGTTCGGCTGGCCAGCGGCGCGCGCTGTGTCATCAGCAACAATGCTCAGCGGCGCAGGTGTAACCGTGAGAGTGCCGGTGTTGACGACCACAGTATAGTTGCCCAACTTATTGTCTGGGTCAACCAGTGTAGCAACGATTGAGTAATCGCCTACCGCACTGCCGGGATTAGCAACGGTGGTGTAAATTGCCGTGATGTTGTCACCGCTATTCAGGCCAGTAAGAGTCCCGGTGAATTCCGGGTTCGGATCACCATAGAACCGGCCGGCATTCAGCGGGGTTACCACAAGCGTAGCTGTCTGCGCCTGCGCGGCCACAGAACCAGCCAGCATGGCCAACAGCAGGGCCGTGATGAACAAGGTTACGGATTTTGAACGTTTACTCCTGCCGGTAGACAGGAGAGTGGTGGTAGAGTTCTTCAGGGCGTTCATATTCTTATTTGTTCTCCCGAATGTCTCAGATGAGACGAACAACACGCGATTCACGCGAACTATTTCGAACCGCGTTTTCGGCCTGGCCTAACCGCAGCCCGGCACGAAACTGTTGAAGGGATTTTGAGCCCGGAAGGACGGCGCTTTCTCTTGTCCCCTGGCGTTGCTCCGTAAACGCCGTTTCTGGCGCTGATGGACAACAACACCAATGCATTGACTTCGCAAAAATTCTTGAAGGGATGGAGCCCGGAAAAGATGTCGCCTCTAGCCCTGAAAACCGATGAAGGAAAGCCGGAAGGAAGATACTTTCAATTCACCGTGAAAAGATACTTTTTAACCGGCACGAGGATAACATGAGGCGAAGCAGATTAAGTGAAAACTTAACTTAAAATAACATTAAAATTCCTAATAAATCAGACGCCAAAAAAGAGACCGCAAAAAACAAAACCGCCTGTTTGCGGCAGGCGGTTTCGGCAAAATGAGACGAGAGCGTTAACCCGCCTTTTCCATCGCCGGTAAAGAGACATCGCGGCGCTCCACCATCTCTTTGGTGACCTCAAATTCCTTGATGCGCTTCTGGCTGGGCAGGTGATACATAAGGTCGAGCATCAGCTCTTCCAGGATCATGCGCAGCCCGCGGGCGCCCACTTTGCGCTGCATGGCTTCACGGGCGATGGCGGCCAGCGATCCTTCAGAGAAGCGCAGCTTGACGTTCTCGAATTCGAACATGCGCTGGTACTGCTTGACGATGGCGTTGCGCGGCCGGGTAAGGATTTCAATCAGTGCGGCTTCGTCCAGATCGTTGAGGATGCCGACGACAGGCAGGCGGCCGACGAACTCAGGAATCAGGCCGAAGCGGACCAGGTCCTGGGGCTCGGCTTTTTGCAGCAACTCGGTGTCACGCTTGCTGGCTTCGGTAAACTCTTTTTCCTTGGCTTCACTGGTGCGGAAGCCCATTGACTTTTTGCCGATGCGCCGGGCCACGATCTTTTCCAATCCAACAAACGCGCCGCCGCAAATAAAGAGAATGTTGGTGGTATCCACCGGAGTGAACTCCTGGTGCGGGTGCTTGCGACCGCCCTGCGGAGGCACGTTGGCCACAGTTCCTTCCAGAATTTTGAGCAGGGCCTGCTGCACGCCTTCACCGCTCACGTCGCGGGTGATGGATGGGTTTTCGTCCTTGCGTCCGATCTTGTCAATTTCGTCGATGTAGATGATGCCGGTCTGGGCGCGGCCCACATCGCCGTCCGCTGCCTGCAGCAGTTTGAGCACGATGTTTTCCACGTCTTCACCCACGTAACCGGCTTCAGTGAGCGTGGTGGCGTCAACAATAGCAAAGGGGACATCGAGCATGCGGGCCAGGGTCTGGGCGAGAAGAGTTTTGCCCGTGCCCGTTGGGCCGATCAGCATGATGTTGGACTTGGTCAGCTCCACTTCGCCGGTCTTGGTGCGGTTCATGTGGATGCGTTTGTAGTGGTTGTACACGGCGACGGACAGCTTCTTCTTGGTCTGGTCCTGGCCGATGACGTATTCGTCGAGGAACGCTTTAACCTCCTGCGGCTTGGGCAGGTGGTTGGGAGCGGCGGAAGCGTGCGATTCACTGCGATCGTCTTCCAGAATGGAGTTGCAGACCGCAACGCATTCATCGCAAATGTAGGCCCGGGGATAGTCGCTGGGCGAGGAAATGAGCTTGGCAACGGCGTCCTGCGACTTATGGCAAAACGAGCAACGAAGTGTTTCTTCTGGCGTCCTGGGCTTCAAGAGCGAGCTCCTTGATCGGACGGGCCTTGATTTCACTGCGGCCACAGGCCCGGCCAACTTACTTTTATACCTTTACTTATGCTTGTAGATAATATCGTCTATGATCCCATACTCTTTAGATTGTTGTGCATTCATTATAAAGTCACGTTCCACGTCTTTTTCGACTTTTTCCAGCTTTTGCCCTGAGTGCTTGGCGATGAGCTGGCTCGTGATCTCCCGCATGCGCAATATCTCTCGAGCATGTATATCAATATCCGTGGCTTGGCCGCTAAGGCCAGACATCAAGGGTTGGTGAATAAGAATCCTAGAAGTGGGTAAGGCAAAACGCTTACCTGCGGCACCGGCACAAAGTAACAACGCCGCCATGCTGGCCGCCTGGCCGCAGCAGATGGTCATCACGTCCGGGCGTACAAACTGCATGGTGTCATAAATCGCCATACCCGCCGTGATCGACCCGCCCGGAGAATTGATGTAGAGCTGGATGTCCTTCTCCGGATCTTCGGCCTCCAGAAACAGCAGTTGTGCAATCACCAGATTGGCAATCGTGTCGTCGATCGGAGTTCCAATAAAAATAATATTGTCGCGCAGCAGCCGGGAGTAAATGTCATAAGCCCGCTCGCCCCGGCTCGTTTGCTCTACAACCATCGGTACCAGTGCCATAAATCGCTTTTTCCTTCCATCAACTACGTAAATATCCGCTGAACTAATTTGAATTGGCGTACAGGAAGTTTAACGCTTTTTCACTGCGCATGCGTTCCCGCAGCCGTTCGATCGCGTTATCCTCCACCAGCTTCTGCTTCACTTGCTCCAACGGCTGCTGCATCTGCTGCGCCATGGCCACGATTTCCGTTTCCAACTCCTCATCGCTCACCTGGATATTTTCCTTGATGGCGATCTTCGCCAGCAGCACGCTCGACTTCACTTCTTTCACCGCCAAATCGCGCTGACCGGCGCGCAACCGGCTAAAATCCATGCGCCGCATATCTTCCGTCTTCATGCCCTGCGCCGCCAAGGCCCGCAGTCCACGTTCCAGCCGCAGATCAATCTGGTGCTCCACCAGCGACCGCGGAACCGGGAAGTCATGTTTGGAAACCAGCTCTTCTATCAGCTTGTCTTTGGCCTCGTGTTCCGACTTATGCCGCAACTCCGCTTCCATGTTTTCGCGAAAACGCTGCTTCAAATCGACCAGGTTCTCGAACTCCTGGCTCAGCTCTTTGGCAAAGTCGTCATTCAGCTCCGGCAAAGTCTTCTTTTTGATCCCGTTGACTTTTACTTTGTAGCTGAAGACCTGGCCTGCCAGCCGCTTGTCATAAAAGTCATCCGCGTAGGAGACATCAAAAGTGCGCTCCTCGCCGGCCTTGGCCCCAGTCAGGTGCTCGGTAAATTCAGGGATGGTATTGGCCCCGCCGATTTCGACCAGCACTTCATCCATCTGCACTGGTTGCGCAGCGGCGCCTTCTTTTTGTTCCGCGCCTTTCGCCGTGGCTGCGCTCTCAGCCGCTCCAGCTTCCGCCTTCAATGCCTCCAACTCTTCCTCAATGCCCTTCGGCTTCGCCTCGAATGACACCTGAACAAACTCGCCCTTCTCCGCGCCGCGATCATCGTTCACCGGGTCATAACTTGCCTGCCGTTCTTGCACCAGCTTGATCTCCGTGTCAATCTGCTCGTCCGTGACCTTGATCTCCGGTTTTTCGACCTTTATCTCTTTGTAATCGCTCAGCTCAAACTCTGGCAGGACCTCAAAAGCGGCCTTGAAGCGCATTGGCTCGCCCGGCGTAAACTCCAGTCCATAAACATGAGGCTGGCTAACCGGCCGAAATCCACCCTTGAGCACGGCTTCACGAAAATACTTTGGTACCAAAGCTTCCACCACGTC
>JBARMK010000218.1:0-2960 GCA_049802395.1 Candidatus Angelobacter sp.
CTACTGCAAGAAGGCAATGGTACGGCCCGGCATTGAAGAAGAGATGAAAAATCGCCAATAAAAATCGAGCTCTGTTCCATTTCGGGAAGCCAGGAACAAAGGAAAAGTGCGATTGAGAGAGAACGCGGCGCAATTATTTGTCTCATGCAAAGGAGTAAGCTTGACTACGGAAGCAAAAAAAGTTTGGTGAGAACTTCCTGAGACGGAATGGCACGTGCCAGGATGCTTCGGCTCGCATCTCGCTCCTCGTTCGCTCTGCTCAGGGTCGTTTGTTCTTGTTCAGCGCGACATTTCGCGGTGGCGACGTGCTATCGCTCTAGTAGCACACGTCGGAAAGCAGACTTAAGCGACGACGCTGGGAGCGGCGGCGCGTTTGGGCAGAATTTCGCCGATGCGCCGGATTTGCGCACCTACGCTCTTCAGCTTTTCTTCAATGCGCTCATATCCGCGATCAATGTGATAGACGCGGTCGAGAATGGTCTCGCCATCGGCCACGAGTGCGGCGATGACCAGCGAGGCGGAAGCGCGAAGGTCAGAACACTGAACGGCCGCTGCACTCAGGGAAGTCCGGCCACGGACAATGGCGCGACGGCCTTCCACCTTGATGTTGGCGCCCATGCGGGCCAATTCTCCGGCGTGCATGAAGCGGTTCTCAAAGATGTTCTCCGTAATGATCGACGTGCCCTGGGCCTGCGTGGCCAGGGTCATGTATTGCGCCTGCATGTCGGTGGGGAAGCCGGGAAACTCTTCTGTGGTCACGTCTGCGGCGATAAGCTGATGGCCGTTGGTGACGCGCATAGAGTCGGCAGCGGTCTTAATACTCACGCCGCACTCTTCCAGCTTCTGGATCAGCGCGCCAAGATGTGTAGGATCGCAGTTGGTCAGCGTGAGATCGCCTCCGGTCAACACGGCGGCAATCACGAAGGTACCGGCCTCGATACGGTCGGGAACAATCCGATGCCGTGCACCATGCAGCTTTTCCACGCCCTGAATGCGGATAGTATGCGTGCCGGCGCCTTCAATTTTCGCTCCCATCTTAGTTAAGAGCGCAGCCAGATCCGTGACTTCGGGCTCGCGAGCGCAGTTTTCCATGATGGTCTGGCCTTCAGCAAGAGTGGCGGCCATCATCAGATCTTCAGTGCCGGTGACGGTAATCTTGTCAAAAATGATATGCCCGCCACGCAGACGTTCTGCGCCGGCTTCAATGTAGCCGTGCTCCTGCTTGATGGTTGCGCCTAGCTTTTCCAAGCCCTTGATATGAAGATCGATAGGACGTGCGCCAATGGCGCAACCTCCGGGCTGTGAGACGCGTGCGCGCCCCATACGCGCGACCAGCGGACCCAAAACCAGCGTGGAGGCACGCATGGTTTTTACCAATTCGTAAGCTGCTTCAGGGTTTACCAGGTTGTTGCAGGAGATGGTGGTGCGATGGGACGCGCGCCCATAGCCCAGTTCCACTTCAGCGCCCATGGAGACGAGCAGGTTACGCTCCGTCTGAATATCGCGAACATCAGGAATATTTTCCAGAATCACCGGCTCGTCAGTGAGGATGGAGGCGGCCATGGCCGGTAACGCGGCGTTCTTCGCGCCGCTGATGCGGACGCTGCCCACCAGGGGATTGCCGCCGCGAATTACAAATTTATCCATATGATACTCAGATAAAGCCGAGAAATCTTTGAAGTCAATCCGAATAGCCCTGCTGCGCGACACCGGCTTCCGCAGGTCGCCGACGCCGTTTGGCGGCGCCAGGCCGGTGTTGGGCTCGCGGACAGCTCCGGGCTTCGGAACAATCTTCACTACCTCACCCCAATTTTAAATTATCCAATGGAGAGCGCCTGCCGAACATTGCCCTTAACGCTCTTGAGTCTTGCAACCGCCTGTTTCCGGCCCAATCCGGTCTTCAAAACGATGAGCGCTATGGCCACATTGTTACTCGTGGCCTTAAGAGTCTTTGATGCAGTCTCGCGATCAACTCCAGCAGCTTTTTGCAGGATTGTCAGGCCTCGTTCCAGGAGTTTCTGGTTCTGGATATTCACGTTTACCATCAGGTTGCCATAGATATATCCAAGACGTGCCATTGCTCCTGTAGACAGCATGTTGAGGGCCATCTTCTGTGCAGAAGCGGCCTTCATTCGAGTTGATCCGGAAACAGCTTCCGGACCGACGTCCGTCACGATCTCAATTTCAGCAGCCCGTCCCAGCTCTGAGTTGCGATTGCAGACCACGGCTACGGTTTTGGCCCCTTTCTTGCGTGCATATTCCAGCGCGGCGACTGTGTACGGGGTCCGCCCGCTGGCGGCCAATCCAACCACTACATCATTCTTTCCAGGCTTGCGCTGCGCCATATCGCGCTGGCCGGTAGCACGTGAGTCTTCACTATATTCGGCTGCTCGTCCCAGCGCTTTATTGCCGCCGGCAATAACATACTGAACGGTCCGCGGATCGGTATTAAAGGTAGGCGGGCATTCGGAGGCGTCGAGCGCTGCCAGCCTTCCGCTGGTGCCGGCGCCCACGTAAATCAGCCTTCCGCCGCTGGCTATGGCTTGAGCGACGGCATCGATGGCTTCAGCAATCTGGGGCAAGGCCTGCTCCACAGCGACAGCAACTTTCTTGTCTTCGTGGTTGATCAGACGCGCGATTTCCAGCGCGGACAAGGTGTCCAGTTCGGCGGAGGCAGTATTTTGCTGCTCGGTTTTCAGGTCGCGAATAGTGACATCAGAAAGGCTCACGCCGTAGTTGCCTCAAAATGCTTCAGCTTCGTTCAAGTGCCTCAATGACTGCATCGTGGAATGCAGGGCGGATCTGTTGAATTGCCTGCGAACCTCGCTTCGGCCAGGTGCGATTGGTTAGCAGCGTAACAGAGAGCCCAGGGTCAGGGTCAATCCATAGTGATGTACCTGTATAGCCCAAATGGCCATAGGCACGCGAGGAAAAATATTTTCCGGACTGAGACGGTTGGG
>JBARMK010000219.1:0-37252 GCA_049802395.1 Candidatus Angelobacter sp.
CATATCCGCTTTCCACTTGGCGTGCATCCAGAAGATAGTTACCAGGTAAACGAGACCCACCCAGGGATGCCAGAAACGGATCGTGGGGCCGCCGCCAAGAACGTATGAAAGCCAGTAGAGAAACGGCGTGAACAAGGCCAGACCAGTCAACAGCAGATACGTATAGGCGATGGCATTGATCCAGTGATAGGCCCGCTCCTTGAAGGTATAGCGCACTACCTGGTCTTCGGGTGTAGTCGTAGTTGGACGTGCAATCACTCCGCCGCTCATCGCTTCGCCTCCTCTTGCTTATCCACTTCTTTGGGGCCGAACCGTATGTAATGCATGAAGACGCCAAGAACACCGGCCGCCATGCCCAGGCCGCCCAGCCACTTCAACGGCCCTTTCCATATCTTGACGAAGAACGGAACGGTAGGGTCAGCAGGAAGTTCGTATTGCTCCGGCTTGTCTTTGTCATGGAGCACGTAGATCACGTGCGTGCCGCCGACTCCGTCAGGATCGTAAACACCGGCATTTTTGTAGGAAGTTTGCGAGTGAAGCTGGTCCACACGTTTGCCGGCCAGCGCCAGCATATCTTCCTTGCTGCCAAAGTGCAGACAACCGGTGGGGCATGACTTGATGCAGGCAGGTTCCAGGCCGGCGCCAACGCGATCAGAGCAAAGGGTGCACTTATAGACTTTCTTGGTTTCCGCGTTGAATTTGGGGATATTGAACGGGCAGCCGGTAACGCAATACTGGCAGCCAATGCAGTTGGCCTGATTGAAATCGACAATGCCGTTGGTGTACTGCACAATGGCGCCGTCCGCGGGGCAGGCGATGAGACAGCCTGGCTCCTCGCAGTGCATGCATTGGTCCTTGCGCATGAGCCACTGAATGCCATTGTCATTTTCGACTTCATTGAACTTGATCAGGTTCCAGAAGTTCCATGCCGTTTCCGGCATGGTCTGGTAGGTATTGTGGAAGTTGGTTTCGCGGAACTCATAGCCGTTCCACTCCAGGCAAGCCACTTCACAAGCTTTGCAGCCGATGCAGGTAGTGGTATCCACTAGTTTGCAGACATCGTAATCGCGAGTGGCTCCGCTACGTTCCTTGCCATCCGGCTGAGTGTATGTGCCGCCGCCCGGCGTGCCGCCACGGTGACCGGAGATCGCTTTGATTTCCAATTGTCCATTGCTCATGGCGTATCTCCTTAGACCTTCTCGATGTTCACCAGAAAGCCTTTGAACTCTGGTGTGTAAGCGTTAGGGTCAATCGCGGTGGGGGAGAGCAGATTGATCGGCGTGCGCTGATCGTCCGGACGACCGTCGCCTAAGCCACGGTACGCCCAGTGAATCGGGATACCGACGGGGTAGACCGGCTCATCTTTGCCTGCAAGCTTCAGCGGCTTGATACGCTTGGTGACCATGGCTTTGGCATAATAAACGCCGGTAGCCTTGCCATCTTTCTGGCCGCTGCGGGCGGTACTAACTTTGATTCTTTCGCCACCAGCGATCCCCAGCTTGGCCGCCAGTTCCTCTGACATCTCGACAAAGGGTTCCGGCACCAATTGCATGTTCATCGGGTTGTTCTTGGTCCAATAGTGATAGTGCTCGGTCAACCGATAGGTGGTGCAGGGATACGGGAACTTGTCTGAGGTCCCGTATTTATCCAGGTCGGTCTTGTAACGCTTCACCACCGGACTGGCGGACTGCTTAGGATGAAGGGGGTTGACCAATGGGCTTTCCACCGGCTCATAGTGCTCCGGGAAGGGGCCATCGGCCATTGCGGCCAGAGGCACAAACAAGCGCCCCAAACCTTCAGGATTCATGATGAATGGGCCCATGTGGTCCTTGGGATTGGAATCGGCCTTGAAGTCAGGGACGTCATTGCCTGCCCACTTCCCGGTGGCTTCATTCCACCAGACCTGCTTGCGGCTGGGATCCCACGGTTTGCCGTTGAGATCGCAGGAGGCGCGGTTATACATCACGCGGCGGTTCATCGGCCAGGACCAACCCCAGTTGGGGTGGATACCGAGACCAGAAGGATCTGCAGGATCGCGGCGCTGAGTGTTTGAGCCAGCGTCCGGCCAGGAACCGCAATAGAGCCAGTTGCCAGAGGACGTTGTGCCATCATCTTTCAGCCAGGCAAAGCCAGGCAGTTGCTGGCCGGCCTTCCAATCCGTGGGCGTCTGCTTATCGTCATGCAGATCAGCCAGGGCCTTGCCGTTGATCTCCTTGGCCACCTCTGCGAGCGAGGGATTGTTCGGATTGGTATAAGCCCATGTGGCACTCAGAAGAGCGTCTGGGAACTTGCCACCTTCCTTCTGATACAGCGCCCGAACTGCTAGATAGATGCGGGAGAGAATCTCCTGGTCTACTTTGGAATCTCCCGGAGTTGGAACTGCGGCCCACTTCCACTGCAGCCAGCGGGCAGAGTTGACGAAGGTACCGTCTTTCTCGGCAAAGCCAGCGCCCGGCAAACGGTAGACCTCGGTTTTTATCTGCTTCTTATCCTCGTCGGTGATCCCCGGCGACTCCCAAAAGCTGCTGGTCTCTTCCGGGTAGATATCGCAAACCACCAGCCAGTCGGCCTTCTTTAGACCATCAATATTCTTCTGCGAGTTGGGCCCGATGGCAACGCCATTCATGCCGAAGCAGATCAGGCCTTTGACCTTGCCCTGGTACATGGCATCCCACTGCTCCACCCACGAGTACTTGCGGTCAATCTTGGGGAGGTAATGGAAAGCCCAATCATTTTCCTTCTTGGCCGCGTCGCCGTACATCGCCTTCAGGAATGAAACGGCAAACTTGGGAGTGTTGGACCAATAATTGAATGAATCCCACTCTTTGGGTTTGGAAGGCTTAGGAGTGATGCGCGTGATGTAGGTTTTGAAATCAGTGTCTGAAGGAGTAGGGACCTTGAGATAGCCCGGCAAAATGTCAAAGACACCAGCAAGATCGGTTGCGCCCTGAATATTGGAGTGCCCGCGCAGCGCGTTTACCCCGCCGCCGGCGCGTCCCACATTGCCCAGCAGCAGTTGCGTCATGGCCGCGGTGCGGATGATCTGCGAGCCGAAGGAATGCTGCGTCCAGCCCACCGAATAGATGATGGTGCCGACCTTTTTCATGTCTCCATCTTTGCGGATGGAGGTGTACATGTCATAAGCCTTGGTTAGCTTGTCCTGCGGAATTCCCGTGATGCTGGAAACCATTTCCGGCGTATAGCGCGAGAAATGCTTCCTCATCAATTGGAAAACGCAGCGCGGATGCTCCAAGGAGAGATCGTACGCGGTGTTGGGCGGCAATGCCGGTGGGGCGGGAGCGCCGGTGGTTCCTTTGGCTCCCACGGGGCCTTGCGCCTGATATCCCTGGCCTGCGGCGCCGTTGGGGCCTGCGGCCTTGGCGGCTGGATTGGCCGGAGCAGCTTTGGCGGCAGTCTCTGGTGTTGCCGGACCATCACCAGCCGCGATGGCTGCGGCAGCGGTTCCGGTCACATTTCCACCTTCCTCATAATTCCACGAGGACACGTCATACTTGGCGCCGGCAGCGTCAAAGCCGGAGAAATAGCCATCTTCCGGCAACTTAAAGCCCTTTTTCACGATCAGGGCCGCATTGGTGTAGTTGATTACGTAATCCTTGGCGTAGCGGTTGTTCTGGATTGCATAGTTGATCAGGCCGCCAAGGAAGGAAATATCTGATCCCGCGCGGATCTGGCAGAAATGGTCTGCCTGCGAGGCCGTGCGCTGAAAGCGTGGATCAACGACAATCACTTTGGCATTGCGGACACGCTTGGCTTCCACAACCCACTTGAAACCGCAAGGATGGTTTTCCGCCGGATTGCCGCCCATGACCAACATCATGTCGGAATTTTTGATGTCGATCCAACCGTTGGTCATTGCGCCCCGTCCGAACGTTGGTCCCAAACTTGAGACCGTGGGGCCGTGTCAAACACGGGCCTGGTTTTCCAGGTAGCAGACCCCCATGCTGCGCATGGTCTTTACGACCAAATAGTTGAATTCGTTGGTGTCAGTGCAGCCCCCGTTGAAGGCGATGCCTTCGCAACGGTTCACGGTCTTGCCGTTGGCATCCGTGTCAACGAACGTTTCGTCACGGGTCTTCTTTATATGGCGAGCGATCTCGTCGTAGGCTTTGTCCCAGGAGATATCTTCCCATTGCGTGGATCCAGGACGGCGGACCTGCGGCTTATTTAGCCGGCGGTCATTCAGGATTTCCTGATAGAGCGAGGCGCCCTTGGGGCACAAAGTGCCGCGATTGATAGGATGGTCCGGATCACCCTCAACGTGGACAACCTGCGGAGTCACGTTCTTGGCCTTATCGCCAAGCGTATGGATGATCACGCCGCAACTCACGGAACAATAAGGACACGTGGAGCGGGTTTCAGTAGTGCGGGCGATCTTGAGTTCTTTCGCTTGAGCCAAAACCGGGCGGGCATCAAACCCGAGAAGCAGCGCCGCAGCGCTTCCGGTTCCGACCTTGAAGAATTCACGTCTCGATAAGCCCATAGAGGTGGCCTCCTGTCAGGCGCATCACGAGCGATTGGAAATGCTTGAACTCGCTGCTGGTCCGGATTACGAACAGCGGTCTAACAAATTTTGACAAACATGCTAGAGCCTGCAAAGATAAATGTCCATTGATTTTTTGTAAAGGCAGGGAGGTTCCAGGATGACACTCCCCTCTCTCTTGCGCCCGCCTACAGTGCACGTCCAGTCGCGAAAAATATACCTTAGAACAGAAAAAACATTTCATTCAGAACAGCTCTTTCGTCCAAAGCGCCGGAGCTGATTCCCGTTCTGCGGCGCTTCCTGCTATGCTTTTCCGTTTCGATCTATTCGAAGGATGACTCTATGTTGAGCATGCAAGGCAAGAACGCGGTGATTTTTGGAGTAGCCAATAAACGCAGCATCGCTTGGGCGATCGCGCAGCGCCTGAGCGACGCCGGCACAAAGCTGGCCATTACCTATCAAAACGAGCGTATGAAGGCCGAAGCGCATGACCTCATTACTTCCCTGCCCGGCGCGGAGGCGTTCCAATGCGACGTCTCCAGCGATGCGGAGATCGACCAGTTCTATGCGCAGCTCAAGGAGAAGTTTGGTCACCTGGATGCGCTGGTCCACTCGGTGGCCTACGCTCCCGCGGAAGAGCTGAAGGGCGATTTCCTCAACACCTCGCGCGATGGCTTCCGCATTGCCCATGACATCAGCGTTTATTCTCTGATCGCGGTCACCCGCGCCGCCGCGCCGCTGATGACGAATGGCGGCAGCGTGATCACGCTGACTTATTTCGGCGCGGAAAAAGTGGTGCCCGGCTATAACGTGATGGGCGTGGCCAAGGCGTCTCTGGAGGCCACGGTGCGCTACCTGGCCAACAGCCTGGGGCCGAAGAAAATTCGCGTGAACGCCATCTCCGCCGGCCCCATCAAGACGCTGGCGGCACGCGGTGTTGGCGATTTCAGCCAGATGCTCAAAAACCACGCCGAGCATGCACCACTCAAGAGGAACGTAGAGCCCAGAGAAGTTGGCGATACGGCGCTGTTTCTCTCTTCCGATCTCGGCTCAGGGATCACTGGTGAAACCATTTACGTGGATTGCGGCTACAACATCATGGGATTTTAAGCGCGGCCATGTCGCGCGGCTGGATTTTCACCATCTTTACTTTGATTGATCTGGCAATTGTGGGCGGAGTGGTGTGGTGCGTCTTTCAGCATATGCCTGCGAGCAAGTACTTCTTCCCGGCAATTTTACTATTCATGCTCAATGGAGCGTGGCTGGTGGTGATGACAATCAGAAGCACGCCGCCGCGCCCGCGTTAGTGTTCTGCCGTTTTACTTTTCGCCCACCCAGGTATTTGACAGATCAGCATTGGTTACGCTGGCTACAATGCTGTATCCCCCTTTAAATAAAACGGAGGGATCTTCCGTGGCCGAATTCACAATCTTGAAAGGCCGAGGCATGGCATCGCCCTGTAAGCGAGTACCCACAACAAAAAATCCATTGACGGGATCGCCGCCAACCGCAGTGACAATATAACCGCCCTGAGCAAGAGTCCCGGCTTGTGAAGTTATTGTGGCCAGGGTAGCTGAAAGCACCTGAGCTTCATAGACGTTATGGTCACCGGTCAATCCATAGGAAACGTACTGGAGCAAATCACCGTTGAAGCCGAGAGCGGTAATTACATGGCCTTCCTGGCCCTGCTGCGAAGCAACGAACTGAAAGTCAGCAGCGGGAAGGGACTGGGTAGCAATCGGCGAAAACACGCTGGTTGATGTTGTCTTTATCGAGGATATTGCATAAGCATTGTTACCCGTCTGCATGTTCGCAGAAGTAACGACGGTATCGAAGCCAAGCGCGAAAAGATCAGTCTGGAAATTGGTAAGAAGACCTGACCGGTACGTCGTGGTCACGCCTGTGATTGGGGTGGAGAACAATTCAAAGAACCATGTGCAGCTAACGGGACTGCCGGCAGTAGAACAATAGCCTGCCTGCTCAAACCGCAAGGGCGACCCGTAATTACCCCACGTAGAAACTGCAGTGCCCAGAATATTTGTGGAAACAGTGTCAGTGTAACCATCCAGGATGGATGAGCTATCCACCTGCTGAAAGCGCAGATCACCGGGTTGCGGTGGATTTAGCACGAGTTGTACTTCCCTGCTGGTGAGTGATCCAGTTGCATTGGTCACCGTTACATGGAAAGTTGAGGCGTTATCTGTAGTTACCGTCGGCGGCGTGGTATAAGTTGCCTCCGTCGCTCCATTGATGGCTATTCCGTTCTTACTCCACTGGTAGCTGACGCCGTCAGTTACACTCGCTGTCACGGAAAAGGTTACGGTCTGTCCAAGCCGAGCACCTTGCGATGAGGGCTGAGTCGTGATGGCCAACCCGTTTTGTGCTGGTGAGGGTGCCGTACTGCGGCTTCCGCCGCAACCAGCGCATATCACCCCGGCAAAAACCAGAAAAGCCATGCAACCATAAAAAGCGGAAGATGAAATAACAGTGTTGTTTTTGTAATTGAAGGAAGAATTACTGAAGGTTGATATCTTTTCCATGGCCTTTTTCAATCTAACCTTTGCTCGAAATCTCTGCCTGCTAGCTAACCCTTAGTTGTCAAGATATTCTCACCTAGGCAGGAGCACGCAGCATCAAGTTTTGCAAAGATTCGCAAGATAGATATTGACGGCACGTAAGCGGCATGGAACTCTCCGCAGCCTTTGCCCTATGGATTGTCAGATTTCGACTATGATGCGGCGGTCGTCGCCACCGTCATGCTGAATGGTTATCTCCCGATCTCGCTCGCGCACAAAACGTTCAAATTTCTCCCCCCATTCGATCAGCAGGATGCTTTGCGGCGACATGAGATCGTCGAGCGCCAGCGTGTCGAGTTCGCGCTGGGTGTCGATGCGGTAAAGATCGATGTGGTAAAGCGTAATTTGTGGGCCGCGATATTCATGGATGAGAGTAAATGTTGGACTGGTGACGTCTTCAGCTTTGGCGGCGTTGAAACCTTCTGCGATGCCTTTGACCATCGTGGTCTTGCCTGCGCCCAGGTCGCCGCGAAGAAGCACGATGCTGCCGAGCTTGAGTTCGGCGGACAGTCGGCGGCCGAGATCGACGGTCTCTTCGGCAGAATGGGTGGTAAAGGTCTTCATCGCTGGAGATAAACAAATTTGCCGAGAGCTTCGTCTTCACACACAGCAAAGGCTTCGCCCAGACAGTTAATGATGTCCGTGGCGATCATGGATTGCTGGCCATAAAGCGAAGCGGCGATGTCGCCGGCAAGGCCGTGAAGATAAACAGCTTTTCCAACATGGAGAGAGCTGATCAATGTGATGGCTTGTTTAATTTTGGTTTCAACTTTGTTTTGCAGTTCCGTCAGCAACTTGTGGTTTCTGGTCTTCCGATATTGGTCACGCAAGGCGTGGATTTCTTCGGCTTGCGGATCCTGAGTAGAAATCCATTTATAGATCGCATTGAGGCCAAGGCTTTCAATATCAACTGTTGATCCATCCTCGGATTGCCAGCGGTCCTTGGGTTGAAGATGCTGGACTTGCGCCAGCAGCCCCGCAATTACGCCGGAAAGGACGTCGCCAGATCCACCCTTGGCCATTCCCGGATTTCCGGCAGTGTTAATCCATGTCTGCCCCTGCGGACTGGCAAGGATCGTTCGATGTCCCTTGAGTACGACGCAAGTCTGGGAATCCGCAGCGAACTTTTTTGCAACAGCTATTCGACTCGCCTGGATTTCTCCAGTTGGCAGACCGGTAAGCCGCGACATCTCGCCAGGATGCGGAGTGAGAACGCGTAAGGTGAATGGATCAACTACTATATCCGGCTTGACGTCTTCTGTATGTTCCTCGAAGGCATTGAGGCCGTCAGCGTCGATCACCATCGATACCGAGCACACGCTGACCAGGTCGCGGACGAACTCTGCCGTTTCTTCATTGCGCGAGATGCCGGGACCGATCACCACAACTGACTTTCCTTTCAACAAATGTTCCCTATCAGCGAGGGCAAGGAGTGAAATGGTGCCTTCGGCGGTTTCCGGCAGAGGCTCGGTCATCAACTCGGGCGCGTAAGCTGCAATAGTTGGCTGGACAGATTTAGGGCAAGCTACGGTCACCAGTCCCGCACCGGTGCGCAAGGCAGCTATTCCAGCCATGGCAGCCGCGCCCGATTTGCCGACGGAACCCCCGATCACCAGAACGTGGCCAAACTCCCCTTTATGAGCGTCCGGCAGGCGGGGAACAGCAATGGCCTGCGCGTCGCGACTAGTAATCACGTCCTCACGCAGATGGGCGGTCGTTGCAATAAGCTTTTCCGGCGATCCGATGGGAGCTATGGCGATGGGGCCATCGGTGAGATTGCCAAATACTAAGGCGGGTTTGGCGGCAGTGAAGGAGATGATGCCGTCCGCGTGAACGTAGGTGGTTCCACCATCGGGCGGTTCCTCTGCATCCGTATCGATGCCTGAGGGGATGTCCACAGACAGCACAAAGCTCGGCGCTTTGTTGATGCGAATGATCGCCTTTTCCGTAAGATCTTTTAGTGGCGGCTTGAAACCCGTTCCCAGAATGGCATCGAGGATGAAATCGGACTTGAGCGCCTGCTCAACTTCAGGCTTGCTGAAGTATTTATCTTCGGCGATCCACAACGCGGGCACGGGAAGCTTCTTGAACATTTCGGCCGCGTCCCCGCGCAGCTCGCCCGGACCTTTGGCCAGCACGACTACCGATACTTGCTTGCCAGCTTCATGCAGCTTGCGCGCCGCGACAAAGCCATCGCCACCGTTGTTGCCCTTACCGCAGATGGCGCAAACAGTATTGAAATCGAAATGCTTTTGCGCGAAGCCAGCCACGGCCGTTCCGGCATTTTCCATCAACGTGAGCGAGGGTATGCCGTATTTCTCCGTCGTGGCGCGGTCGATAGCGCGCATTTCTTCTGCCGTAACGATTTTCATGGGCTCAAAGAAATTGTATCAATGGCCATGGAACAGAGCGCGCCATTGAACATGCTGAGATAAATGAAGTTTAGACCTCGCCGCGCTGGACCCGGCTATGTTTACGTCCGTAGCCGAAATAGATGAACATGCCGATGATCAGCCATATCACCAAACGGAGCCAGGTAATGCCGGGCAAGTTGTACATCCACCAAAGGGAAAACAGTATGCCCAGAATGGGGACCACTGGAACCCACGGGGTTTTGAACGGGCGGGGCAAATCAGGATTACGGCGGCGGAGCACCCAGACGCCACCAGAAACAATGGCAAACGCCAGCAGAGTGCCGATGTTCACCATGTCACCCAGTTGGTTAATGGGAAGAGACGCAGCCAGCAGCGCCACGAAGAAGCCCACGCCGAGCGTGGAAAGCCAGGGCGTGCGGAAGCGAGGATGAATTACGCTGAAAAAGCCGGGCAGAAGCCTGTCGCGTGACATGGAAAAGAAGACGCGCGATTGTCCCAGCAGCATGACCACAATCGTGCTGGTCAGGCCCATGAGCGCACCAAATTTCACCAGGAAGCCGCCGAAGCGATTGCCCGTGGCGTCAATGCCAATGGCTAGCGGATCGGGCACGTTGAGCGACTTATAGTTGACCAGCCCTGTAAGCACGGCCGCCGTAAGAACATAGAGGATCGTACAGATAACCAAGGACCCAAGGATGCCGATGGGCATATCCCGGGCAGGATTCTTAGCTTCCTGCGCGGCAGTGGAAACAGCATCAAATCCAATATAGGCAAAGAAGATGATCGCTGCGCCATGGCTGATTCCCATCCATCCAAATTCACCGCCGGAACTTGGTGGAATAAACGGATGCCAGTTTTCCGCGGTAAGCTGCGGATGTTGAAACAAATACATCACACCAATACCGATAAAAACCAGCAGCACTGCTACCTTGATGAAGACAATTGTGCTGTTGAAGTTGGCGGACTCTTTGATGCCAATCACCAACACTAGAGTACAAAAAGCAATCGCCAGAAAACCCAGCAGATTGAATACGCCATGGGTATGCTGCAACGTGGCGGGATCAATCCCAAGAACTTTCAGCTTGGGAGCAATGCGGGCAAGGCTCTCCCAATGGTTGTTGTAATACACGAATTCATCCCAGTGGGTGCCCGCGATGGCAGCAGGAAGCTTAATGCCGAAATCGCCGAGCAAGCTGATGAAATAGCCGCTCCATCCTGAAGCCACGGTAGCGGCGCCGAAGGCATACTCCAGCACCAAGTCCCAGCCGATGATCCAGGCAAAGATCTCGCCCAGAGTCGCGTAGCCATAGGTGTAAGCTGAGCCGGCCACGGGGATCATGGAGGCGAACTCGGCATAGCACAGTCCGGCAAAGACGCAACTTATTCCAACCAGCGAAAAAGAGATCACGATTGCGGGTCCTGCATGTAAGGCCGTTGCAGTCCCCGTCAGGACGAAGATTCCGGTACCGATAATCGCGCCGATGCCCAGGGTAATCAGGTTGGTAGGGCCTAATGCGCGGCGCAGACTGTGTTCGCCGGTCTCATGGGCTTCTTCTAGAATGATCTTGAGCGGTTTAGTGACGAGCAGATTGGCCATTCAGTGCCCCTATGAAAAGGAATAGACGCGGCGGAACTAAAAAAGACTGGCCCATTCTAAAACAAAAACCCTCCGCAAGAACGGAGGGCCGTGAAACCAATTGTGAATTTCTATCTGCCAACAGGCACGGGGGCGGCAGGCGCTTCGGCTCGCTGTACTTTGCTGTGTTTGCGACCGTAAGAAAAGTAGATAACCATCCCGATAAGCAGCCAAACTACCAGCCGGATCCACGTCTTAAGCGGCAGGCTCGCCATCAGATAGAAAGCGGTGGCCATGCCCAGTATAGGAACGAGCGGAACCCATGGAGTTTTGAAAGGCCGCGGCAGGTCCGGACGGCGCACCCGCAGAATCCATACCCCCGCGCAAACAATCACAAATGCCAGCAGCGTACCGATGCTCACCAGCGTGCTGAGGTCGCTGATGGGAATAACTGCCCCGAAAATCGCGACGAAAACTCCCATCACAATGTTGGAAATCCACGGCGTGCGGAAACGCGGATGAATCGCGCTGGCCCACTTCCACAGCAGCCCGTCTTTCGACATGGAGTAGAAGACGCGCGACTGTCCCAGTAACATCACCAGCATCACTGTCCCGAGACCGAAGATCGCGCCAATTTTCACGATGAAGCTGCCCCAACTCACGCCCGTCGCGTCGATGCCCACTGCAACCGGATCAGGCACACCCAGCTTGGTGTAAGAAACCAGCGCGGTAAGCAGTCCTGACACCACGATGTAGAGGATGGTGCAGATTATCAGCGAACCAAGAATGCCAATCGGCATGTCTTTCTGCGGATTTTTCGCTTCCTGTGCCGCCGTTGAGACCGCATCAAAACCGATATAGGCAAAGAAAACGACTGCAGCCCCAGTAGCAATGCCTGAAATTCCGAAATGCCCTGATTCACCAGTATTAGGCGGAATGAATGGATGCCAGTTGGCCTTCATTAATTCCGGATGCTTAAACAGAAAGGCTGCCGCAATAACAATAAACAACATGACAATGCTTACTTTGACGATCACAATTGCCGTGTTGAGGTTTGCGGACTCTTTAATTCCGATTACCAGCACTATCGTGACCAGCGCAATAATCAGAAAAGCCACAAGGTTGAAAATAGCCGTGTGCACTTGAAGCGTAGAGACATCCACCCCGGCAGGAAGAGTGGCAACAGCGGTCCAGCGGCCATGATATAAGGCAAATTTCTGGCCGTAAGTGCCGATGAATTCCGGTGGGATAAGAATGCCGCGGTCCTGCATGAAACTCACGAAATAACCGGCCCATCCGGAAGCCACAGTGGCAGCGCCGAAGGCGTACTCCAGAACCAGGTCCCACCCGATGATCCAGGCGAAAATTTCGCCCAAGGTCGCGTAGCCATAGGTATAGGCAGAGCCAGCAATAGGAATCAACGACGCAAATTCAGCATAGCAAAGCCCCGCGAACGCACAAGCCACTCCGGCCAGGATGAAGGACAGCATGATGGCCGGGCCGGCATTATCGGCAGCTGCCTGTCCGGTCAGGACGAAAATTCCGGCGCCGATGATTGCCCCGATTCCCAGTGATACCAGGTTTAGCGGCCCCAGGGCCCGCTTGAGCGTGTGCTCTCCCGTTTCCTGCGCCTCGGCGCGGATCATGTCCAGCGTCTTTGTCGCCAGCAAATTGCCCATGCAGCATTTCTCCTTTGTAGGCTTAAGCCTGCTTCAGCGCACCGCTGCGGCGCGACCAGATGAAATACACCGGAATTCCCAGCAGCACAATGATCAAGCCAGGCCAAGTGTATTGCGGTTTGTAGCGCAATAATACGACATCGATGAATAAAGCCATCACAATATAAATGGCGGGCAGTATCGGATAGCCGAGGGCACGGTACGGCCGTTCGGCCTGGGGTCGCGTACGCCGCAGAACGAACAGGCCGGCAATGGTCAATATATAGAAGACCAGGACGGCAAAGATGACGTAGTTCAACAGATCGTTATACGTTCCTGAGAGACAAAGCACGCAGGTCCAGACGCCCTGCACGATCAGCGCATTCTTCGGCGTGAGAAACTTGGGATGCAGCTTGCCCGTGGAATTGAAAAACAGTCCGTCTTTGGCCATGGCGTAATAGACGCGAGCGCCGGATAGAATCAGACCGTTGCAGCAGCCGAAGGTGGAAATCAGGATGGCGATCGCCATCAACCCGGCGCCGGACGGGCCAAACATTTGCTGCAGCACGGCGGTCCCAACCCGGTCTGAAGCTGCGTACTTGATACCGCGCGCAACCACGTCAGTGCCGGCTGGATTGCCATCAAACGGGAGATGGCCCAGGTAGATAAAATTGGCTGCGATATAAAGCAGGATTACCACGCCGGTGCCTATGGCAAGCGAGAGCGGCAGGTTGCGCCTGGGATCTTTCACCTCGCCCGCAGTGAAGGTTACGTTATTCCATGCGTCGGCGGAAAAAAGCGAGCCGACCTGGGCGACAGCAAGAATCGTCAACACGCCGACAAAGGGGCCCAGAAGTTTGCCGGCTGCATCAGCGCCGTTGGCCGAATGTGGCAAGCCGAGGCGCCAGAAGTCAGTATAGTTTGCGGCCACGGCCTGCGCGTTGCGAGCAACAAAGATCCCTGCCAGCACCAGCGCGGCCAAAGCGGACACCTTGGCGATGGTGAAGACGTTCTGCACCGCGGCCCCGGTTTTGATACCGAATACGTTCAGGCCGGTGAGAAAGATAACGACTAGAATCCCGGCCAGATTTTGAGTATTCAGGCCAACGTCCATACCGCCCAAAGAGATCTGACTGGTTACATTCCACACCGGAACGTGAAAGTGGAGGGCGGGGAATATCCACTGGGTGGCAGAGACCGAGGGGAAGAAATGTCCCAGGAATTTGCCAAAGGCCACGCCCACGGCCGCGATAGTGCCGGTCTGGATCACCAGGAATAGCGTCCATCCATAGAGAAAGCCCCAGAGCGGACCGAGCGACTCGCGGAGATAAACGTATTGACCGCCGGCTTTGGGCATCATGGCGGCCAGTTCGCCGTAAGAGAGCGCGCCCACAATCGTCATAAAGCCGGTGACCAGCCAGGCGCCAATCAGCAACGCGGGCGAGTTGACCTCGCGGGCAATCTCAGCCGAGACAATAAAGATGCCGGAGCCGATCATGGAACCCATCACCAGCGTGGTGGCGCTGGTGAGTCCCAGGCCTTTGACTAATTCAGGCCCGGCAGAGCCTGCACTCGGCTTAGTGCGTATTTCCACGGATGAAGACATATTGTTCTGTATGTTTTACCCCAAAACGCGCAGAAAATCCGCAACTGCTTTGCCCGGGGACTCAAGAAGGTCAGAGATTACGGCTACCGCGTCCGCGCCTGCGTCCTTTACCTGGCGGCAATTCTGGCGGGTGATGCCGCCAATAGCCACCAGCGGCTTGACAGTAGCCTGACGCGCCTGCCTCACTCCTTCAAGCCCCACCACCGGATCAGGATTGGCCTTGGACCCCGTGGCAAAGACCGGCCCAATGGCAATGTAATCGACGGGGAGCGCGTCGGCAGCAATGACTTGTGCGAGGTTGTGGGTGGAGTAGCCGATGAGGAATTTCTTTATCGTCTCTCTCTCCCTGACCGCCAATCCCTCTCGGTGTCCTATCTCTTCCCGACGAGATGATTTCTCTGAGTGTCCGATCTTCTCTCGACCAGACGATTCTCCCGGGTGCCCCATCCTTTCGCGAAGAAGCTGGGATTTTCCCAGCGACCGAGCGATAGAGTGGGATAAAACAGAATCGAAAATCTTCCTCGCAGCCGCAGGTGAGAGATCGTTCTGGCCCAGGTGGACTCCGTCGGCGTCGGCCGCAAGGCAGAGGTCAACGCGATCATTGATCATCAGCGTGGCTCTGTCCAACGTCACCCGACGCAGCTCGCGGGCACAGCTCAGAAACCTTCTCGGCTGCTCAGGCTGAGACTTGTCGCGCAGTTGGATCAGCGTCACGCCTGCCGCAATCAACTCTTCCGCATACCTGACGATGGCCATGATTGGATCGGGCTTCGCCGCGAAGCAGGAGAAGTCGATAATAGGATAGAGGGAAGCGATCATTTCTGAATTGCAAGTTAGGGTAGAAGATGCAGAATCAGGATGACGGTCATCCTCTGCTTGCTGCAAGTTTATTTGGCTTAACCGGCAAAGCCACGTGGCTAGGGTGCTTGCGCAGAGACCGCGCCGCAACGGGTGCTTCTATTACCTGGACTTTCAGACGCTTGCCGAGCACCATGGCAGCTCGCGAGAGCGTGCCCAATGTGACCCCGGCATATTGTGGATCCAGCAGGCGGTCTAGCTGGGAACGGCTGGTGCGAAGGCGTCCGGCCATGACTTTCTTAGTGATGCGCTTACGCTGCATTTCGCGGCGCAATTGCCACGCGATCACGCGTTTGATGGCCACCGCCTCGGCTTCTTCTAACATACCCTCTTCTCGCAGAAACTCGTCAAAGGAAGTGCCGTTGTGATCGATTCGCTTCGGTCTTTCTTTCATTTCAGCCCTCGCTCATGTTTGTTTTTGTTGCTGGCGGCGAGATTAAGTTCCTCTGCCGGTGTCTTTTGCGTTTTCTTAATGAAGCCGTGGAGCAACACCATGCGGCCTCGCTTATCGACATAAAAAAGAACACGGGCAATGCGGTTATTGCTAAGACTGGTTCGGACCTCATATATTGCATGGCCTAAAGGGCGACATACCGGCATGCCGATTGGCCAGCCAAACTCAACAGTCATGATGTCCGTGCCAATCTGCTTGCGGTCTTCGCGGGACAAGCTCTTCAGCCATTCCCGGACGGGTTCTCCACCCGCACCAGTTCTGAAGAAAATCGCGGGAATGCGCTTCTGCCGCACCGCCGCTTCCGCTTCAGGTGCTGGCCGCTTCTTCTTGCCCTTGGCCACAGGTCATGAGTGTACCATACTTGGTACACAGCAAGAAAGCATCTTTCGCGCGAGTGGCGGGGCGAAATCTTCACCACGGAGACAGCACCGCATCGGAATCCAAGCCCGAAATGACTATCATTTTAGTCTGAATACTTTCTTCCGGAGTGACTCCATGTCACAGAAAAATAAATTCAAGTTCTCAGCCGGAGCAGTAGGCGCCGTTGCCATTGGATCATTTGCCATTGGATCATTTGCCATCGGCGCATTCGCCATCGGCGCCTTTGCGATCGGCAGGCTCTTCATCCGCAAATTCGCCGTGCAGAAGGGCTCGCTTGCGTCGTTGGAGATCGGCGAGTTGACGGTCCGGCGGCTGAAGGTGCAAGAGTTGCAAGTGGAAGACAATCTTCAGTTGCCTGCTGGTCAAGGACGGGAGTTGCGCGAGCCGGCATAAGCGGAGAAAGTAAGTGAGCGCAGAACGTTCCCCAAAAAAGCCTTCCAAGAAGAAGTCTTCCAGCACGAAACAGCCCGCCGCGGACGACTCCGGCCCTCTCAAAGGCTGGACGGCCATCGCCCGCTATCTCGGTATTCCCGTAGCGACGGCGCATCGCTGGGCCAGTGAAGGGATGCCGGTGCGTCGCGAAGGCCGGTTTACCTTGGCTGATCGCGAGGCGGTAAGCGCGTGGCTGGGGCGCGAGTCGCACATGCCGAAGCCCGCGCGTGTGATGACCAAAGACGCCGACATGGCTGCGGCGCTCAAAGAGTCGATTGCGGCGGCGCGGAAGCGCAAGGCTTGATCAACTTGCCTGGCACCATGCGAAACGCCGGGTATTCGGGCACGGTATTATTGGTCGCGGATCTTTTAGTCGCGGTCGGGACGGGAGTCGCGGTCTTTGCGGATCTTCTTTTTTGCCCGCTTGCGCGCCAGGGCCTGCTTTACGCGCTTCTTCTCTCCCGGCTTCAGGTAGTAGGAGTGGCGCTTTACTTCCTTGATGATGTCCTCAGTCTGGACCTTGCGTTTAAACCGGCGCAGCGCGTTTTCCAGCGGCTCGCCCTCTTGCAATCGAACTTCTGCCAAAATTACCCCTCCGTTGCCCGCAATGAAAATCGGGCACATTAAAGTTTACATCAGGTAAGGCGATTTGGGGCGGGCGAAGCGGGTGAGGACAGAAAATTCGAGGATAATCCGGGAATTGATCCATATCGGTGAAACCCACGCCAAACTGTGATGCCTTGGCATGGAGTGGCGCAAAGTCGCGCTAATCTGGGATGGACGGGGAGGGGTTATCCCTCATGCAACTTGCGGTGAAGGGAAGCCAGAAGGATGGGATTGGGCCTTCAGCAGCCACCTGGAGGACAAGGGTGCACAACCTGATTCACGGGCTTAACCGGTGAACGGTGTTGCTTGCAGGACGGCTCTTTCGTGAAGGCCCGACCGTGAACAAACTCAGCCCACTTGAGGTCGTAGCGCAGAAAATCATCGAGGGCCGACGCTGCCACTTCAATGTTTTCGCCGTCTGCAAATGTAATTATCATTTCTCGCCTCCCAGTGAATTTGTTTTTTTGGTCTAACGGTAATAGATGCTCTGAAAGCATTGTGAGTTTCAAAATGTGCGCGGGAAAATGCCAGATAGGCACGATTCATCTTTCAACCGCACTCTTCGGAGCGATGAAGCATTCGCAAATCTTCACAGCCAAAAATCATTCTCCCGGAGATTGGTGAAAAAGAAGATTGGTGAAGAAAATTGCGCCGGGCCAACGGCAATCAGGCGCTGATGGTCGCGTCCGCCGCGCGCTCATCATGCATTCTTGCCAGCAGGCGTTCAACGTATTTGGTGTCGATGTTGCCGGCGCGGAATTCGGGATCGGCAAGGATGAGGCGGTGCAAGGGAATCGTGGTATGAATGCCTTCAACGATGAACATTTCCAACGCACGCTGCATACGCATGATGGCCTCAGCGCGGTCCTTGCCAAAAGCAATGAGCTTGGCGATGAGCGAGTCGTAATAAGGCGGGATCACGCCTTCAGCGTAAGCAGCGGTATCCACGCGCACGCCCAAACCACCCGGGATATGGAAGGTCTTGATCTTGCCCGCGGACGGCGTGAATTTCTCCGGATGCTCGGCGTTGATTCGGCATTCTATAGCGTGCCCACGCTGGCCCTTGCGGTCAAGTTTGGGAATGATCTCCGTCATCTTCGCGCCGACCGCCAGCAATATCTGAGATTTCACCAGGTCAATGCTGGTGACCATCTCGGTGACCGGATGCTCCACCTGGATACGGGTATTCATCTCGATAAAATGGAGACTGCCGTCTTCGTCCATCAGGAACTCAACCGTGCCGGCGTTGACGTACCCAATCTCGGAAAGCGACTGCTCAAGCTTCTTCCCGATTTCGGTGCGCATTTCTTGGGTTACGCGCGTGGAAGGCGATTCTTCCAGCAGCTTCTGGTGGCGGCGCTGGATGCTGCATTCGCGCTCGCCCAGGCTGATGACTTTTCCGTAAGCATCTCCCAGCACCTGGAATTCAATGTGGCGCGGGCGCTCAATGAACTTTTCCATGTAAAGATTGCCGTTGCCGAACGCCGCAGCCGCCTCCGACTGCGCGGCATTGAAAAGCTGCTCGAGTTCGCCCTCGCTGCGGATGACGCGCATGCCGCGTCCACCGCCGCCAGCCGAGGCCTTTACGATCGCCGGATAGCCGATCTGTTGCGCCCACTCGCGCGCTTCTTCGGGGGTGGCGATTACGCCATCCGACCCGGGCAGGATGGGCACGTTGGCCTTCTTCATCGCTTGGCGCGCTTTTTCTTTTTCGCCCATCAGCCGGATAACCTCAGGCGGAGGGCCGATGAACTTGATATGCGAGCTCTCGCACACTTCGGCAAAATTAGCGTTCTCGCTCAGCAATCCATAGCCAGGATGGATGGCGTCAACGTTGGTGATTTCAGCCGCGCTGATTACCGCAGGAATATTCAGATAGCTTTCCGACGAGCGCGGCGGACCGATGCAGATGGCTTCATCGGCAAAACGGACGTGCAGAGAGTTTCGATCAGCGTCACTATAGACAGCCACGGTCTTCACGCCCAGCTCTTTGCAGGCGCAGATGACGCGCAGAGCAATTTCACCACGATTGGCAATGAGTATTTTTTTAAACATTATTCCTGTCGCTGCGCTCCCCACCGCCCAAAATCTTACTTGTTATCTGAATCGTCAGCGCTTGAAACAGCGCGGCTTGGCGCGCGAGCCGGCCTCACCGCTTGTACCGCCCAATTATTTTCGTGGCCGGATGGCAAACAATGCCTGACCGTATTCCACGGGCTGAGAATTATTGACCAGCATTTTTACGACTTCGCCGGAAACGTCGGATTCAATCTCATTCATCAGCTTCATCGCTTCAATGATGCACAGGACCTGGCCTGCCGCCACCTGATCGCCAGGCTTTACGAAAGGCGGCGCACCCGGCGCCGGCGACTCATAGAAAGTCCCCACTATCGGCGACTTGACCGAATGCAGCTCTTCTTCCGCTGCCGGTGGTGCAGCCGCAGTAGAGGAGGGAACGGGAGCAGAAGGGAAATGAGCGGTATTCGCAGCGGGCGCAGATGTAGAGGCGACCATCGGGGCCGATACCATGGGCACAGCGTGCATCAACGGAGCGGGAGAATCCGCGCCGCGCTTAATGCGGACCTTCACGTCTCCCCGTTCGAGCTCAAACTCGGAGATATCTTTTTCTATCAGGAAATCAATAAGCTCTTTCAGCTCTTTCTGATTCATGAATGTCTTCGGTTCTCCTCTGCCCCATCATTCGCAACCGCGCATGTTGGGCTTCCCGCGGAGTTACAGCGTGATCAGGTCCTTCGTGGTAGGCGTCAGAACTTCATATCCCGATTCAGTGACAAGGACCATGTCTTCAATTCGGACCCCACCTTCGTCAGGAATGTAAATGCCCGGCTCAATTGTTATGACCATCCCCGGCGTAAGCTTTTGGGTTTGGCCCCTGGCCAGTCGAGGCGGCTCATGCACCTCAATTCCCACTCCATGGCCGGTAGAATGGGTAAAAAAAGCGTCAAACCCTGCTTTTTTAAGTACTTCACGCCCGGCTCGGTCTACTTCACCGGTTTCCGTTCCAGGTCGTACGGCGCTAATCGAGGCAAGCTGCGCTTCCCGCACCGCGTCATACATGCGCCGATGCCCCCTGGAAACCGGCCCCGCATGCACAGTACGGGTCATATCGGAACAGTAACCTGCGAGTATAACACCGTAATCCAGGATTATAAATCCTTGGGCTGGAATGGCTTGCGTGGATGCACGTCCGTGTGGCAGGGCGGAGCGAAGCCCGGCAGCCACAATGGTATCGAAAGACATCTTCTCCGCTCCGGCGCGGCGGGCTTGCAGTTCCAATTCCCCCGCTACCTGCGTTTCAGCGACGCCAGGTTTTATTACGGCTAACGCGGTCTGAAACAAGCTGGCGGCCAGCAGCACGGAAGCACGGATCTGGCCGATCTCGTCAGCGTCTTTGATCATCCGCAGCTGTTCCACCATCCCAAGGGCAGGCTTCAGCCGCGTCGTTCCTTGCACGGCCTGGCCCAATTCCTTGTAGGCGAGATAGGAAAGATGCTCCGCTTCAAACCCCAGAGTTCGCAACTGAGCTTTTTGCACTCCTTCGCACCCTTCAATAAACGCCGAACGCTTTCCCACAACCACCTTAGCGTTTCGTACCTCTTCATGGGCTTGTTGCGCATAGCGTCCGTCGGTATAAAACGTGCTCTTTTGCGATCTCTCGCTTACCTGGAGAAGCAGTACGCCTGCGGTCCCCGTAAAGCCGCAAAGATAGCGGACATTGGGCAGGTGTGTAACCAGCACCGCGTCCAGTCCGGCTTGGCGCAGTATGGAGGCAAGTTTTTTTTGTCGTGCCAAGTAGTTCATGATGAATGATCGTGCGGATCGGCTTGTAACTAAAGGTACAGCCCTCAAGCTGTTTGGGCTGGAGCGACAAAAAAATTCCCCCGGGAAATTTTTCCCGGGGGCACTAAATATACGACACTAAGTTTGAATGATCTTGGGAGTGATAAAGAAGATCAACTCCGCAGTTGAGGTGTTTACGTTGGTGTGTTTGAACAGGTTGCCAAGAATTGGAATGCTGCCGAGGAATGGGACCTGCGCAATGGCCACGTTGTTCGATGTCTGAATCACGCCGCCGATCACCACGGTTCCACCGTCAGTTACCAGCAATTGCGTAGTCGCTTGCTGCGTGTTCAGCGTGGGGTTCAATTGCGAACCGGTTACACGGCTGAAGTCCGGCACTGTGTTTTCAACGTCCACGTTAAGGAAGATGGTATTTTCCGCTGTGATTTGCGGCGTCACTGTCAGACGAAGGAAAGCGTCAATATAAGTAACTGTGGGCGGGCCGCCTAACTGCGCCTGCGTCACAATCGGGATACGCGTACCTTGCCGAATGAGCGCCGAAATATTGTTCTGCACGGTAATGGTTGGACGCGACAGGATCTTCAGCAGGCCGCGGCTTTCAGCCATGGTCAAGATGAAATCGAGCCGGAAGCCGGCAGTCGCGTTGCTGAATTGGATTCCGCTGCTAGGCCCGGTAGCACCCAGGTTGGAGAACAACGGAATCGACGTTGCATCGCCGGGTGCGGTAATAAAGCGGGGGACCTGCCCGTTGGGAAGCGTAACTTTGATCGGGCTGGGTACCGTTGCACCTCCAACCGCGTTGGGACCGCTGCCAAAGCCTGCGCCCAGCTGTGTGCCGATGTCGCGAGCAAAGGTCCGGGTGGAAGCCACCACGCGGGCTTCGATCTCCACCTCTGGCGCCTTGCGATCAAGCATGCGGATCAGGTCTTCCACCTTGGGCAGCACGCTTGGAATATCTTCAACGATCAGTGCGTTGCTGCGGTCGTCCGCTACCACGTCGCCACGGGAGGAGAGGAATTTTTTGATTACCGTGGCAGCGTCTTTGGCGTGTCCATAGCTCAGATAACGTGTGATGGTCTGCTTGGGGACCGCCAAAGCCTGTGCTTCTTGCTGTGCGCGCCGCGATTCCGCCTCGGTCTTCATCGTGTCCATAGTGGCGATGCGTAGAACGTTGCCTGATAGGGTGCAGGCCAGGCCGTTGTTGTCGAGCACGATGGCCAGCGCCTGGTCCCACGGCACGTCGTCCAGAACAATTGTCACACTTCCGTGAACTGAGGGATCCAGCACTACGTTCAAGCCGCTGATCTCGTGGATCAGGCGGAAGAAGTCTTTGAGATCAAGGTCTTTGAAATTCATCCCAAACGGCTCGCCAGTATAGCGTCCGCTGGTGCAGTTACCTGTTGACGCCGAAGCCACGTTCACGGTGGTGCCGGCTGGGGTCATTTGCGCCGGCGTCGGTTGCACCGGTTGCGGCAACGCCTGGGGTTGCTGTTGTTGCTGCTGCAGGGCGGCATTAATGGCTGCTGGCTGCGCTTCCAGGCTGGCGCTGTGGACAAAAGGAGGCTGGTTGATGCTGGGCAGAGGAGGAGCGTCATGACTAAAATGCGAAGCCGCCAGTTCAGCCCGAGACTGCGTAGCTTCCACGGTCTTTGTCGTCGCTGCTGCAACAGGCGCCGCGGTGGGCTGGCTCACCTGGGTTGCAGGGTTCATTGCAACCGTTGCTGTAACCACCGTTTCTTTGGGCGCCGGCAGGAACGCAGGCTTTGCGCTGTTGGAGCTCCCACGCAGCGTCACCACCAGTTTATTGCCGTCAGGCACTACCTGGAACTCGCGCATCTGTGCCATGTCAACCACCACCCGCGTAGTGCCAATCTGGTAACGGGCAGCGCGTACTGACTTTACGTCACCGCTGTTGACCGCGATCTCCTTCGCGCGTCCCTGAAGCAGCGAGTTGGGGATGTCCACAACCACGCGGTCAGGATGCGTGAGCTTCATGGTCTTGGCCGTCATAGGGCCGCTGCCGCTGATCTCGATGTTCAGACTGTCTTCGCCGCGGGCAACGGAGATTCCACTGATCCGGCTGATCGCGCCGGCCTTCTGCGCTGGCGCATCCGCCACATCTTGTTGCGAAGCGGTAGCTGTTGCCATGGATGCGGTTCCCACGGCCAACAGAATGATTCCTAGCAGTTGCTTTAGCCTCATCTTTGTCTCCCCTGCGGCGGTGCTTCTCGCCGGTCACGCCCGGCGTTGCTGGAGTTTACGTTCCCGTCCAGCCGCTCAGAAATTAGTCCATACGTTTACAACGGCTGCACTACTTCCCCTGGGTTCGGCCCAACTGCTTTTCTCTTCGAATCTGCTTTGCTCCTGGTCTCTGGCTTATGGGGCCGCGACGACCAGTTTCTTCACTACCTCACGGGCGGTTTCCCGGCCCAGAGCGTCTTTGATAAATTCACGGAAAATGATGGAATCACTAGTGATCTTTTCCACGTTGCCGTTGAACACCTGATCATTCTCGCGCATGAAATACGTGTGCTTGGTGCTGTTAGCAACCACAGCCATCATCTTGCCTGACGTGTCTTTGACCGTACCTTGCAACACTAGTTCAGGAATGGCCAGGCAGCGTTTTCCAGTGGCGCACGTTGGTGAAGGAAGATCGCTGCGGCCGGCCCGGATTGGACTTACGAAAGGGTCCCTGCGCCCATGAGCGCCGAATGACCGGGTAACTGTTGGCTTGGGCTTTTCCGCCGGTTTAGCGGGCGGTCCCACCTGGGTCACTGTTGGCGCTGAAGGCTTTGCTGGAGTCTTGGCTTGCGTCCCACCGGTCTTCTTGACTTGGTGGGCGGGCACGGGCTTTACTGCTATGACAGCCGGATGTTTCGCAGCATCCGCTTTTTTCGCATCGGCTTTTGCTGGGATGTTAGCCTGCACCACCGGTGTGGGCGTGCCTTTGGCCTTCACTGAGTTCGTTGTGCCTTTTGGCTTCACAGGCCCGCTGGCGGTCTTTGCCGCAACGGTTTTGCTGCCGGAGACAGCTCCGCTCTTGGCCGTCGCCGCAGGCTTGCTCGCAGGCGCCGCAGGCTTGTTTGACGACGCTTGGCTGTCTGTTGCTTTGGCAGCAGTCCCGCTGCCAGGTTTGGCGGTGGACTGTGCGCCTGCCGGCGTAGTCTTGGCCGTCGTCTTCGGCTTGGCCTTGGTGTCCTTTGCCGCAGCCGGCGTGGCTGTCGGACTGGGCTTGGGGCCGCCGTTGTTCTGACCGTTGGCGCTGGAATTCTGCGCCGTGGCCATTGTCGCCATGGCTGTTGCGAGCGCAAGAATTTGAATCAGCTTCATCTCAATTTCCCTTTTCGTGCATGTTTCACGCACAAATCTCTCTTCTCTTACTTCGCTGGCGTAGCTGGCGCCGCCGGAGCTGCTTCTGGCTCATGGCTGAAGAAGGTTATGGCGGTGCAGCTTGCCACCACCGTCTCTCCCGGCGCGTAAGCATACGTACCCTTCACCTTGGCTGGGCCCGTGGTCTTGGTATTGGACATTTGCATATTGCCGATGTTTACGATCCGTTCCAGCTCGGAAACTCGCTGGAAGAAGTTCAGGACTGAGTAGTACGGTCCGTCGATATCAATGGCGAACGGCACTTCGCTGTAAAACTCCTTGTTGCCCACTGGCATGGCGGTGTACCGCCGGATTTCGATGCCAGAGGTCGCTGCCGTGTCATGCAGCAACTTGATGAACTGGTCGGCATCCTTGTCGTCCGGCACGATTTTCTTCTGGATCTCCAGTTGTTGCTGCAGGATCGCCATGTTCCGGTTCACTTCCGCCAGCTTGGGCTCAAACGTTTTCAGGCGGTCGTTCTCTTCTTTCTTGTCCTTGATCTTGGCCTGTAGCTGCTGGTTGGACTGGTACAAAGGATTGAAATAGATGTAGTAGTAGGCGGCGCCCACCATGGCGGCGGCCAGGAAAAGAATTCCCGCCCTTGCTGCTAACGACATTTCTCCGAATTTAGCCATATCTGTCCCCGACTCTTTAAACTGCCTATTACGATTGCTTCTGCACTTTGCCCGTAAACGTGGGTGAGATTTCGCAGTTCAGCTCAAATTTGAACGCCTGCACTTCTTTCACTGACGCATCCTGCAACGTCTCTTTGATCTCCACCGTCTTGAACGCGCCGCTCTTTCTTAAGTTGGCCATCAGGTCCGCTACCGAGTTAGGACTGAGCGCCACCCCCGTGAAATTCAGCGTCTTGCCATCGTTCGTCATGGTTTCAAGCCACACCGCATCGGTGCTGTTGACCGTGTCCGCTACCAGGTTCAACAGATTTACCGGGCCGGACTGAGCATTTTTCAGTTCATCGATGACTCTGACCCGGCGCTCGTATAGGTCAGCCTTTCTCTTGCTTGCCTCGTACTTCGCTTTCACGTCCGCCAGACGCTGGTTTTCCAGGATGGCCCTTTGCATCTCTGTCTCCAGCCGGTCATGGTCCTTCTGCACCCAGACGTGGGCTATTCCGATCAGCACCGCGAGCGCTCCCAGAAATACCACCGCCAGAATGACAGTGCTGGATCCCTCGCCTCCAGAGGCTGCAACCGTGCTGGCGCGTTTGCCGCGCGTCGTTTTCCTAGGCACTCCAAGCAGGTTTATGCGAATCATAGGTCTTCAAAGCTCCTGAGGGCCAAACCCACCGCAACTGCGAGCTGTCCCGGGTTCTGTTCCAAAATCTCATTTTCTGTGGAATCCATTGGCGGCATGATGCGCTGGAACGGATTCAATATCTCCACCGGCAATGAGAACTCCTGCCGTAGCGCTTCCACCAACCCCGGGACCCTGGAGGACCCGCCAGCCAGATAAATGCGCTCAATGTGCTCGCCTGACGCCGTAGCACGGAAGAAGTCAAACGTCTTCTGGATTTCAAGCACGATGATTTCTGTGACTTGTTGAAGGATCGGCAGTTTGGCGTCTTCGCTTACCGTCCCCACCTTGCGACCCAGCTTGAGCGACTCCGCGTCGTCAAAGCTCAGATCCAGCTCCTTCTGCAGCGAATCGGTGTACTGGTTGCCGCCCACGCTCACGTCGCGTGTAAACAGCGGCGTGGTGCCCTTCACGATATTGATGTTCATTACGCTGGCGCCCAGGTTCAACAGGGCCACCGTGGAATCGTGACGCGGCTGATAGTTGTATTCGTAGCAGTTTTGCAGCGCAAAAGCGTCGATATCCACCACCGCGGGCGCCTTGCCGGCCAGAGACAGCACGTTGGTGTAGTTAAGAATCTTGTCTTTCTTTACTGCCACCAGCAGAACGTCCATCTGTGGGCTGGTGTCGTCAGGATTCAGGATGTCAAAATCCACGTTCACATCGGCAATGTCGAACGGGATATGTTGGGCCGCTTCGGTGGTGATGCTCTCCGCCAGTTCGCCCTCGCTCATCGGCTGTACGCTGATCTTTTTCACGATGACCGAGTGGCCGCTGACCGACGTGGCCACCGACTTGGTTTTAATGCCGTGTTCCCCGAAGATCTTGCTGATTGCGCTGGAAACGCTGCCCGAGTCGACGATCATGGAGTCCACCACAATGTCGCTGGCCAGCGGTTCCACTCCAATATGCGAAACCACAATCTCGCCCTTGGAGCGCTTCAGTTCGATCGCCTTGATGCAACTGGAGCCTATGTCCAATCCCACAATCGATTTTCCTGATCCAAACATGCCGTCCGCCTTCTTCCTGGATTTCCTTCCGGTCTCCCGGACTTACCGCGCTGAAGCCGCCTTCGCCGCCTTCGGCTTTTTCTTGGCGCCGCTCATATTCATCGTGCTCTTCTGTTCCATCCATTGATCGAGAATGGTCTTCTTGAATTTCCAGCGGTTCCCGAGCTTAAAGGCAGGGATCTTCTCTTCGGTCACATATTTGTACAGCGTGTCCGGGCTGACCCCCAGGTATTGCGAGGCCTGCCGAATATTCATTACCTCACGCGAATCTGCCGCCATAAATGTGTAGCCTTTCCACAGTGAGTTGTTGGCCTCACATAAGGCCTGTGGAGAAATCCTTTGTCTTCTCGGGGGGGAAAACTTCAGGTCGATGCGAGTTATATCTGGGAAAATACCGGGAGGTCAATAGGTAACTTCCGGTTTTCTCCTGTGTTTGGGGGGTATCTTTAGGGCTAGTACCATCTTTGTGCGGAACAGACATCAAAATCCTGCACTGCACGGGTCATTGACCCACAAGTTATTGTGGTATTGATGCACACGGTTCGCTATTTTGCCTGAATTGTTACTAAGGGAGCAGTGCAGGACTCGGGGATTACACCGAAAGTAATGTGAACTACCGGGGAAATTGCTGGGCAGAAAGGCTTAGTTGGCTGACTGTCCACAACAAAGAGGATTAAGTCGAACGCCACTCTTGCACCGGAAATTCTCTGCCCGCACCAAAGCCACACCTGACTTCAGAAAACTTTATGCTTACTCTATCCTGAGCGCTTGTGTTGGCTCAATCCTGCATGCGCGGAATGCAGGCACCGCGCTGGCGATAGCAGCCGTTAAAAGAAGGCTGCATACCATTCCAGCGAACACCGTTGGATCAAGCGGGCGTGTTCCATACAAAATTGACTTGATCAGAACCCCCGCTCCGGCGCCGCCAACCAAACCGATGACCAGTCCTACAGCGACGGGCCAAATGCCGTCCAGCAATACCAGGCGCAGGATTTCGCTTCTTTGCGCTCCCAGGGCCATGCGGATGCCAATTTCAGAGATGCGCTGCGTTACCAGGTATGAAAGCACTCCATAAAGACCCACGGCGGCCAACATAAGTGAAAGAACCGCAAATGCCAATACCAGCGCCGCGCTGAAGCTCTGGCTTGCGGTTGCTCTTCCAATGATTTGCTGCATCGTCAGCACTTTGGACACGGCGAGTTCCTGATCCAGAGCAGATATCTGCTTTTGGATAGGCATCGCCACACTCAATGGGTCGACCGCCGTACGCACGACCAGCATCGTGAGACTGTCCAGATGCGGATTCCCGTTCAGGATCGACCGATAGATGGTTGGTTTGACCGGTTGGCCGATCTCGTAAATAGTGTCTCCAACAACACCGATAATTTCATAAGCCTCGGGAGTGTTCCCCGAGAAAGCGATCGACACATGCTTCCCCACCGGACTTTCCCCGGGAAAGAATTGTTGGGCGAATTTTTTGCTGATAATCACATGCCGTGTCCGATCCAGACGGTCTTCATCCGTGAAGAACCGGCCGCTCAGCAACGGGATTTGAAGCGCGCTGAAATAGCCAGGATCAGCTTTGCGGACCAGCGCATCCCGCTCCAGGACCGGGTCCTGCACCGGATGCTCAGGAATCGTGAAGGCTGTGCTGCTTTCGTAGCCGGCGCCGGGCGCAGTTGAGATCAGGCCCGCTGCCTGGACCCCGGGCAGGCTGCGAACGCGCTGCAACAGCGCTTCGTGAAAAGCCAGCACCTTCGCTGCGGCATCGTACTTCTGCTCCGGCAAACCATATCGCAGAGTCAACACGTTATCGGTTACGCAGCCGAGGTCGGATGTGCGCAGGTGCACAAAACTTCTGAACAGGAGTCCGGCGGAGATGAGAAGAACCACCGTAAGAGCGATTTCGGCTGAAAGGAGAACTTTTCGCAGGGCCGCGCGTGAGGCGCTGCCGCCGATCGAGCGAGCCGAATCCTGTAATGCTCCCAGCAGGCTTTTGGCAGTGGACGAAACCGCCGGCACCAGCCCGGCCAGCAGAGCGGTGGCAAAAATGATTGCGATTGAGAATGCCAGTACTGTTCCGTCGACGTGAATGGCATCGGCGCGGGGCAACTCGCGCCAATGTGTGGCCAGCCACTTCGTCGCCGACAACGAGAGAGCGATCCCGAGTATTCCTCCACCAATTGAGATCAAGAGGCTCTCCGCCATCTGCTCCTGGATCAGCTTCCAGCGGCTCCCGCCCAGGGCGCCGCGAATCGCCACCTCTCTGCGCCTGGCCGCGCCTCGGGCTACAAGAAGATTGGAGACGTTCAGGCAGGCAATCAGCAGCATGCATCCCACCGAACACATCAGCACGATCAATGCCGCTTTGACGTTCTGAACCACGTCCTCAATCAGGGGGCGCGAAACTACGTCTTCAGCCACCGCCTTGCCCTGGTTCTGCATGTGGATGTGATATTGGAGTGCGCTCACTTCCTTGACTGCGGCGGCCGCGCTCCGCTTGTCTTTCATCCGCGCGACCACATGGCTCTGGTGATACTCGGGCCGGATCTCGTCAGCCGTAAAAGTGGAGAGGTAAGGGACCCAAAGTTTTACCGACGTGTCAGGATAGGAAAACCACTCTGGAAGCACCCCAACAACGGTGTAAGGTTTGGAATCAATCCGTACCTTCTTTCCCACAATTCCTTTATCACCGCTGAACCGGCTTTGGAAAAGACTCCAGGAAAGCATGACGACATTATTGGCCTCAAGCTGGTCTTCATCAGCGGTAAACGTGCGCCCCAACACTGGTTCAACACCCAGCACCGAAAAAAGGTTCCAGGATCCGGCGGCTGCGGCCTCCACCTCTGGGTATTCGCCACGATTGTCGCTCAGAACACAGCCCCACCAGTGCCAGGCGCCCATATCTTCAAATCCATGGCTCTGTGCGCGCCAGTCGCGGAAATCAGCCGCAGCCACAACGTTGTAATCGTAATCTTTGCGCTGGCGATTATGTTCATAAAGCATCACCAATTTGTCCGGCTCGCGAAACGGCAGCGGCCGCAGCAGCACGGAGCGCACGATCGTGAACAGTGAAGTCGCAGCGCCTATGCCCAGGGCCATGACAAGGATTGCCGTTAGTCCGAAGGCGGGCGCGCGCGCCAGCGTGCGAAAACCATAACGAACGTCACGCCAGATCGATTCCAGCCAGTTCCAGCTCCAACTGGATCGCGTTTGCTCGTCGAGCAGCGTGGGGTTACCGAACAGACGCAACGCCGCCAGGCGCGCTTCTTCGGGTGCCATGCCACTGGCGACGTTCTCCGCAACTTGCTGCTCCAGGTGGAAACTAAGTTCCGCCTGCAAACTCGCCTTCTCGCTTTTGCACTGAAACAGCGCCATCATCGACATTTGCAATCTTTGCATCCAGCGCACAACATACCCCCTGCGTTACACCGTATCAATCACGAGATCAATGGCCGTTGAAAGCCGCTTCCAGCTTTCTTTTTCTTTTTCCAGCCTCGTCCGGCCTGCAGCGGTGAGCGAATAAAACTTGGCCTGCCTGCCCGTTTCACTCTCATTCCATTTGGCGCGAATCCAGCCCTGCTGCTCCAATCGGTGCAGCGCCGGATAGAGAGATCCTTGTTGTACCTGCAAAACTTCATTCGAAATCTGCTGGATGCGCTTCGCTATGGCCCATCCATGCTTGGGCTCCAGAGAAAGCGTCTTGAGTATCAGAAGATCCAGTGTTCCCTGGACCAGATCGTTAGGTTTTCCCATACTATGATTATCGACAACTCGATTGTAGATCGTCAAGGTATCACGTGTTTACAGACGGCCGAAAACATGAACGGTTAGCCTGCAAGAATCGATATCGCAAAAAAATTAGCCGCGAATCAACGAGAAGTACACGCATCATCTTTAGATTCGTGTCCATTCGCGAAATTCGCGGCTAACTTGTCCTGATCTGTTCCGGCCTGTGTAAATCTGTGGCCTTTGCTTTGGTTAATAGCTATTTGCCAATTGCTCCAATCATGCCAGATCGAACAGCAGCACTTCACTGCCATCAACGGTCCCGCTGATTTCGAGCTTTGTTTCTTTCGACACGGCTGCTCCGTCGCCGGTTTTTAGCACCTGCCCGTTGACGTTCACCTCACCCCGCGTCGCCTGAATCCAGGCATAGCGCCCATCGACAAGCACATGCTCCACCGACTCCGCTTTGCCTAATGCAACGGTGTAAAGCTCGGCATCCTGATACAACTTAACCGCATTGCTTCCGTTGCCGCCGCTCGGAGAAGCTACCAGCCGCAGCTTGCCCTGCTTTTCTTCCGCCGGAATAGCCTTCTGCTCATAATTCGGCTTGATGCCCTCCTTCTCCGGCAGGATCCATATCTGGTAGAGATGGACCGGCGCCGCCTTCGAGTGGTTGAATTCGCTATGGCGTACTCCTGTGCCAGCGCTCATTTTCTGCACCTCGCCCGGACGAATCACCGAACCGGTGCCCATACTGTCCTTATGCTCCAGAGATCCTTCCAGAACATAAGTGATGATCTCCATGTCGCGATGCGGATGCGTGGGAAACCCATAGCCCGGCTGGACCCAGTCTTCATTGATCACGCGCAGGCTGCGGAAGCCCATGAATTTCGGATCGTAGTAATCGCTGAACGAAAATGTATGGTATGTATTCAGCCAACCGTGGTCGGCATGGCCGCGCTCTTTGGCCCGTCTTATCTGAATCATGTTCTCCCCAATTTTCTTGCGTTATGCCTTGGTTGTGGTTTTCTCCGGACTGGCGTAGGCAAGTATCAGCAGTCCACCCATGATCGCCAGATTCTTCAAAAAGTTGATCATCTGTTCCTGTTGCTGTGCCGCCGGCGCAGCCCAGAAATTGTGGAACACCAGCGTCACCGGTATCAGCCAGAGCGCGATGACCAGCGCGGCGTACCTGGCCTTGAACCCGGTCAGCACCAGCAAGCCCCCGCCGATTTCGATCACCAGCGTAATCACCAGCGCCACCGTTGCCAAAGGAATTCCCTTGGAAGCCATCAGTCCCGCAACATCATGGAAGTGAGGCAGTTTTCCCAGTCCGCTCAGAATAAAGATCGCGCTCAGCAATACCCGCCCCAGCAACAGTTGCCACTTGGAATTCATGGGGTCGTTCTCCTTTTTTGAAATTGGGGTTTCAGACACCTTGTTCTTTCTCCGCCTGGTTTAGATGCTTTGATATCAAAATAGTTTCGGGGAAAACGCGCGCGCTGGATGCGCTCGCGAAAGCCTATTCTTCTTCGGGCTCGGGGCGGAGCTTCAGGATGGGCAGCAGGCTGCTGTAATCGTCAGTCCAAAGCCGCAACCCTGGCTTGGGATCGATTGCCTCAGACGCGGCCTTCATCTCCTGCAAGTCCAGGAAGCTTTTGTTGGCCGTTACCAGGACCCAGTCCGCAGCGTAGCCGCCGGTCTCCGGGTCGTTCCTGTTTGAAACCATCACAGCGGAGAGTCCGGCGTGCTCGGCCTCTTCCTGCACAACCGGCGCCAGGTCAAGATAGGAGTTGGAAACGTGGAAAGCCAGGATCGCTCCGGGCTGCATGTGCCGCTGATAGAGCTTCATGGCTTCCGCGGTTAGCAGGTGCACGGGGATGGCATCCCCTGAAAACGCGTCCACCGCGATCACGTCAAAGCGCTGCGGCGGTTCCACTTCCATGGAGAGCCGCGCATCGCCCTCCGCAATCTCTATTTTGGCTTTTGATTCCCGCAGGTAAGTGAACACGTTCCGGGCAATGACCTCCACCTGAGGATCAATTTCATAGAAACGAAACACGTCGCCGGGCTTTCCGTAGGCTGCCAGCGTGCCCGCGCCCAATCCCACCACCGCCACCCGCCGCAGCCTTCCCCCGCAGCACAGATCCAGCGCCAGCCCGATTCCGGACTTATGGACGTAATAGGTCGTCGGGCTAGTGCGGTCTTCATCACTATCGAAGAACTGGGTGCCATGCTGGATGGTTCCGTGAATCAGCGTGCGAAACATTCCCTGGTCTTCGGACGTTTCCTGAAGAACGCGCATGGTGCCGTAAAAGCTGCGCGCCTGGACAATGGTGTTCGCACTATAAGCGCGTTCCTGCAATACCACCACCACCAGCAGCGCGATTGTGGCGGCTGACCAAAACAGACGCGCGCCCCAATTTACATTCCACAGGACCGCGGCCGCCAAGGCTGCGGTATACACCATACTCCAAGCCATCTCGTAACTGCCGCGAAAGACGAACGGCGCGAGCACGCCGACAAACATTGAGCCCAGCGCTCCACCCGCGGCGATCAGCAGGTAGTACTGCGTGATGTAGCGCGGCGAAGGCCGTCGCCGGTGCAACTCTCCATGGCAGAACAGACAGGCAATAAACAGCGTGAGGCAGAAAAGCGGAACAGAAATGATGATGGGCGGCGCTTTATCAAGATCTATCATCTCGTATCCCACCGACCCCAGCGCCACCGGCAGCAGCCGCACCATCAGCCATCGCGAATACAACCGGCCTCCATTGAATGCGATCACGAACGTCAACAGGTAAATCGTGAGAGGAATGATCCACAACAGAGGAATGGCGGCAATGTTTTGGCTCAAATGGCTGGTCACCGCCGAAAGCAGCAGCGCTCCACAAGCGGCCATAAGCAGCCACAGGGTCTTTTCTCCTCGACTGGGCACAAGACCCAGCTGCCCAGGTTCGGCTGACGACATAACGGACACCGCAACGCTGGCAGAGCTCTGCCGGCCGAAGCTGACGACCCCGCACACCAGCACAAACACCAAAAAGCCCGCAGACCAGGCCAATGTCTGAGCATGAAGGCTGAAGTACGGCTCTATAAGCACGGGGTAAACAATCAGCGCCAGCAGCGAGCCGAAATTTGAAAGCGCGAACAACCGGTAAGGAGGCGCCATCGCTTCTCCGCTGGCGCCGCTGCGCGCGTACCACGCCTGCAGCAGTGGATTGGTTGCTGAGAGCACAAGGAATGGCAATCCGATTAGCGTGGTCAACACCGAAAGCACAGTGAGGATCGGCCGCAGCGTGGATGCGTGCGGATGCGGGTTGAGATTGAACGCAACCTGCACAACGCTGGCGATGAGCAGAAAGGCATAAACGAATGGCTGGTACCGCGACCGCAAACGCGTAGCGATGCCGTGCGCGCACAGATAGCCCATCAGCAATGCTGTTTGAAAAAATACCAGGCACGTGATCCACACTGCGGCTGAGCCGCCCAGCAACGGCAGCAGCCGTTTGCCGGCCATGGGCTCTACCAGAAAAAGAAGACTGCTGCTAAGAAAGATCGCCGCAGCATAGAGCAGGGATTGTGGGCGCATGAACAAACCAAGATAACACGCGCTATGAAAGGCACGGAGACCTGGGCCGCGGCTGCTACTGAATCCTGCCTGGAATTGGGCGGAGCTGCCTTTATTTCTGGGCCTATGGTAGGGATAACGTCAATAATGTGGTTCAGACACCTTTGCCTAGTTTTCTGCAAAGATCACCTAGCTGCTCCTGTTCTTCTGGTTTGAGGCGAGCCAGGATTTCAGTGATGCGCCGGGCATGCTCGGGGAAAATCCGCTGGATCAGCCGGGCGCCGGCCGGTGTGATCGTGGCCAGCACAAAGCGTTTGTCCTTGCCCTGCTGCTCGCGCTTTACCAGGCCGCGTTTGCGCAGGTTGTCGACCACCAGAGTAAGATTCCCGCTGCTGGTAAGGACGCGGCGCGCCAGGTCGCCAAGACATTGGGGTCCCACGTGATACAGCGCTTCCAGCACAGCGAACTGGCTGAGCGTGAGGCCCTCTCCTTCCAGTCCGATGCGGGCATAGGCAAAAGCCGCACTGGCGGCGCGCTCCAGTTTCACATACGCGCTCAGGGCGCGCTCCTGTGCCGGCGTACCTTTGAATTTCTTTGTCATTGGTGCGATCGAACGGCCTGCCTGGATCGACCGGAGAATTTACCGCAAAGGCCGCACAGATCGCAAAAGGAGAAAGTCCCTGATTTTCATCGGCAGCCATGAAAATCTTTGTTTCCTTTGCGTCCCTCGCGTCCTTTGCGCTTGCGTTTCTACTGAATATCGAATTGTTCAGGATGCAGCAGCGGATCTGACTTCACCAGTACCGTCCGTTTGGTGAGCTCTTCCAGTTCCTGTATCCAGCGTGCGTTGTTTGCTTTCAGTGCTTTGGCCACTTCTGGGTGCACGCGGATCATCACATCGCGTTCGAAGTGCCGTGCCATCTTGCGCATCTCAACATAAATTTCATTGCATACTGTGGTCACGGACTTGATCATGCCCGTGGCCTGGCAGGTTACGCACGGCTGTCCCAGCGTGCGCTCCAGTGACTGCTTGACACGTTTGCGCGTGATCGCCACCAGGCCAAAGTCATTGAACTGCAGGACCTTCGATGGCGCGCGATCGGCCTTTAGCGCCTCTTCCAAGGCTTGCATTACTTTCTGTCGGTTGCGACGCTCGTCCATATCGATGAAGTCGATCACGATAATGCCCCCGAGGTCGCGCAGGCGTATCTGCCGCACAATTTCCTTGATGGCGTCGATGTTTGTTTTGACGATGGTGTCCTCAAGCCGCGCCGTTTTGCCCACATACTTGCCGGTGTTGATATCGATTGCAACCAGGGCCTCCGTCTGGTTAATGACAATGTAACCACCGCTGCGCAGCCACACCTTCGATTTGAGCGCCTTGTTTATCTCGTCAGTGATATTGAACTGCTCGAACAGCGGCGTGTCTTTGCTGTAGAGCTTCACCCGTTTGACCAGCGAAGGCTGGAAGCGGCTGACAAAACGCAGCACACGCTCGTATTCCTGCTCCGTGTCGGCCCAGATGGCGGAAAAACTTCCGCTCACCTGATCGCGCAGAATTCGTTCCACCAAGTTCAGGTCGTGGTAGATCAGCGCGGGCGCCTTGGAGGTTTCCGCGCGCCCCCTGATCTCATTCCACAAATTGATGAGGAAACGGATATCATTGCGCAGGTCCTGCTCTTCCGCTCCCGCTGCCGCCGTACGCACAATGAACCCGCCCTGGGCATCTCCGCGCTCGCTCAGCGCAATCCGTTTCAGGCGATGGCGTTCCTCTTCTGAAGCGATCTTGCGGGAAACGCCGGTGTGATGCACCGTGGGCATGTAAACCAGGTAGCGTCCCGGCAGCGCTATGTGGCTGGTAATGCGCGCGCCTTTCTTGGCAATCGGCTCTTTGGCAATCTGGACCAGAATTTCCTGGCCTTCCTTAAGCAGATCGCTGATCGCTGGTAACGTGCGCGATGATTGATGCCGCGGACGTCCGCGCATGGGTCGCCTTCCGCCGCCGCTGCGGCGTCCGCCACGCCGGTCCTGCGGTTTGCGCTCCGAGCGCTGCTGGTAGCCGGCCGTTGCGGGAGCACGCTGCTCCGCACTGGCGTTTTCTTCCGCCTCTTCTCCAGCTTCTTCTTCGGCTTCGTCGCCTTCTCCATCAGCTTCTTCATCCGCCAGGGCAAACGCACCTTCTACTTCTTCGATTTCTTCAGGTTCAAGACCTTCGGCTTCATATTTGCCGGTGGCGCGCTCGTTTACTTTCGCATCCCGGACCGCCTCCATGAGTTCATTGCCCATGGGCAACATCTGGTCACCGGAAGGCCCCAGGACCTCTTCTTCCATCTCGTCAAACTCGGCCATGTCCATGTCTTCTTCAAAGCCGGGGATATCGCTTTCTTCGTCTTCAATTTCCTCTTCTTCCACCACGCCGCGAATCTCAGCGCCACGAGCCGCTGAGATGGGCGGTTCTGCATGCGATGGCTGAGCTTCCCGCACGTTATCGTCATCATGTACATGCGGGGTGAAACTTTCCTCGATTTGGTCTGCAGATTTCTCTTGTTCGGTCTGGGCCGCTTCATCAACTTCGGCCGCGCTGCCACCAAAGATGTTGGCCACATTCATGCTTTCAAATCGCTGCTCGTCTTTGGCTGAATCCGAACTTCCGGTTTCTGCTGAGTGCCGCGGTTCTTCAAAAGCGGTACTGGCGGCAGGCTCGGCATGGGCCGGAGCTTCTGGCGCAGGCTCTCGCCGATGGAAGACCGCGGGCGTTTCAACCCGCGCTTGAGCTTCCTGCTGTTCCTCAAACTGTCGTGGAATCGGACCTGCTGACTCTGCATCTTGCAGAAAGCCGCGTTCTTGCGACTCTGCCGGCACGGTCTCCGGCTTGGCTGTCTCCGTACTCACACGCGCCGCAGGCTGGTTCTTTTTGTCGTATTTGGCCAGCGTCTCTCCCGGAAGGACCATGGATCCCGCCGCGAATGCGGATAGATCCAACGAGTACTCGGTTGAGGGTTTGGGCCGGGGTCCCGATTCCGTCTTTATCGCCGCCGGCATCACGGATGCAGAGTGAGAACCCGCTGGCTGGTATTTGGAAATAGATTCGCCCGGCAGCAATATAGGCTCAGGCCGCTGATAGTCAGAGCGTTCAGATCTCTGCTCATGCCTCTGATAGTCCGAGCGTGGACGTTCGGACCTCGTCTCCTGGCGCTGATAATCAGACCGCTGATGATCTGCCTTTTCGGATCTGGGCTCAGACCGGTGTTCAGGCTGGTGTTCTTCGCGATCATCCGATGCAGCGTCGGCGGGCCGTTCATGTTCTGGACGGTCATTTTCTGACCGGTCGCTGGCGCTGCCGCGATCACTTGCCGCACGGTCGCTGGGTCCGCGATCGTTGGGTCCACGATCATTGGGTCCGCGGTCGTTTGC
>JBARMK010000220.1:0-2490 GCA_049802395.1 Candidatus Angelobacter sp.
CTGGCATCGTCTCCGAAAATTGTCACGCGGCAAAAAAGCATCACGCAAGGCCTGATGGACACCGCCAGCAGCACCTTTGATGGCCTGGGACGACCGTACCTGAACGACCATGTCACGCCCTCCTGCACGGCGGAGGTCCTTACCACGTATGACGCGCTGGGCCGAGCGGCCACGGTCACCAATCCTTATTGCAGCGGCACCAATCACCAAAGCGATCCGACCTACGGCGTGACGCAAACGCAATTTGACGCCCTGGGCCGCGTGACCCAGGTCACCAAACAGGACGGCAGCATCAGCACCATCTCTTATTCCGGCAACTGCACCACCGCCACCGACGAAGCCGGCAAGCAACGCAAGTCCTGTTCCGACGCACTGGGCCGCCTGGTGGAGATCGACGAGCCACCGGCATCGGGGGTCGTCCAGGTGAATAACTATGCCACGCTGCAAACGGGTGGCAATTTCGTCCTCTATAACCCGAGCAATCAGGCGCTGTGGTCTACCGGCACCTCAGGCAGCGGCCTGGGGCCGCTTGAAGTGCAGGACAACGGAAATCTGGTTCTTTATCAGTTCAGGTGGCAGGTGGGAAGCTATCGTGCGCCGTCCGGCGCAACCTCGCCTTATGATGCCTGCCGTATAGGCGATTCGCTCTTCGTCGGGCAGACGCTGACGGAGGGTCAATGCCTTGAGTCTACGACGGGCATGACATTTGCGCTCATGACCCACGGCGACCTGCAAATTTATGATCGCCAACTTGGTCAACTTACCTGGACTGCCGGCACGTATGGACACACGGGCGGGTATGCGATCATGCAGTCCGATGGAAGGCTTGTAATTTATGACGCCAGCAACAATTTGCTCTGGGCCAGCACCACGTCAGGGACTGGAATATCTAACGTCGCTACCTTGCAATCTGACGGCCGTCTGATTATCTACAGCGCAGCTTGGAGTGCCAATACCACCCAGGGCCCAAGTTCAGGATCGATTACGCATCCTTCGTGTGACATCGGCAACGGCATAGGATCAACCGGCGTATTGGGGACCGGTTCTTGCGTCGTTTCCTCCAACGGGCATTACCAACTGCTGATGCAAAGCGACGGTAACCTTGTCCTGTCTAACCTTTCGGTCTCTCCAGCACAAACGTTGTGGAGCACCAATACCGGCCTCACGCTGCTTTCCCCCGGCGTGGCACTCCGCACGCTCTACAGCTACGACACGCTGGGGAATCTGATTTGCGTGGAGCAGCACGGAGACGCCGCGACCGGCACAGGTTGCAGCGCTTCGCCCACGTCAGACGCCAGCAGCCCGTGGCGGGTGCGCCGTTTTACTTACGACTCGCTGAGCCGGTTGTTGACCGCGCACAATCCGGAATCAGGGACGATCACATACAGCTACGATGCGGACGGCAATCTGCTGCAGAAGACCTCGCCCGCGCCCAACCAGACCGGCACGGCCACGCAGACCATCAGCTACTGCTATGACGAGGTGCATCGCGTTACCGGCAAGGGCTACGGAGCACAGAGCTGTCCGCTGGCTTCGGCAGTGGTGAGTTACGTCTATGACTCAGGGCCCAATGCCAAGGGCCATCTCACCTCACTCACGGACCAAGCCGGCACCGGTTCGTATGCGTACGACACGCTGGGACGAATCGCAAGCGAGACCCGCGCGATCTCCGGCGTAATCAAGTCGATGAGCTACAGCTACAACCTCGATGGTTCATTGAAGACGCTGACCTACCCCAGCGGCGCGGCGGTAACGTACACGCCGGATTCTGCCGGCAGAATCACCCAGGCGGTTGACACAGCAAACAATATTAACTACGCAACCAGCGCCAGCTATGGCGCTGACGGTGGGCTGACCGGCTTCGTCAGCGGAAGTGGTGGCACAGCTCCCATTACCAATACCTTCACCTACAACAAGCGTCTGCAACCAGTGAACATGTCTGCTGTTGCGGGAAGCCAGACCGTGTTCTCTATCGGCTATGACTTCCATGTGGGCAATGGGGACAACGGCAATGTCTGGGGCATCACCAATTACAAAGACGCCAACCGCAACCAGACATTTACCTACGACGCCCTGAACCGGCTGACCTCGGCGCAGAACGCGGGCACTGACTGCTCCAAGAAGACTCTGAATCCGAACCAGACCGAATACTGGGGCAACAACTACGGCTATGACGCCTGGGGCAATCTCCAGGGCAAGAGCGTGACTAAATGTTCAGCCGAGAACGCCGTATTCACCATGAGCGTCAAGAATCAGGCACTCTACTACCCGTACGATGCGGCGGGCAACATGCTGAACGATGGCCTGTTCTCCTACACTTTTGACCAGGAGAACCGCATTACCGGGGCGAATGGCTACACCTACACTTACGATGGCGACGGAAACAGGGTCAAGAAAATCAACGGCAGTACGGGAACACTCTATTGGTATATGACGCCGGGGATTGTCGGGGAAAGCGATCTGAGCGGAAATCTCCAATCGGAGTATGTA
>JBARMK010000221.1:0-15203 GCA_049802395.1 Candidatus Angelobacter sp.
ACCTTGGGGTCGAAGCGGCATTCGCGGGGATCGTTCAGCACTCCATCTGTCACGCCGTCCTTGCCATCACATGCGGCGGCCACCGCTGCGCCGATGGCAGGAATCTTGTTGGCGCCGATGTAGCTGCCGGGTGTGGCTTGCATGGCCTGTATGTCCCAGATAAAGGTGGCGAATACCTTGGTCCAGTAATTTGCCGGCGCTACGGAAACGATGCCGTCGTAGTCTTGGGGAAAACGTTGCGCCTCCATCAGCGCCTGACGGCCGCCATTGGAGCAAGCAGAGAAATATGAACGCCTCGCTGGCTCGCCATAGAATGCCTGGATGATGGCCTTGGCCTTGATCGTCATCTCATGGATGGCCCGCCAGCCGAAGTCCACAATCTTATCGGGATGTCCCTTGGCCCATGCGGCGTCCACCGGACTGCCGCTGTGTCCGGTATCGGTGCTGGCTGTGGCATAACCGAGAGAAAGTGCGACTGCCATGGTGGAATAACTGACCTCTCCGGCAAAGCCACCATTGCCCTGGCCGCGATATTTGCCGTTCCACCCCGCAAGTGGAAGCCAGACTTCAACCTTGATGTCAGAGTCTTTAGCCGGCTTGAGATGCGCAATCACACGGCAGAATGCGGGAAGGTCTTTTGCCACGGCCAAGGGGGCCGTGGCTTCTGCGGGAACAAAAGCGCCTGCGGCAACGGTCTGCGCCGATGTAATCACGGTGTCTGGCAGCTTCAATGTGGCGAGGCTCCCACAGGTCGCGGCGTACACAGGGGTCGAACAGAAAGACGCGGCAAGGCAGAGCAGCAGCGCAGAGTTCAGGTGGAGCTTGCGATTCATGAAGGAGGCTTGATGGTTCATGGTCCCCTCTCAGACAGCCGAAAAAGTATAGCCGTTCGCTGAGACTAAGGGGTAAGTAATCCACCAAAACAGCAAGCAGCCTGCATCGACGTCTGCATAAGGAAGGCCGCGTGCGTCCACTCCAGCAAGCGAGCTTACCACCCGTCCCCTTACTTTAGTTACCTTTTGCCTGGGCTGGCATTGGATAACAATGTCAGGATGGCAAGCGCAACGAATTATCAGCTGAAATCCGATACAGTCGACGCAATCGCGGCTGGCCGCGTACGGTTTATTGACCACGCTGGCAAGCGCGTTCTTTTTATCAATTACTCGCACTGTGACGTGGCCATGTTGAAAGCAGTGGCGGAGGAAGGGCACCGGGTGATTGCCCGCGAGCAGCCCAACTCAGTACTGACTCTGAATGATGTGACCGGAACGACCTTTGATAAGGAGTCGGTTGCGGTGCTGCAAGCCAAGGTGGCCGAGAATGCGCCCTACGTGCGCCGCGCGGCGGTGATCGGGATCAGCGGCTTGCAGCGCCTGATCTATGAAGGTGTGCAAACTTTTACTAAACGCCGTATCCCTCTTTTTGACACCCGCCAGGAAGCCATGAGCTGGCTGGTCCGGGACTGACGTTTCCGTCCGGGTGAAATCTTGCCATGTTGGTATTCAAAATAGTTGAGATCGGTCCTTTGTCCTGCTAAAGTCTCAGGGCAACGATCCCCCTTGGAAAATTTGTGTCCTGTCAGGAGCGTAACCAATGTCGCGAACGATCCGCTTGATCTGTACTCTGCTTATTTTGGCGTTGAGCTGCGCCGCGCTGCAGGCGCAGGCGAAAAAACGCGTTGCCGTGCTCGATTTTGATTACGGCACGGTCCAGTCTTATGTGTCGTCGATCTACGGCAGTAACCAGGATGTGGGTAAGGGCATTACCGACATGCTGGTGGAGAAGCTGGTAAAAGACGGCAAATATTCCGTGATTGAGCGCAAGGCGCTCGATAAGATTCTGGCCGAGCAGAACTTTTCCAACAGCGATCGCGCCAACCCGGCGACTGCGGCCAAAATCGGTCAGATCCTGGGTGTTGACGCCATCATCATGGGCTCCATTACCAAGTTTGGCCGCGACGACAAAAGCAAGACCATTGGCGGTGGCGGCTTTGCTCCGCGTGGCTTTGGCCTGGGCGGAATAAAGCGCAATGAGGCGAAAGCCGTTTGCGCCATCAGCGCACGCCTGGTCGATACCAACACAGGAGAAATCCTGGCTGCGGTTACTGGCGAAGGTGAGAGCAAGCGCTCGGGCACGTCGCTGGTCGGCGCCGGGGCAGGCACCGGCGGAGGCGGAGTTGGCGGCTTTGATACGCATGCCTCCAATTTTGGCCAGACTCTGCTGGGTGAGGCAGTCACGCAGGCCGTGACTGAAGTGGGCAGCCAGTTGGGTGCGTCGGTTGGAAATGTGCCCACGCGCAAGGTGGAAGTCTCCGGCATTGTGGCCGACGTGAGCGGCAACACCCTGATTATCAATGTGGGGAGCAAGACCGGGTTGAAAGTGGGCGACAAGCTGGAAATCAGCCATGCTGGCCGTCAGATCAAAGATCCAACAACAGGCAAAATCTTAAAGACCATCACAACCAAAATTGGTGAAGCTACTGTCACGGAAATTGATGCGGACTCCGCCACGCTGAGCTTCAACGGCGCTGGCCCCGCCAAGGTCGGCGACGTGGCCAAGACCCCGCAACAGTAAGCATTCGTAAATCAATCTGGGGCCTGTTCATTTCCGCGAGCAGGCCCCGGGATATTTTTCGGCGCGCCCGCGCTCTCCCGTTGCGCGGAATTCATTCGGACTTGCTCAACATGACAAGGGGAAACTGGATTTTGCCAAACTGACCGCTATCGAATTCGTTGGCCTCCCAACGCTAAGACAAATCATTTATTATCAAAGACTGCCTAAATGCCGTTTGCGGTGCTTAATGGGTACCAAAATGCGAGTTTGGGGCTGACGTTATGGACAAGAAGCAAGTCGAGAGTTTTAAGAAGCGTCTCTTAGAAAGCCAGCAACAGCTGCGTCACACGCTTGAGCGGACCACCGCCTCAAAAGATGACGCGCTGCACGATTTTGGACGCGATGAAGGCGACCGGGCCAATGCATCGCAGTCCAAAGAGATGACCTTTCTTCAGGCTGCGCAGGCACGCGGGTTGATCTCGCTGATCGAAGGTGCGCTGGCTCGGATCAGCGATGGCACCTTCGGCGAGTGTCTGAACTGCGGCCAGGAGATCACCAACAATCGGTTGACGGCCGTGCCCTGGAGCCGCTACTGCATCACGTGCCAGGAGTTGATCGAAGACCAGCGCTGACGCTTCTCCCTTAAGTTGTGGTCGATGCCATCGCGCTCTCTTTCAGTTTATCCCTGCAAATTTTAATGAGCTACTTCAAAGTAAGCGAGCCAGCTTCGCAGAATAGAACAGTCTTATCGCCGTCTGCTTGCTGGCAATAAAAAACGCCGCCCGTTTCCGGGCGGCGTTGTCAAGCAATCAATGATTAATTAACCGTCAGCGTAACGCTGATGGAGTGTACAAGGTTTCCGCTGGTGCCAGTAACTGTGATCGGGTAAGTTCCCTGTTTCGCATTGTTGGCCACCGTGAAGGTCAGCGTCGAACTGCCGCTGCCGCCGTTCACGGTACTGGGAGCCAGTGTAGCGGTTACGCCGGATGGAGTTCCGGTTTGGCCAAGACTGACGTTTCCAGTGAAGCCGTTTTGGGCTGCGACCGTTACAGTTTCAGCCCCGGATTTATTGCGTTTCACGGTGATGCTGGCAGGCGCTGCCAGCGTGAAGTCTCCCGGCGTAGCTGGGTTCACGATTAGTTGCAGCGTCACCGAATGCACAACCGGCCCACTGGTTCCAGTAACAACCAGGTTGTAGACGCCCGGAGGCGTCGCGACTGAGGTGGTTACCGCGAGGCTTGTATTTCCGGCTCCGGTAATGGAAGCGGGGTTTAGAGTGGCCGTCGCGCCAGCCGGGGTTCCGCTGACGGTCAGAGAAACCACACTTGAGAATCCACCGATGCTGGTGATGGAAATCCCATAGCCGGTGTTCTGGCCGGGGAGAACAGTTTGCGACGGGATGCTTGCCGTCATACTGAAGTCGCCAAAGGGAGTAATTACCAATGTGACCTGCGTGGTATGAGTCAGAGTCCCATCAGTTCCGGTGATGGTTAGCGTATAGGTGCCGGGAGTTGTGCTGAATGCTGTCGCGATGTTCAACGTGGTAGAACCGGATCCGGTAAGGCTGATCGGACTGAAGCTGCTGGTCACGCCCGCCGGAGCTCCGCTCACACTAAAGCTTACGGTACCGGAGTATCCGCTGATCGGGTTTAGGGTCACGCTGTAGCTGGTGGGCGAGCCCTGGTTGATCGTTTGCGACGACGGAGTCGCGGAGAGCGAGAAATCAGGATTGGACACAACCAGAGTCACAGTCGCGGAGTGGGTGCGAGTCCCATCCGTTCCTGTGATCGTCAGCGTGTAGCTGCCCAGCGGCGTTGTCGCCGTCGTGGCGATGGTCAGGCTCGAAGTTCCTGAACCGGTGATGGTCGCAGGAGTGAACGTGGCTGTAGCGCCGGTGGGTAATCCAGTGGCGCTCAAGGTAACGACTCCCGCATAACCGTTCAGAGCTGTTTGCGTAACGGTATAGCTAACCGAATTGCCCTGATTGACCGTTTGCGATGCCGGAGAGGCAGCCAGCGTAAAGTCGAGGGGCAATACTATGAAAGTGGCAGATGCAGTGTGGGTGATAATACCGTCTGTTCCGGTGATAGTAATGGAGTAAGTCCCGGCTGCCGTGCTCGCAGTTGTTGCGATCGCCAGAACCGTGTTTCCTGACGTGGTCACGCTGGCCGGAGTAAATGTGGGAGTTGCGCCGGCGGGCAATCCGCTCACGCTGAAGCTGACAGTTCCCACATAACCGTTGAGTGCCGTTTGGGCAACGGTATAGCTGATTGAATTTCCCTGAATCACAGACTGCGACGTTGGAGTAACCGACAATGAAAAGTCGGGATTCGCCACGCTCAGCGTGATGTGCGACGTATGTCCAATCGTTCCGTCAGAGCCGGTGACGGTCAGCGGATACGTGCCCAGCGGCGTTGTAGCAGCGGTTGTGACAGTCATGACCGTTGATCCTGAAGTCGTGACACTCGCAGGAGCAAAGCTGGCTGTGGCGCCAACCGGCAATCCGCTTACGCTGAAGGCCACTGTTCCGGTATATCCGTTTACAGGAACAACCGTGAAGGTGAACGTGGTGGAAGCATTCTGCGTCACAAAACGCGAGGTCGGACTGGCATTGATGGTGAAATCAGGCACGCCTGCGTTGTTGTTCCAGAAATTCACCAGATTGCTTATGTCGGGTGAACCCCAGCCGCTGGAGAGGTCGTATCCAGCCTGCGCGGTGAAACCCGGTACTCCAGGGACTCCGTTATCGCCGCTGGTTACGTCGTGGAAAATGCCGAGTCCACCGTTAAACTGATTTGCAGCCATGGAGTAGAAGACTGGATTGGCATTACCCTGTGCCGCGGCCGTTTTCTGCAACACCAGCGCCATGATGCTGGCGAAGGTCGGAGATGATGCTGACGTTCCACCCACCGCCTCAAGACCGCTGTTCGCCGCAGTGTGGCCCTGAATGACCAGATAGGCATCATGAACAGCCGCGCTGAGCGAGACATCAGGAATATCGCGATGACCGTCCCCGGGGACGCCGATGCCTGTCTGCCACACCGGTTTCCCGTAGACGCCGCTGGGGCCGCCGCCGGTGGCAAATATGCCTGAACCGCCGGCCACGTTGCCGCTCTCATTCCACACGTTCTCCGGAATATAGCCGAGCGCGGATGATTGATCGACTGGACTGTTGGAAGCGTTCCAGAAGTTTCCAGCGCCTTCGTTAAACTCCGTACCGCCGACGGCAATATTGTTGGGAGTAGATGCCAGGCCGTTCACGCCCTGCTGCGTCCCCACATTCACCAGGTTCGGGTCATCGCAGCCCGCGGCGCCGCTGTCGCCAGCGGAGACAAACGCGGTAATACCCTGCGCTGCCGCCTGCGCCCAGAGCGCGTTCCAGAAGGCGTTTCCTGCCGCTTGCAATGCGAACTCACAAGCGCCGAAGCTGGTGCTCATGATCGGGGCCACATTGTTGTTGACAATGTATTGCGCCGAAAGGTCGACGCCGTCAGTGGTTGCGGTGGTTTGAGAGACGACGAAGTTAATGGTGGCATTCTTCGCGATTGCGCCAGACCACTCCACATCCAGATCGGCCTCAGTCTCTTCCCCTCCGCCCAGGTTGCCCGGATCGGCTCCGTTGACGATGAAGATCGGATCTTTGGGCGGCAAGCCAAAGAAGCTACGGAAGAATCGAACGTCCGCCAGATTAATGTCAGTGCGCCCGACAATGGCAACGGACTGGCCGCTGCCATCAATAGCCGGCGCTTGATTGTAAAGAGGGAAAGCGTTGTAAATGATCGATACGTCGCCAGGGGCCAGGAAGTGCCCACCGCCGCCGGCGTTGAAATCCGGGGGAAGCTGGCTCACCGTGCTGTTGTGGCGTTTCTCGAAATCGTGCAGTGATACCACGCCACGCACCAGTCCGGTTAAAGCGCGAGGAATGGTGGGATCAGAGGCGTTGGCGTGATGAATCTTTCCGTCCACTTCAAATTGGCGGATGTTGGTCTGGAACGCCCGCTCCACTTTTTGTACGTCGCCGCTGAAGTTGATCCACATGCGGCCATTGGCGACTTCATCGATCTTGAAGCCAAAGCGCTTGAGCCAGTTGCTGGCATCGGCAATGTCCTGATCGGTCGGACCGAATCTCAAGCCAAATTCAGCCGGCGTAAGCCATTTATGGAAATTGGGTGATTGGGGATTCTGCTGATCGGCGAGCAACTGTGTCAGTTCCGCCTGCGCCGTGGGCCGGACGGAGAGCAGCATGATCATGTGGTTCATCGGCATCGCTGCATCGGCAGAGCCGCGGTCAAATTCGGCGCGAGCCAGCGGGTGAGTGTTTCCGTGCAACGTCACGCGGTCCGCGTCGTTGATTACGCGTTGGGCTTGAGCGCTCAACGACAGAATCCCAGTCAGCACCAGTAACAAAAGCGCGCTGAGACACACTTTCCTATGGGGAAGGCTATGGCTGTACATTAACGTCCTCATTCTTGTGCCAAATTGTTTTTGAAAAAGAGAGGCAGAACAGCCATCAGACCGGAAGGTTGGTGCGCAACGACTCTCGCACCGCTGTGATGGACCGGAAGCAACGCGTCAACTGCGTAGTAGTCTGACCGGGAGCCATTAGGGGGGCATTAGAGCATGATTAGAATTTTTAATAATCTTCCGGGAAGCATCCGTCGGATTTTTGGAAGGCGCGTCAAATCGCGTTCATGTCATCGCGCGCTTGCGGGGGAGACAACAACCACATCGCGATAGAAAACGGTGACGCATCCAATCGACTCCTGAATACGATTTGCCGCAAGGGACAAACTCGCTCTCGCGGTCATTCCGTTTGCTGGCTGATGTTCAGCAAGACGCCCACGCTGGCCAGCATCACGAAGAGTGACGAGCCGCCATAGGAAATGAACGGCAGAGGAATTCCCTTTGTAGGGAGCAATGCCAGAACGACGCTGATGTTAAAGAAGGCCTGCACCACGATCATAATGGTTACGCCCAGGGCAATGTAGCGGCCAAAATTGTCGCGTGAGCGCAGCGCGGCGCGAAAACCACGCCAGGCGAAGACCAGAAACAGCACGGCAATCAGCACCGCCCCAATCAGCCCCAGTTCTTCCGCCGTCACGGCATAAATAAAATCGGTGTGCGGCTCGGGAAGATAAAAGAGCTTTTGTTTTCCTTCCATCAATCCCATGCCGGTAACGCCGCCGGTGCCAACTGCGATCAAGGACTGATTGATGTGGAAGCCGATTCCCTGGGGATCACGCTCAGGATGAATAAAGACCAGAATGCGAGCAAGCCGCCAGGGCACAAAAAACAGCATGTAGCAAAGCACCGGGACAATTGGGACCAGCCCGTAAGCGAAATAGCGCAGCCGCATGCGCGCAGCATACAGAATCGCGCCCGCAACGGCCAAGCACACCAGCGCGGTGCCCAGGTCAGGCTCTTTCATGATCAGCGCGGCAAAAAGGAATACCGGGACTACCGCGGGCAGCAGCGTGTGTCGCCAGTCGTCCATGGACTTGGCGCGGGCATCCAGAAAGAATGCCAGAAACAGAATGAGCGCGGGCTTGGCCAACTCAGATGGCTGGAAAGACATGAAACCGCCCAGTTTGATCCAGCGATGCGTGTTGTGCGAGCGATCAAGAAAGAAGACCGCCAGGAGCAGCAGCGTGGTCACACCCAAAACAGCGAAAACAATGGCCGGCTTCTTCCAGCGGCGATAGTCCACATTCATGGCCATGGTCATGGCCGCCAGTCCAGCTATCGCCCAGCCCAATTGACGGAAAAAGAAATGATAAGGCGAGCCAAACTTTTCACCCGCCATCACGGCGGACGCGCTGAAAACCATCAAAACGCCAATTCCAACCAGTAACAAAGTCGAGCCGAACAGCCATTTATCAATGCCGACCCGCTTGGCCACTAGGTTCTGTCTCCCGTGGCCACAGGGATGAGCGATTGCACCAGGTCCTTAAAGATGCGCCCGCGGTGTTCGTAGTTTTCAAACTGATCGAAGCTGGCGCATGCCGGCGCCAGCAGGACCACGTCGCCGGGTTTGGCGGCGTCAAAGGCCTGTCGGACTGCACGCTCCAGCGTGCCGGAACGAACGATAGCAGTAGCATTCTGGATTTGCGCGGCAATTTTGTCGGAAGCCGCGCCGATCAGGTAGACGCGCTTGGCTCTCTCCCGAAGCAGCGGGACCAGCATAGAGTAGTCGCTGTCCTTGTCCTTGCCGCCAAGAATGATGTGGATGTTTCCGGGAAAAGATTCCAGCGCCTTGACCGTTGCATCGACGTTTGTGGCCTTCGAGTCGTTGTAAAAGGTAACGCCGTTGATAGTGGCCGCCAGCTCCAGCCGGTGCTCCACCGCACGAAACTCCCGAACAGCATCGCGTACCTGCTGCGGCGTACAGCCGGCAAGCATGGTCATGCACACCGCGGCCAGCACATTTTCCAGGTTGTGCTCACCCTTGAGTTGGATATCAGCCCGGCCCAGCACCGCCTGCTCCTGCCTGTTTTGGCGGAAGATGATCTGATTGTCTTTCAGGAAAGCGCCGTTCTCCACATTTTGCTTGCGGCTGAACCAAAGCAGTGGACCTTTGACCTTATCTTTCAGCGCGACGCATGTCGGGTCGTCAGCATTCAGCACCGCGAAGTCAGCGGCTTTCTGGTTCTCAAATATCCTTGCTTTTGCGTCCACATAAGCCTGAAACGTGTGATGGCGATCAAGATGGTCCGGCGTGATGTTCAGGATCGCGGCGATCCAAGGGCAGAACTGCTGGATGCTCTCCAGTTGAAAGCTCGAAGTCTCCAGTACAACCAGGCTGTCTTTCGTCGATTGGCCAGCAAGCGAAATCACCGGTGTTCCAATGTTGCCGCCCACCAGCGTTTTCTTTCCGCTCTTTGCCAGGATCTCTCCCACCAGCGTGGTCGTGGTGGTCTTGCCATTGGATCCAGTGATGGCCAGCACCTTGCCCTGAAGAAAGCGGAAGGCTAGTTCAACCTCGCCGATCACGGGAATGCCCAGAGAACGCGCATGCTGAAGCTGCGGCTGGTCAGACGGAACGCCCGGGCTCACAACGATCAGGTCCTGGTCGCGGAAGGTGCGTTCGCCGTGCTGACCGGTCTCAATCGAGATCCCACGGTCCAGCAATGCCGGTACTTCTTTTTGTAGCTGGGCTTCGCTCTTGGAGTCGGAAACAATGACCTTGGCGCCATGGTCCTGTAAAAAAATGGCGGAGGCCACGCCGGAGCGTCCCAATCCCACCACCAGGACTCTTTTGTTCTTCAACTCCATGTATTGATCAGGCCTCGCACCATTGTGCCACGATTCGTGCGCTTCAGAGCGTATGGTTTAAGGCACTCTTGTGTAAATTTCTTTGTGATCGTCGACCTAACGAAGCTTCAGCGTGGTCAGCGCGAAAAGGGCAAAGATCAGGGCCGCGATCCAGAAGCGGATAATGATCTTGGATTCCGACCAGCCCACCAGTTCAAAATGGTGGTGCAGCGGCGCCATCTTGAAGATGCGCTTCTTACGCAGCTTGTATGACGCCACCTGGATGATGACTGAGAGCGCCTCCAGCACAAAGATGCCGCCGATAAATGGCAGCAGCAGCTCCTGCTTGATGATGATGGCCACGGTGCCGATAGCGCCGCCCAGCGCCAGCGAACCCACGTCACCCATAAAGATCTCGGCCGGGTGCGCGTTGTACCAGAGAAAGCCGATGCTCGAACCCACCATGGCCCCGCAAAAGACGGTCAACTCTGCCACTTGCGGCATCTTTTGCAGCTCCAGGTATTCTGAGAAGACGGCGTGTCCGCTCAGATAAGTAAGGACGGTCAGAGCACCGGCGGCAATGACCGTGCAGCCAATGGCCAGGCCGTCGAGCCCGTCCGTGAGATTCACCGCGTTGCTGGAGCCAACCAGCACCAGCATCACAAACAGCACAAACGGCGTGAACGCCAGCCACCAGAGATGCGGATAGTGTCGCAGGCCCTCAATCACCAGGTCAGGACGGAATTGCTTGATGAAAGGCACCATCAGATGGGTGGAGTACTGCCTTGAGGCCGTGAGAGTGACGAGTGTGACTCCCACCAGCCCCGCAGCCAGGAACTGCAGCGCCAGCTTCATGCGGCCCGTCAGCCCCAGGTTTCGCTTGCGAATAACTTTGATGTAGTCATCGGCAAAACCAATGGCGCCGAATGCGATGGTGGAGAAAACCGCCAGCCAAATATAGGTGTTCGAAAGGTCGGCCCATAGCAGAGTCGGAACAATGACGGCGATCGTAATCAGCACGCCGCCCATGGTGGGCGTGCCTGCCTTTTTCTGATGGCCTTTGGGACCTTCCTCGCGGATGTACTGGCCGATCTGAAAGTCGCGCAACTGGCGGATGATCGCCGGCCCCACGATCAATCCCATGAACAGCGCCGTCAGGCTGGCAAAAGCAGTGCGGAACGTGACGTAACGAAAAATGCGGAACGGAGGAAAGTGAGCAAATAAACGTTGATAAAGAAGCCAGTAAAGCAATATTCCTCCGCTAAATCAATGTACACGCATCAGGCAGCATATTGGTTGTAACTTACAATCATCGGCGTTTGCGGCGAGGCCGGCCAAAAACTATTTCGTGGGAACCTTTTTCTGCAACATCTCCAGCGCGCGCTCCAGCTTTACCCCGCGTGAAGCTTTGAGCAGGACCGCATCGCCCGGCCGCAGGTTAGCAGCCAGCCATTCTCCTGCCTGGTCCGCGGTTTCCACGAACTGGGCTTGCGTTCCGCCGCCGCAGGCCGCCTCCGCCAGTGACTTTGCCAGCCCACGCACACCGATTACGAGGTCGATTTTCTTTGCTGCCGCGTGCATGCCGGATTCGCGATGCAGCACTTCCGCCGTAGCGCCCAATTCCAGCATCTCGCCCGCAATCAGGATGTGCCGCTCCGCCTTCATGCTGGCCAGCGTGTCGATCATCGCCATCAGCGCCCGCGGGTTGGAGTTGTAGCAGTCGTTAATGATGGTCGCTCCGCCGATTTGCAGCACCTGCCCGCGCTTTTCCGGCGGACGGATGTTTGAGAGCGCAACCGCCGCCTGCGACGGCGTGATTCCGCGTTCCATGGCGCCCGCCGCGGCAGCCAGAGCGTTGGAGATGTTGTGTTCGCCCACCAGCGGAAAAGTCACCGGTTCGCGTACGCTACCGGCCACCAACTCAAACGTCGATCCTTCCGCTCCGTTCAGCTTGATCTTCTGCGCGCTCACGTCTGCGGCGCGCCGGATGCCGAAAGTCACAACCTTGCCTTTGAAGTCGCGGCCGAACTGGCATACATAGTCGTCATCGGCGTTTAAGACGGCCACGCCGCCCGAATGCAGCGCCTCAATGATCTCGTATTTCGCGCGAGCAATCTCTGACAGGGATGCAAAGAACTCCAGATGTACCGGCGCAACAGTCGTGACGACCGCAAGATCATGTTGGGCCAGCGTTCCCAGGGCGCGGATTTCTCCCGCATGGTTCATGCCCATTTCCACTACGGCGACGTCGTGCTCGGCTTCCAGCTTCAGTAACTGCAGCGGCATTCCGATGTGGTTATTGAGATTGCCTGAGCTCTTCATCACGCGAAAGCGTGTCGCCAGAATGTCCGCCAGGACTTCCTTGGTAGTCGTCTTGCCGGCCGAGCCAGTCACTGCCAGCAGCGGTTTGCCCCACAGCCGTCGCGCCGCGGCGCCCAGCGATTGCAGCGCCTTGATGGGATCTTCCACCTGCAGCAACCGGCGCGGCTCGCCGTTCGCTGTCTTGCCCGCCTGAACAATGGCGCCTACAGCACCCTTTTCCATCGCCGCTGCAACATAGTTATGGCCGTCAAAATGCTCGCCGGTAATGGCAATAAAGAGGTCGCCAGGGTTGAGCGTGCGCGAGTCAATCGAGTAGCCCATGGCAACCGCGTCCTGGTCGCGCTCACCCTTGGCCCCCACAAACTCGGCGATCCGCCACAGCGGAAGTTTCATCGTGCGTCTCCGTCTTTCCCGTAGCCCATCTGTTGTAACGCTTCCTGCGCGACATGTACATCATCGAAAGGGAAGACACCTTCGCGCGTGATTTGAACTTTTTCATGCCCCTTGCCGGCAATTAAAACCATATCGCCGGAGGCGGCTGTGGCCAGCGCCAGTCGTATTGCTTTATTGCGGTCCGGTTCAACCTCAAAGCGGGTATTGGTTTTCTTCAGGCCCGGCAGAGCGTCTTCAATGATCTGGTGGGGATCTTCGCTGCGCGGATTGTCGGAGGTAAGCACCACAAAATCGCTGCCCTGGCCGGCGGCTTCCGCCATGAGCGGTCGCTTGGCGCGATCACGGTCGCCGCCGCAGCCAAAGACCGTGATCACTCGGCCCGGCTTTGCTCCGCGCCGCACAAAATCGCGTGCGATGGCGGTAAGATTGCGCAAAGCGTCATCCGTATGCGCGTAGTCGACAACCACTGTAAAAGGTTGGCCGCAATCCATTTTCTCAAAACGCCCTGGCACCTGCTTGAAGCAGCGGATGGCTTCAGCAATCTGAGCGAGAGAACAGCCGCAGGCCAACGTAGTCGCTGCTGCAGCAAGAATGTTATAAACGTTGATGCCGCCGATGAGAGAGGTCTCGATCCTGGTTCGAGCCGTCGGCGTGATCAACTCAAACGCCGTCCCCTCCGGCGTCAGGTCGATATCAGTGGCCCGGAAATCGCCGTTCTTGATGCCATAGAGAATGATCTGCTCGCTGCCGCTCTTTGCATTCTGCGCCAGGCTGTTTCCGTATCCATCGTCTGCATTAATCACCGCAACTCGGGGGGGGCTGGTTCCGCACCCCGAAAACAGAATGCTCTTGGCCCCAAAATAACTATCCATGTCGCCATGGTAATCAAGGTGGTCGCGGGTCAAGTTGGTAAAGACCGCTACTTCATCCGGAACGCCCCACACACGCTCCTGCGCCAACGCGTGGGATGATACCTCCATGACGGCGTGGGTGGCTCCACCCTCAACGGCTTGAGCAAGAACCTGGTTCAGCTCCAGCGACTCCGGCGTGGTGTGGGGCGAAGGCAAGGTCTTGAACGGCTTTGCCGTCGACGAATGTCCCGCCTGTTCGCGCACAGGAACGTGATATTCAATGGTCCCAATCAGCGCCGGCCGCCTGCCGCAATGGCGGAGGATTGACTCGCAAAGAAAGCTGGTTGTGGTTTTGCCGTTGGTTCCAGTGATGCCGATAATTTTGAGTTTCTCCGCAGGATGCGAGTAAAAGTTGGCGCTCATGCCCGCCAGTGCGCGCCTCCCGTGAGGCACTACCGACCAGGGAACGTGCTGGCGCGGCTGCTCCGACGCGGAATCTGTTACCACGGCAACGGCGCCATTTTTCAGTGCGGCATCAATGTATCGATTGCCGTTACTGGTTTCGCCCTGCATGGCTACAAAGGCCCAGCCCGGTTGAACGCGGCGGGAGTTGTAATCCAGACCCAGAATTTGCGGATCGCCGCCGCTGCGCGAGACTCCCAGTCCCCCCAAGAGTTCAGAGAAGTTCATTGGGCGTAATTATAGAAGTAAGTCGATGGCTAGGAACCCATTGACCAAGATTTGCCGGCCTTTTTGATCCGAATACTCTCGGGCTGTTTCTTGCTCGGAACAATTGCGTTCAGCCATTCCTCGACCTTGGGGGCTAACCGGGTGAGCAATCCTTTGTCCCCGCTCAAGAGTCCGTAGGTGAGCCGGATGAGCTTGTCAGTGGGCTCCTGCAGCGGAAGTCCCCCGGTTTCCAGTTTGGAGAAATGCTCGGGAGTTTTATTGATGAGCGCAGCGAAATCAGCCGCCTTTTTACCGACCCGCTTGCGAAGAAATCTGATCTCATGGCCAGTCAGCATGCCTGGTTTCATGACTACGGATTCGCCGATGACGTTCATCAGTTGTTCAGGCGCCGGAATCTCGGCCGATTGTGTCCCACATTCGGAACAAGTCCAATATTTGACTCCGATGAGATAGACATTCAGCAAGCCTGAATCTAGAAAGTGATAAGGCTTGGCATGGGTGGCAATATGTTGCTTCAGATTCCTGGTACAGTCATGATGACGATCAGTCATCTGGCCATCTCGTAATCACAGTAAATTTCTTGACGGCAGGCTCCAATGCAAGAATGATCGTGAATTCCCGCCCTTCGATGTCCCGGGTTTTGATTTTGTATTTCCACTGCCAGTTGTCCTCATCGAATCCATCAACATTACACGAAGCCCACTGCTGTTTCAGGCCATATAGCACATCATTGAGGTCTATTTGCCGCTCGGGATGATCGAATCGCGCATGGAGGGAGAGTGGTTGCTCGCGATAAGAGCCTTCATCACCAAGCGCTTCAAGAATTATCTCCTTGACCTCGGACGGCTTTAAAGGCTTCGGCTTTTTGCCAGAACTTGTCATAATATTAAGTTCCACTCCGCGGAATGTCAAGCTTTTAAATTATTTGGTAGTGTCCTATGACTATGTTGCTGGAAAATCCGCATAGCCGTAGGACGAAGTTCCTAGCCTGCGTTCGCCTGTTGTTTTAAACCTAAGATGTTGTGACTTGAACCTATCTCATAAATACGAATCAAAGTAAGTAATTGTGAAAAGTTGAGTTTGCAGGCAGATCAGTAGCATGGATCTGACTGATGTGCAGTGGGAGTTGTTAAAGCCGTTGCT